>CAZXHY010000029.1:0-15829 GCA_964639945.1 uncultured Gammaproteobacteria bacterium
CAGCCTGTTTATGAAGAGAACTTACCGATTGTGAAAAATGGGAAAATAGTAATTTCGAATCATGAATTACACACGCCTTAAAAGACTATGGCAACAGTACAAAAGCACAAAAAACTTCCGAATGGCAGACGAAATGCAAAGGCAGATGAAGTTGCTGAGAAAAAAGAAGCAATCATTGAAACAGTAGCAGCGTGGATTGAGGCTTTAGAGAAGGAATATGGAGTAGAGATTGAATATAATATTAATAATATTAACTTCTAAATAATGGAACTTTGTGAATCATGTAAGAAGCTACCCAAGAGAGTGCAGTGGAAGGGTATTCAGAATATAGTAGATAATAAAAAGATTCTGCTACTTTTTTACGATTTATATGACTTGAGATACAAGAAACCAGGAGAGAAATGGCACGAACTCACTGACTACTTGAGAGACAACCTGCATAGAGATGGTTTCAATGTTTCCTACGACGATAAGAATGAGGACCTTATTTTTAATGATGATCCATTTAAACTATCAATGAAAAAAATATCAGAGGGGGGAACATTTAAAGATGCACTCATTTAAAAGTATTGAAAAATATAGTATAATAGGAACATAGGATCTAAGCTATATGGACAAAAGAAGTTTAACATCAGCTCAAAATGGAAAATTAGGAGGCAGACCAAAGGGTTTTGCTGCGCTTGAAGCAGAGAGACAGAGGGACTATGTGGCACAAGTTCTTGTAAAAGAATTTGCACCCATTGTTGCTACTGCTGTTAAACAGGCCAAGAAGGGAGACAAATCAGCCCGTGAATGGTTGGCAGATAGAGCCTTTGGCAAGGCAACTAACGCTGTTGAGGTAACAAACCCCGACGGATCGTTGAAAACTATAATCATTCAAAAGGCAGATGCCTGAAACATCAACAATTAAACTTCTCCCCAAGCAAACCGAGGCTTGGAATGCTTATGAGTCTCCAGAGATAACCGAGCTAGGCTATGGTGGCGCTGGTGGAGGTGGCAAGACACGCCTAGGTTGCTATCTTGCTATCGCTATCTCAGAGCAATACCCAGGAGCTAGGGGTGCAATAGGCCGCAAGGAGCTTAAAACACTTCGTCTAACAACTCTATCGGAACTGTTTATAATCTTTTCAGAACTAGGCTATCGAGAGAATAACGACTATGTGTATAAGGCACAAGATGGGATAATGAAGTTCGCTAATGGATCTGAAATCTTATTGCTTGATACAGCCTACTCACCACAAGATCCCGAGTATACCCGCTTTGGCTCTCTAAACCTTACATGGGCTTGGATTGAGGAATCAAACGAAACACCAGAGAAGGGTAAAAGTATCCTAAAGACCCGTGTTGGTAGATATAACAAAATAAACGGCGTAAATATAAAACCCTTCTGGTTGGAGACATTTAACCCAAACAAAGGTCATGTGTACAGGGATTACTATAAACCATGGAAAGAAGGTTTATTACCAAGCTACAGAGGTTTTATTAGGGCATTACCCGGAGACAACCCACATCTCCCCGAATCATACATACTAAACCTCCAGCGTTCGGACAAGATAACCAAACAGCGATTATTGCTAGGAAACTTCGAGTATGATTCAAGCGAAAATAAATTGATTGAGTATGATGCTATAGTTGATTTAACAACAAACACAGTTGAACCGAACAAAGAAAAGTACCTCATAAACGATATTGCACGCTTTGGGGGAGATAAGATTGTTTTAGCAGAATTTGAAGGATTAGTATTAACGGGTTTAGGTGTATATAAATATCAGGACATAGACACAACGAAAGAAAAAATCAAAGAGCAGATAGTAGAAAGCAAAATACCATATTCACATGTTTTATCAGACGAAGACGGTATTGGAGGCGGTGTGGTGGATGGGCTAAAGGGCAGTAAGGGTTTCATGGGTGGTGCAACTCCATTTGAGATGTGGGATAGCTTGCGATGTAAAAACGTCCCAGCTAATTTTATAAACATGCGTTCACAGTGTTATTTTAAATTGGCAGAAATGGTTAATCAACACCAGACAGCGATAAAACTAAAGTATTTTAAAACAAACATCGAGGGATATACGAGAGAGAAGGCAATATCTGATTTGCAGGAGGAGTTAGACGCGATCAAACAGGCTGATAACTCAGGCCAGAGTATAAAATTGGCCATCATTCCGAAGCAAGACATCAAAGACGCTATTGGTCGCAGCCCTGATTTCTCCGATGTGATGATGATGAGAATGATGTTTGAGTTGAAGGAAGTTGTAAAAACTAACTATTACCTGCCTAGAGCGAGAATATTAAAAGCTAACCAAGCCCGCTAATGCCCCTAATAACATCAGAAGAATACCCACCAAACATAAAGGACATCAGACAGCACTTCGATCTATCCGGCGATGAGTTGTTTTGTTATGGGAATGTTCTTTATAATCCACACAAAAAGACATTAACACCCGATCTTGTAAACCATGAGATGGTACACATGGGGCAACAAAATGGAAAAACGGAAGAGTGGTGGAAACTTTATCTTGAAGACAAAGTATTTCGTGCAAGTCAAGAAATACCCGCATATCAAGTACAGTATCAGACAGCCAAAAAGTATATTAAGGATAGAAATAAATTATTTGATTATTTAAAGCAACTGGCAGTAAACTTAAGCGGAGATACTTACGGCCATGTGATGACGTTGAATGAAGCAATGACAGCAATTAGGGCAGAAAAATTATTTGATATCCGTCGAGATTTATCAATTCATTATTAGTATGGTATAATTAATATAATATGAGCTATAATCTTTCGTGTCTCAAGTGTAAGAATGCGTTTGTGTCTGAAGACGAAGCTGATGCTGATGGCGATGCTTTTTGTTCAGCGTGTAAAGAAGCGAACCTGTCTATTGCCAAAAAAGTTGATGAGATGATTGCTAACAGGAGGGTCAATAGACAACCCGCCAATCTTCCAAATATTTACCAGCAGATAAGAAACAAGCCAAAGGGATCACTAACATATATGAACTTACATGGCAGGTAGACCAAAAAAGGTAACAATCGAAGTAGAACCCGTTTACTCGGTTGATTTGCACCTAAACAATCAAGAGTATCTAGCGGAACATGCAGATCTATCTCAGGCGTTAAACTCAATTAAGCCGACATTCTTTAAAACCAAAGGTAGTTTGACTGTGAGTAAAAACGGCATGAAGGTTATTAAACCCTTAAACATACCTATTATGAAGAGGTTATTTGGTGTAGGCGGTACCAACACACAGAAGATGACAACAGCCTTCGTTGCAAGTAACTTAAAATTCTTACTAGGTGAAAAATAAATGGATTATAAAGCAGATATATTTTCTTATGTAAAAAGCGAGGAGGCCAACTTTGTTCTCCCAATCTCTCTTCACGATGACTGGGAGTGGTCCTTTAAGGATTTCACAAAACAATGTTTTTTCTACAAGAATGGCCGATTGCTGACAGGTAATGCTGACGACAAGCCAGTAAAAAACATTATTCTGTACTTGCGCAATCTACAGGACTGGGCGGAGGATATTGATGTTAAAGATATAAACATATATGCAAACGAGAAGAATAAACAGCATTTATCTTTCCTCATCAAGAAGTATCACGATGATGTCTTTGTAAAAGAAAACGATCTTGATACATTTTTTGACGAGGGCAAGGAAGTAAAGAATGATTATGGTGGGGTGCTCGTAAAGAATCTAAATAAGGTACGTCCAGAGGTTGTACCGTTTCACTCAATAGTTTTCTGTGATCAAACAGACATCCTTTCTGGTCCTATAGGCATAAAGCACTTCTACTCTCCAAGCCAATTGAAGGAGATGGCTGAATTTGGTTGGGGGAACGAAAAGAACGGCGCGAACGTAACCATAGAAGACCTGATAATGCTTTCAACCAATTATAAAGCCAAAGATCCAACATCTCAGCAAACTAAGACACCCGGTAAATATATTGAAGTTTATGAGATACATGGCTGTTTTCCTGAGTCGTATCTAAAAGACGGAGGAGACGAAACAAGCTATATAGATCAGTTACATATAATTAGTTTTTATAGTGACGAAAGTGGACAAAGGAAAGGCATAACATTATTTAAGGGTGAGGAGAAGGAGAGTCCATTTAAATTCTTCTCAAGAGACAAGATCTTTGGCCGAGCTCTGGGTCGCAGTGCTATTGAGGAGCTATTCGAAGATCAGGTGTGGACAAATTACAGCATGAAAAGAAAGATGGATATGCTTGATTCTGCATCCAAAACGATATTAAAAACTACCGACTCAACCCTTGCCGCCAAACATCCAAGCGGATTGAAGGATCTAGATAACTTGGAACTGGTTGAGCTTGAAGAGGGCAAGGATTTAACACAAGTTGACACATCTCCGCGCAACATTCAATTATTCACGCAGTCCATAAATGAGCTAGAGGAACACGCTAAGCTGACATCTGGTGCAACTGACGCACTCATGGGGGTCAACCCTTCTTCTGGCACGCCATTTCGCTTACAGGACCTTGTTGTTGGACAGGGCAGGGGGTTGCATGACGGAAGACGCGAAAAATACGCCCGATTTATAGAACAAATCTACCGTGATTGGATAATTCCACACATTTCAAGGGAGCTGATTAAGGGTACAGAGTGGCTATCTGAATTAGACAACGACGAATTAGAGTTTGTGTTAGATAGGGTATCAGCTAACCAGGCCAACCGACAGAGGACTGAAATGGTCCTTAATGGAGAGATTCCAACTGATTTTGAGACACTTAAACAGCAGATAAAAGAGAAATGGAAGTCTCAAGGAAACATTCTTCCTATGGCGATTCTTAAGGATGAACTAAAAGGAGTAAATCTGGCCGTAGAGGTAAATGTCGCAGGCGCTCAAAAGGACCTAGTGGGCGCAGTAGATAAACTAAGTAATCTATTCAAGGTTGTTGTATCTAATCCCGCAGTTCTAGATGATCCTCGTGTGGCTAAGATATTCTCAAAAATAGTGGAATATTCAGGTTTATCACAAAGTGATTTTGTAACTTCAGCACCGACACCAAGTCCGGCCGCTTTACCTACACCAGCTGTGCAATAAAATTATAAAAATGGTATAATTATTATATAAATGAAAATATCAGACATTTTAACAGAATTAGAGAAGGACAAACTAAAGTTTGTAGCAGCCGACGAAGTAATGCTCGGGGCCATAAAGAAGGTTGTCTTATCTTCCGTGTATTTTGACGGGACGCTGGACAAAAAAGGGACTCCAGATCCATTAAAGAACTTCTGCCTAGCTCTGGCTGCTCGTCCAGGTATCAAAAATGAGGAGTTAGGCGCTGAGATAAGAGCGAGTTTGGCGGGCGTTCAATTATTAGAAACTGGTTTTAAGGCGCTAGAAGGCTTTAAAGAATTCTCGGTCGAGGCCAAGCCAGGAAAGAATCAAGCAAGATAAATATGGAAACAAAAAAAATAATTGGAATACTTGCAGTGATAGTTCTAATAGTGTGGGCACTCTTCCCAACATCTAGGCCATTGGGTGCAGCCTCTCCAGGACTTATCGCCACAGTAGCCACAACATCAAACCCAACAATCAGTGCAGCAGCGACCCTTTTTGCAACATCCACAGCATGTACAGCTCGTGTAATCACAACAGTAGCAAGTCCTATCATGCTTACCTTCAGTGATCGTATTAACCAGACACCAACTGGTACATTTGGACATCTACAGGCCGCTTCAACGACTCAGGTATACGATGCAGAACTGTATGGTTGTGGTCTTTTTAAGGCCTTTGGTTTTACGTCGAGCGCATTAACAGTAACAGAGTATAGATAACATGCCACATAAAAATAAAGCAAAGAAGATTAAGGGTGGAGCTGTAAAGCTCAAGAAGGGGTCGAAGAAAACAGTTAAGAAAGGATATTAAAATGAGTTTACCAAAAAGCGCAAAACAGGAATTGAGGGAACAAAAGGTTGAGGAGTTAAAGAGGAGAGAATTAGAGAAGGCAGGATTAGATAGGGTTGTCGAGGAAATAGTTGGGGAGGTCGAAGTTAAGAAAATTAAAAAGGGTCGATAATTAAAATAAATGAAAAACATGTTAATAGAAAATATAAAGCCAATCTTATTAGGAATTTTGAGCTTGTTCGCAGTGTTGGTGGGATCGTTCTCTGGAGGTTACGTAACTTCTGTTCCAGCCGATTCAGTAGTAGGGGCTATTTCTGGCCCAGAGCACTTTAATTACTTAAATGTGCACGGTACTTTCACTTACGGTGATGGTACTGCCATTGCCACATCAACAAAGGTTAGCACTTACACTTTTGTAGAAAAGGACTTGGCACCATATTCACTAATCGATCTGATGGAAAATACAGGTGCTGCTTCTTTTACTCTTCCCGCAACCTCCACAATGATGCAATTGCTTAAGGGTACAGGTGCCTCCAGGCAGTGGTTAATCCACAATGCAACCTCAACTTCTGGTATTAGCCTCACACTGGTTGCCGGAGCTGGTATGGATTTAATTGCCGTTACAGCTAACGATGATGTGATTGATCCGGGCGAGTATACAAGACTGACTTGTTCGCAGATTCCTTACAGGGATGCTGATAACGAGAATATTGTTTGTATCGTAGACGAGCTAGCGAACGCGGACTAAAGTTAAATGGATCTCAATCCTTACCAACATTGAAACGAGTTATGATTCTCTAAAAATCTTTATCAAACGAGTTATCGTACTCATGACAAAAACGACTAAACATTATCATTTATGGAAAATGAACACGATGAGGTAGTAAACGTGCCAGAGGTCGTCGAAACAGTTGACGATCAAGGTGTGGATACTACAGACTGGAAGGCCAAAGCCTTAGAATTGAAAGAGCTCGCTCTCAAAAATCAAGGCATTGCACAAAGGTATAAGACCAAGATAGAGAAATTAAAGAATACCGAAGCACCAGTTGAAAAAAAAGCGGCCAAATCAGCAGACATAGATTACGCTCAAGAGGCTTATCTAGTTGCTAATGGCATTAGAGAAGCTGATGAGAGGGAACTATTGAATGATCGAGTTTCAAATACAGGTAAATCTTTGAAAGATGTATTGGAAAATAAATACTTCCAACAGGATCTAGCAGACCTTAGAACGGCAAAGGCAACAAAACTGGCCACACCCTCGAGCTCTAATAGGTCTAGTACATCGCCAAGAGATACCGTGGATTATTGGAAAACCAAGATTGATGCTGGACAGGCGACATTGTTGGACATTCCAGACATTAAACTAAGACGACAGATTGTAAATTCCAAAATGTCTACGATCAAGGATGTAAATCACTTTACAAGTAACCCCTTCGGAACAATCGACATTCATAAATAGGAGTCTATGTGGCTGATATTATAAAAAATATCAACACACAATGACCGTAGCAAACACAGTACTGTATCCAATTGATTACGTTACCAAGTTTCAGGAGAGACTTGATAAGGACACCAACTGGAAGCAGGTATGTAGGGTGGATATCTCAAATAAGCGAGTTCTAACGAACCCTTATATGAGCACTGTCCCAGCCCTACAAGCACACACACGAGGAACAGCGTACACCCACCAGACATTCGCTTTGACAACTGAAGCTGTAACAATCGATCAGTCTCAGAACTTGGGATTGTTTATTGATCGAGCAGACTTAGCACAACAGACCTATGTTGACATGATGGATTTGGCAGAACTTCAGGGTCAATTGATTGACGAGCAGCTAGAGACAGACATGTTGGCAAATCACGCCATGTGGACTGACTTTGATAACGCTTCTATTGGCGGATCAGCAGGAAACATCACAGTTTCTGCAACAAACATTGACGACATTATTCGAGGAATCAAGAGAGAAATTCGCGAGGCGAATGGTACTTCTTTGATGAATCGATACGGTGTATTTATTGTTTGGAGAGCAGCTGACTTTGAAATCTTAGAGGCATACGTTCAGGCTAACGGTTTCACCGAGGCTGACAATGCTTTGAAGAACGGCACAGTAGAGGGCTTCAGATATCTTGGAGTCTCACACTATGTTTCGAACCTTCACACAGCAGGTCACGTTTTCGCTGGAGTAAAGAATCTCTTCCACTTGGGTATCCTACAAGATACTTACGGACAGGTTATTTACGACCAGGAGCCAGCAACAGCTGACGGACCACTCTCAGGAGTAGGTATCGTTGCTAGAATTGACTGGGAGTTCGTAGGCTGGACGAACACTAAGGTGCTTTTATATGACGTACTCGTTGCGTAGTTGTCAAGAGTAAATATAATTGTTAGCTTACTTTGTCTCTCTATTCTAGGGAGATAAAGATAGGAGAATAATAATGAAAACACGAATAACAAAACAATGCGAAGTATGCGAAAAAGATTTCACAGCATACCAGTACTCCTTAAGACAGGGGCGTGGGCGTTTTTGTTCCTTGACTTGTAAGGGTAAGGCACTAAGAACTGAGAAGAAAAACAACTGCACTTGCGTAAGGTGTGGTAAGGCATACTACAGAGTAGAAAGTAGAATTAAGGACGGGGGAGGCAGGTTCTGTTCGAAGTCATGTGCATTTACTGGAAGAATTGTATCCGAGGAAACTCGTAAGAAGCAGAGTATTGCCAAAGACAGGGGGCTAACACCACTTAACAAGTCGATAAGGCGATGTTTCGAATATAGGTTTTGGCGATCAACGATATTCTTGAGAGATAACTTTACTTGTGTTCTTTGTACAACGAGAGGGGGGGAGATACAAGCTGATCATTACCCAAACACTTTTGCCACTATTCTGCGCGATAATAAGATTACATCAGTGGGACAAGCAGAGAATTGTGTGGAACTATGGGATATTGAGAATGGTCGGACCCTATGTCGCCCGTGTCATCAGAAAACAGAAACTTGGGGTAAAAATATAAAACATGTATAACACAAATTCAATAGACGGATTAACATCAAGAGAGAGGTCAGCAAAGATCTTGATCGGTTTACCAGTCTATAAAACAATCAGCGCAAAAACCGCCTTTTCACTTATTGAAATGATAAGGGCCACAAAGAGGGAGACGCAAGTGCTGTTTCAAGACGGTGTGTTTGTGCACCAGAATCAGAACATAATAGCTGAATATGCTATTGAGAATAGCTTTGACTATGTTTTGTTTGTGGAACACGACATGATATTTGAGCCGGACACACTGAATAAGTTATTGGCGGATAATAAGGATGTTGTTTGTGCTAATTATAACTTCCGTTCAGAGCCTCGATGTTCAATGGTATTTGATAAAGAACTTAAGAACATTCCTTTCAAGGAGATCCCGAAAGCGACATTTGAGGCTGGTGCAGTTCCAACAGGAATTACACTTATTAAGACAGAAGTGTTTAAGAAACTAAAAAAGCCCTATTTCTTTTACGAATATAACGAGGAGGGACAGATGAAGACAAGCCAGGATGTCTATTTTAGTTTAAAAGCTAGAGACGCAGGATTTAGTTTGTGGTGTAATCCAAATATCGAGACTGGTCACTTAGGGGAATGTTTGTATTAAAAATGTTATAATATAAGTATGCCAAAGGGGGTTTTTGAAAGAACCAAGAAAATATCCGAGCAAGCTAGACTAAAAATGCGCCTTGCAAAATTAGGCAAACCGGGCAACAAAAAAGGTAAAACAGCTAGTCTAGAAACAAGAAGACGGTTAAGTATTTCCCACTTAGGACAGACAGCTTGGAATAAGGGTACAAAAGGGCTAACCGCCGGCTGGCCGAAGGGTACTCCAAGAATTAATCAGACGGGAGAAAAGAATCATAAGTGGATTGCGGATAGGACCAAGCTGGCAAAAAGACAAGAGAGAAATGATATGGCATATAAAGAGTGGAGAATGAATGTTTGGAAAAGGGACGGATTTAAGTGTAAAATCGCCAATAAGGATTGCGAGGGCAGGATAGAAGCACATCACATTTTGGGCTGGACCGAGTATCTTGAACTTCGATATGAGGTCAACAATGGTATAACACTCTGTCATGCACACCACCCACGAAAACGGATAGATGAAAAAAGATTAAGTCCTTATTTCCAAGAATTAATAGCTTTAATTTAATTATTTTGGCAACGATAGCAGATATTAACCAGGAGGCAAGGGACTTAGTAGACGCAGACACAACTTCTTACACCGCTGCGACACTTCTGCGAAGAATCAATCAAGCTTATGAGCAGATTGTAGGTTTGCTTATAAACGCAGATGGACGATGGAATTTTGATGATTCAAATTACACCGATTTTCCAACTGGGACGTATACACTTGTAAACAGCCAAGAGAGATACAGCTTTAATGATAAGTTTTTACAACTTGTAGAGGTTTCGGTAAAAAATAAAAATGGAGATTTTCAAATCCTCCGTTCAATAGATCAAAAAGAGTACAGCGATCTAGTCCCACTAGCTGAGGCCTATGAAACTGACGGCATGCCACGCTTTTATGATAAGGTAAGCGAGGACACAATTGATTTATTACCAGCTCCAGATAATGGAGTAAGTGTAACCCTAACAAATGGCCTTAAGATTAAGTTTAAAAGAACGGCAGACCTGTTTACTTCAGCTGAGGTGACAACAGGGACCAAGGAACCAGGGTTTGCCTCCCCGTGGCATATGATTTTGGCATACATGGCAGCACTACCATATGCCCAGTCGTATAAAAAAGATCGTGTGGCCTTAATAGAGGCAAAAATACAACAGATGAAGGCGGAGTTAATCAAACACTACGGTCGCAGGGAGAAGGACGTTAGGAAGCAGGCAACAATGAGGGGTATAGCATTTAGATAAATGTCAAAAGTAAACTTAACATTAGGGGAAAATAAGACGAGCGTAAGTCTTTCGCTTGAGACAAAGGATGTTGGGCTCACATGGGATCAGGCAACGTGGACTTGGGCGGAATCGACATCTAGTTGGGATAGTCCAAAGTATTCTTTGTCGAGGGAAAGCAAAAGTAGTGTTTCACTTAGCTTAGAATCAAAATGATTAATCTAATATTAAACGCAATAATCACCGCAGGTCTAATCTTCAGTGCCTTTAACTACGCCCCACTGGAGAAAATAGAGTGGGTTAAAGACTCTACAAAGGTAGGTGCTACAATAGTAACAATTAACGGGTCTGATACCCTATCCTCTTCCAGGACAGTAATAAACAACAACTTCTCTGCCCTTAATAATGGAAAAATAGAAAACGCCTCAACCTCTTTAAGCAGCGTTACAACTCTTTCTAACCTCGTGTCTATCGGTACAATAACAACTGGTGTTTGGACAGGGACAACAATAGCAGTGGCCAACGGCGGTACAGGTTCTACTACCCTGTCATCTAATCAGGTTCTACTAGGTAATGGCACAACTCAACTAAAAACGGTGGCTGGATATGGTTCCTCTGGACAATTCCTAACCTCTAATGGAGCTGCCACGGCTCCTTCTTGGCAGACATCGGCTGTAGATCAGGCAATTAATTATAATTGGTCTGGCAATCATAACTTTACTGGCAGTACAACGATAAGAGACTTGAGTGCCTCTAGTACTGTTGCTTTTCCGTTAAAGCTTAATGGGCTTTCTTATTCTTTCCCTGCAACACACGGAGCGAGTTCTACTGCATTAGTAACAAATGGTAGCGGTAGTCTTATTTGGGGGACACCAACTCCTGCCAGATACGCCTATGCCACGAATACAGCCATGACTGTGACAGGTGGTGCGGTTGTTTCCTCTTTTTTGGTTATTCCTGCGAATACAATGACTGCGAGTTCCACAATAATTGTAGACGCACAAGCTAGTCAGTGTCTTGCACCAGGAGGCGGTGCCGCCTCTTGCACAATAGAAATAGAGGATGGATCTGGTACTAATTTTGGTTCTGCTGTTATTGGTTTTACAACAGATGTTTCTCAAGATTCTAAATACGGCACACTTCATGCTGTTATTTACAACAACAGTTCCGTGTCTTCTCAGTCTGGAGTAATAACAAGCTTTTGTGTTGATCCTGTTACTGATCGAGGGAAGAATAGTGGTTGTGCGGGCGGCACTGTTTCTTCTTCCATCAATACTGCGGCACAAACCACAATAGCGATCCGTCTAATAGCAAACTCTGGAACAGTGGCTACGCTTGATAGGTACAGTATTATCGTAACACCATAATATGGGTAAAATAATCGATACATACATAAATGACTTTTCTGGAGGAATCAGCAATGATCCTCGAGATCCACGAGAAAACGTATCTCGGATGGTAAGCAATTTTGACATTCTTACTGACAAATACAGGCTTATACCTTATGTATCGAGTGATTCTGGAAATGCGGATCAGGCAACAAGCAAGATAAAGAATTACTGTATTGCAAAGTTAAACTCAACACCAACCTATGCACTTTATGGGCTAGGTATTTCTGGTACTGGAACTGATCGAGCTAAGATATTTTATAAAACATTATCTACGGGTGGTACTTATGACTTAGATACTTCTGCTTGGAACGTAACAGCTGCGCCAGAATCTTCTAACAACAATAGCGGACTTTCATACGAGTGCTTTGTTTACTACGAAAATCAAGGAAAGATCTTTATGGTAGACAAGGCCAATGGACAGATCATGGTGGCAGATCCAGATGGAGGCGATGCTTGGGTAGAAAATGTTCAAGCCATAACCGTTACCTATGGAGTGGCACAAGGCTTAGTTGCTTCTGATGACATCCTATATATCCCGTACGATAATAAAATTGCCTCTAAGAATGGCAGTGGTTCGTGGAACCTCACAGCACTGACACTACCCGCACAATATCGCATTAAAGCAATTTGTGAATACGGTAACTACATAGCCATAGGATGTGAACCTAATTCAGGCGCTACCCCAGGCTTCGGTGGTTCGAGAGTATTCTTATGGGACAAAACAAGCACATCATGGAGTGACGTTGTGGATTGGGGGGATGAAAGAATACACGTCTTGGATGAGGTAAACGGATCTTTAGTCGGTATTTCAATCGGTACAGGCACAACACGCCTTACACAGCGGATAATCTTCAGATACCTCTCAGTTTCAAGTGCTATAAAGTTCTTTGAAATAACCTCAGCAACAAGCGGAACAACCCTTACAGCGCTTAGTAGAAAGCTAAACAATCGACTTTACTATTTATTGGAAGTAACAATAGACGGAGTATCTAAAAATGGTGTATGGAGCGTTGGTGGTGTACCAGGAGCCTTCTCGGTTGTTCACGAGCGCACAACAAACAATGACTCAACATTTACAGACCTAGAACTGTTTGGTTTCCAACTTGTGGGTGATTATGTATTTATTTCCTACGCAGACAGTAGTGTAAATGCGATGACAAAAAGCAAAATAAGCACCTATACAGCAACATCAATTTACGAAAAGCGCTTTAACTCAGTCAACAGTGCCACATGGAAAAAGTTTGTCGGCGCAAAAGTAATGACAGACACACTTCCTGCTGGCGGACAGATTGTATTGAAGTATAAGAAAGATGGGGAAACAGCATTTACCACAATATTTACTAACACTACAGTAACAGCGGGATCTTTTGTTACTGGAACTACTTATACAATAATTTCTGTAGGATCAACCGACTTTACAGCAATTGGGGCTTCGGCAAACACTGTAGGAGTGGTCTTCACGGCTACTGGTGCTGGATCAGGTACAGGTGTTGCAGCCAAAGACCCTATTTCGCACGCTGCCAACAGTATCGAATCTACAGGGGCTACTTTACCGGATGAAAAAGAACTAACACTAAGAATTGAGAGTACTGGCGGAGCTGTCGTCACGGTCTTATTACTAAGAGAGGATGCATTAGATAAAGACACATTTTAATGGACGAACAACAAGTTAGATTATTAATACGGGATGAGTTGCAAGAGTTTTTAGGCTCTGACAGGTATATTTTCCATAAGAAAGTTCAATTTTTAGATGGTCGTGATATTCAATTAGGCAAATCTACTGGTACTAAAATAGGAACAGAGACTACTCAGAAGATTGGTTTTTTTAACAAGACTCCTGTCGTGCAACAAGTAGACGGAGCTGCACTTACAAACAACGTGACATCTGGTGGAACGACGGATACAATCGCCAACTTTACAGACCTAAGTACTTATGCAACTGACGCTGCAACTATCAGAAATGACATATATCAATTGGCAAGAAAAGTAAAAATTATCGGGGATGCGTTAAGGACATTCGGCTTATTATCGTAAAAATGTTATAATTATATAATAATGGCACTCTCAACAGAAGCACAAAAATATCTAGAACAAGGCGGTACTCTTGTTAATGGTCAAATTCCTACCCAGACAGCACAACGTGAAACTTCTCCGGGTGTTTTTGCTCCTATATCTACAACTACGCTAACACCGACAGCGACACCTGCATATACTGCTCCTGCTTCGCCAAATATATTCCCCATTGGAACATTGGGCCAGCAGCAACTAACTCAACCCCAGGTAGAAGAAAGTGCTTCGATTAAGAGACTAAGAGAACTGCAAATAGGTCTTTTGGGAGAATCTACTGAACGATCAGCTCAAGAGAGTGCACAAAACTTGCCAGCATTACAAAAACAGCAGCAAGAGTTTGCCTCACAACTCGCTTTACTTCAGAACGAATCGGCTGCGTTACAGAATCAATATAACTTTACTGTTCCTAACCAACAGACATCTGA
Source organism: uncultured Gammaproteobacteria bacterium (assembly GCA_964639945.1). Lineage (GTDB taxonomy): Bacteria > Patescibacteriota > Microgenomatia > UBA10105 > UBA927 > UBA927. The sequence continues at coordinate 14,640 of CAZXHY010000029.1, forward strand.
GGGTATAGGTAGACGTTCTGTAGGACAAATACAAGCACTAACCGATCAACAACGCAGAAGTTTACAGATACAGCAAGGGGACCTTGCCTCTCGTGCCTTATTCGTTTCGGCACAATTAGAAGGAGCTAGGGGTAATCTGGCTCTAGCACAACAACAGGTAGACCGATCTGTAGCACAGAAATTTGACCCCTTAAAGCAAGAACTTGCTATTGAACGCGCTAACTTACAGCTTATCCGTGAATCTCCAGAATATTCATTGGCTGATAAAAACAGGGCTGCTGCCCAAGATTTGATAAAGACGCAACAAGAACGAAGCATACTGAAGACCGAACAAGAAGATAAGGATATAAAAACATTGGCACTAACCGTGCAGAAATACGGGGTTCCTGTAGAGGTTCTTCAAAAAATACAAAATGCAAGGACTTTTGATGAGGCACAACTCCTTGCTAATCCTTACATGGTTGATCCAAAGGCAAAATTAGACTTAGAAACAGCCAGATTAGATAATAAGCTAAAGCAAGCTGACATCGACAAGAAAATAAGAGAAACTCAACTTTTGGGAGAACCTAGTGCAGCAGATAAAAAAGCAACAAAAGCAGCATTAGCAGAAGCAGAAGCATCTGTACCTGCCATGGAAGATAAAATCATAGCCATAGACGCCCTAAAGACCAACGGCGGTAGGGCAGCACGTGTAGGAACCAATATACTCACAAGGAGCGGCACAGGTAAACTCGGTGTGGCTCTGGGTACTGCTGGAGCTGGCGCGGCTGCAGGATCCCTCTTAGGACCAATAGGGACAGCTGTTGGCGGAGTTGCGGGATTTGTTGGCGGATTAGCTGGACTAGGTGCACCAAGCGATATTTCTGGCTCAGGCCAATCTTTTGCTGGAGGTGTTCACCAGCTTGTAACAGGTTTGACTATACAAGAGCTTCAAAATGCAAAAGCCCAAGGCGCTACTTTTGGTGCTCTCTCTGATGCGGAACTTATACTTTTAGCAAACGCAGCGACTAAAATAAATGATTGGGAAATAAAAGACTCTAAAAATATCGGTACTGGATTTTGGAATATTGATGAAGCGTCTTTTAATAAGGAATTAGATGAAATAAAGAGACTAACAAATAAAGCCTTAACTAAGTCACGAAAAGGTTTATTTTCAACGGAAGAACAAGCTGTTTTAGACTCTATTACAG
>CAZXHY010000030.1:0-15827 GCA_964639945.1 uncultured Gammaproteobacteria bacterium
GTTAACAGTTGACAGTTGACTAAGGGATTCAAGAATAATGACTGAATCGGTAGTGGAACCAAAGAAAAGAATTTTTGTTTTTGGCATTATCGTTATGTTGTCACTTTGTCAATTTGTCGTGTCGTTACTTCGTTTGTATCGTTGTTTTGTTATTTCGTTGTATTGTCGTACCGTTATATGGTGATTTCCTGTAGTTCTTCTTTGCCTTCATCATCTTTTCCTACCTGATAGAGTTTTCCTTGCTGCTCAAGTACTCGTTGTGTGAATAAAATGCCATTTATATGATCGGTTTCATGCTGGATGATGGTTGCTAAAAATCCAGAAAATTCTTCCTCGCGTGTCTCACCTGACATATCTTGGTATTGTAGTTTCAGTTTCGTGGTGCGCTTCACTTTTCCCCATACATTTGGGATAGAGAGGCACCCTTCTAGTTTGTTTCCTCGTTCTGGCACGCCGTCTGTGACGTTCGCATCTCGATTGAGGATGACAGGATTTATAAACACTCGGACTTCCGATTGCGGATTTGGTTTAGTGAGAAACACCTGATATCCCACTCCGATTTGTGGGGCAGCGAGTCCCACACCTTTAGGATTTACCGTGACAAGGAGCGTGTCAGTCATGGCACCAACGAGATCCTTAAGCTTTTTATCAAACGTAGTCACGCGTTTGGCTGGGGTTGTAAGTACTGGGTGTGGTACGGATACGATGGCGCGCTTCATGTGGTTAAAATTTGCTTATACGATCGAGAAAATCTTTATCTTGAGCGTCAATAGTTGCTATGTATTCTTGTAAAATAGTTTTTGCCTCCACGGATTTTTTCATCTCTCCATAAAACACGTAGAGCGCAAAGTATACATCACGATAGTTTTTTTTCAACCCTTTGGCTTTGAGGAGGTATGCTACCGCTGCGTCAGCGTTTCCAGTGCGCCCTGTCAAAATAGCGAGATTGTAGTATATTTTGGGGTCATTTGGTGACAGGAGCGAGGCTTGCTTGAGCGCTTCTAGTGCTGAGTCGTTCAGGGACGGATCGATGCTGGACAGTGTGTAAAATATTTTTGTTCGTGTTTTCCAAAAGTTTACATTCTTTGGTGATGTAGAAAGTGCTTTGTTGCTCTCAAGGAGTGCCAGTTGGGAAAGCTGGGCTGCTTCTGTGGCTTGTTTGTTTTGAAATGCAGCGAGGGAAAGTGCCGCGTAGTTTCCAGAAAGTTCATCATGGTAGAGTGGCTCACGCGGATTGAGGCTCATCGCTTGCGATATATATTGCACGGCTTTGGCGCCGCTTCCGGATCTGCCCAAGTGATATCCTTGCGCGTATAAAACATCAGCATACCAATATACGCAGACCATAGCCGTTCCCCATATGCCGATGAGCACGACAATTGCACGAACGATAGCAAGAGTTTTGGTCTGAAAAGTAACAGGGAGAAACGTCAGAAAAGCGGGTGCATCAGAGAGAGCGATTTTTATCTCTTTTGTCTGACTTTGTGGTTGGCGCAAAAGTATACAAAGTGCAGGGAACAGGAAGAAAAATATTTGCCCAATGACGACAGAAAATCCAAAAAAGTTTGTAACAAGCAGTGATAGCCATCCCGCGAAAAGTGCATAGTTGAGAGTGGATAGTTCATGGTTCGTAGTTTGCTGATTATCGCTTTTTTTATGAGCCATGATCCATGCGCTGTGGATGTCTTTTATAAACCAATAGATAAACGTGCCGATAAACAATAGATATGTGCCTAGTCCAAAAATTCCAGTCGTTGCCAAGAAGTTGAGATACTCATTGTGTGCTTTGTTATAGAGAAAATCCCACTCACTGGTCAGGTTGTGTCCTTCGGGTCTGTGCTGATAGAACGCAAAGGCAAAGGTTTCGGTTCCTGTGCCTATTAGCATGGTTTTCGTCGTGCTTCGCCAAGCAGTTATCGCTCCTTGCCATACATATTTGCGTATGATTGCAGATTCTGTGCCGCCAACTTCGAGCGCAGGTCCAGAAGGCGCTTTTGACTGCTCTCCATCAGAGCTTTCTGAACGAGCTGGAGCAACCATAGATTGTATACCACCAAATGTGACATATTTGTCGATAGCCGGAGTTCCTGTGCCATTTATAAATACGATAACGAAAAAGATAAGGTGAAGCGCTGCCATAGGCCAGAGTTTTGCTTTTCGCTCTACCGAATTTTTCCATACAGGAAGAAGGGTAAGTGCACACCAAACAGCGTCTGCTACAGCTAAACCAAATAGTCCAGATCGGGATCTCGTAAAAAGTAGTACGCAAAATAGTAGTATGGAAGAAAGACCCCAAAGAATTTTACCGAGTGACCACGATTTTTTGTTTAGCACTGTCAGAGCAAGGGTTAGAGGGGTTAGGGCGACGATGTAGGCTGCGAGCCAGTTGGGCTGACCAAGAGTAGAAAATACGCGATTTTGTACATCTTGTACCCAGATGTGTTTGTCTATGCCCAGTCGCTCCAATACGCCATAGATAGCCACGATACATGCAGAAATGATGCCTGCGATAACCAGTGGAGGAAGCCAGAAAGATCCAGAGGTCAGGGGTGACTGTTTTGCTCTGGTTGGTTTGACCTCTAGCGATTGAGGTAAAAACAACTCCGAATTGCTCGTAAAGGCAAAGTACAGCAACGCGTAGCTGATAATTGACCACATGCCACCGTTGAACCTGCTGTAGTACCCTAGCCACGAAACGTGCGGATCTATAGAGAATATGGTGCTCACAAGTTGTGAGCCTGCAAATAGGAGGATTGGGAGGTCTAAAACGGTACGTCTGATCCTGATTTGCTTCTCTGTGACCATTTTTGCGATCCAAGAGGTGATTATCACCCCAGTGAGTAGGTAAACTGCCATCATTTTGTTGTACTCAAACAGTTCGTAGTTCCATGGAGTGAGGAGAAGTGGGACCAATGTAAAGAGCAGAAAAAAACTATACTTTATGATTGTCTGAAAAAAACGAGTGGTTGGCGAAACTTGCATGAGACCAAGTATATCATGAAAATATTTGCATTTATTACGAAAATATGCTATAGGATATGTTCCACTTCTCAATATGGGCTTATAGACTAGTTTGGGAGAAGCGGAAAAGAAAGGTTGATTCTTGTGCGTAAAAATTTGAGGCTAATTAGCCTCAGATATATATGCCCAAGAAAAAGCTTTTTATGACAAGTAAATATAACGCCGTACTGTCCTGCCGGCGATAAAATACCCCAGTTTTGGGGGTTTTGTCGTGGTTGGGAGAGTCGTTTCTTTGTGGTCGGTGGTGCGGGCTTTCAGGCAGGAAACCCGCAGCTCTGGCCGTAAAACGCTAGATGTTTGTCCTTGCGGCAATGCGCCGCAATGGACGAATAGTGATTTTGTAAGTCTACGTAGATGCTAACGGAAAGCCCGTTACTTTTATTTGCGTAGAATCGCACATTAACAAGTGAACGAAAGAAATAAAATAAAAGATTTTTTTCGCTGCAATGGAATTACATGCGGTGAAACGAGTTTTTCTGTATCGACTGTGGATTTTTTTGGAGCCAACTATAGGACTCACTTGAAGAAAGAAATATATTCTTTCTTGATCTGAGTTCTATAGAGGGAAAAGTAAGAAATTACATCATCGATTGAAAGTTTAAATCGATATCGACTTAGGGGAATAAGAAAAGTCTTGAAAGACAATCCCATGTTTTGTGGTAATTTTCGTTACACAACACAAAAAAAGTAAGTCTCCCGTGTCATACGTTGACATTGGGCTACAAAAAAAACCAATTCAGGCACTCGCAAGAGTAGTCTGTTGGAATCCACATTGAAGGAGCATGCTAACACAATGGCACGCACACCGAAACCCGCTGGTACACCTAAGGATAAAGGAGGTAAGAAAAAGAAGAAGAAATACTTCTGGCAAAAAGATGAAGAACAGACAACTAATGTCGTTCCCATCCGAAAGCCCGGAAACTCTTCTCCGAAGAAGAACCAGCTACCAGGATAAAGGATTTTTTCCTAAACAATCAGATACCACTTCTGTGGTATCTGATCTTAAATACTTGGTCAGACGAACTGTCGAATGCAGTTTTGTCTGTTTATAATCTGATCATCGCGGATTCGCCGTGGAGATCTTCAGATACGAGTCGCATACAGAAAGGAGGTGCCAAATGTGGCATTTCGCGACAAAAACCCGTTTTAAGCGTCGTTGGACCGTGTTCCTTTTGGCGCTCACCACTGTGATTCTCGCAAGTTGTGGGACAGTTACGGTGAAAAATCCTGACGGTACTACAAGCAACATTCCATACGAATCGTGGTTGGCAACTGCGGAGTCGGAAGATAATTTGACGGCAGTGCAACAGAAAATCGGCACGTTTACACCGACGCCGACGTTTACACCGTCACCGACGTTTACACCGCCTGCGACTGCAACGCCAATTCCGACGATCACTCCTATACCTACAGCAACACCCTTTACTGGGTATTGGGTTGTCGATAACAAAGCCGGTGAAGTCATTCACGAAGCTGAGTTTCAACCCGAATGCGGAGGTGAGTGGGGGTATCCAGGTATGGACGTGTGGCGCGTGCAGTATGGACAGCTGGTTGAAAAGGTGTGTAGTACACCATGGAATAAGCCACAGAACATGGCCATCAAAGCTGTCATGTATGTCGGACTTGGGTTCCTTGCGTTCGTTGGTGCACTAATCGGCGCAAGCGAGTTTCGAAAGTACAAATTGGCGCGCGCAAGAAAAGCAGCGAGTCAAAGTAATCAACGAAGTCTTGCGGCTCCAGTAGGTAGTCAGACGGTCTCATCGGATGAAATTGCAAACTTTATCCGAACTGTGAGTCAGGTGGACGGTCCGTTGGCTACTCGGTTGTACGATTTTCGTAGAGCCAATCGTCAGTTGTTACTTACGCGTTCGGTACGTACCGTCGAAGTCTTTTCCGAGGTTGTAGAGGAGTTAGACTTCCTGTTGTTCCAACAAATTCAATCCGCACTGCAAAAACAGGCGGCTCAGATTCAGAAAAGGAGTTAGGCAGCAATGAAAAAAATCTTGATATTCGTATTAATCGTGATTGGCTTAGCTGGGTATGCATACTACCAAGGTACTACCAGCCAGAATGCTGATCCCGCCGCCTCAGTGCCACAGGCACCATCGAGTAATATCGGGGGCGACGTGAATGTGTGTTTGGGTTCGGCGGAATACTGCAAAGGGCTTGTGGACACAAATCAACAGGCGCTGGAATATCAGAACGAACAGTTCAAAATCCAGTTAACCGCCATGGCTCCCACGCTCGCGCCGACACCATCGCCAGAAGACGTTACTCGTCAAAACCGTGAGAACGAAGCAAGAACGAATGTATTAATCGTTGCGCTTTATGCTCTCGTCATCATCGGTATTATCGCTGGGCTGGCTTGGATCGCATGGCAATTGTATTGGCATTTCACGATCAAGGCTCCCCGCGATGAACAGGCGGCAGACATTCGCACGAGTAAAGATGGAAAATTGGTTGTGGCGAGGCTTCCTGGTAACCCAAACGTTGCTAATTCAGCCGATCAATGGATCGCACTCGATCAAAACGCGATGGGCGCACAACTCATCCATATTGATGCCGCAGGCTTTGCGCATCAACTCAAGTTGTCTGATCATGCTGCTCAGTATGTTGCAATCGCAAATGCGTTGCGAGATGCTGGTCGTAGCAATCAGGGGCGTGAGTTTATGCAGACATTGCTCGAGCAATGGACGAGGGGCAGAAACAGCACCATTGAGTCGCTCGGTAATGCCGCGGCAAAATGGCGTGGAAGCGGACACAAAAAGCAAGAAGAAGCATCGTCCAAAGCGATGACTCCTGTTGCACAACCGCAACCCACAGACAACTCAACAACGAGTGATAACACCACAGTCACTTGGCAGTGATTTTTCTTTCGTTCAACTTGACCTACGGTCACACAGAGAATTTGGCCTTCATCGGCTCTCGCCTTTTTTGGCGTGTCTCTGTGTGACCTGTTGTTTCGAGTCCCGAAAAAGGTTCGGGGTTCAAAACAGCTGAACATATCGTTTAGTTGTAACTTTGATATCGATTGGAGACTGCTTTCGAGCAGGAAGTTCCGAGATAGCGAAGTGTTTATGTTAGGTTTCGTCTACGAACGAAGTTAGACTATATTTTGTTTAATGTTCGGCGGAGACGGGCACATTAACAACCTGATTGTTTATACATACATTGAGAGCCCAAAAAATTATGGGGAATCCGTGCATACGGCTCCGTAGGTTTCGGGTTTAGGTGCGTGGGGAAGTGGTGCCGCTGGGGTAATACGATTAAGCGAGTGATTTTTCATTTCGCTCGTTTGACCGTATTACTCTAGTTTGGGGTTAAATAATTTTATCGAATGATATTGGGGAATTCCACATTCTATGTTTTGTGGGGGATGAACTATACATTTCCATGAGAGTTTTTGTTACATGCAAAAAAGCTATATCTCTGTATCTCTCATTACAGACGGTGCTACTAAAGTGAAGCATCGAGACAACACCCAGTCAGGTGACGCAAGGATGATTCCTTCGTTTGCCTGATGGGCTACCACTTATTTTCAGATGGTGGGATGTACCCGCTTCTCTGTTAATTTATCCAGACACGATGGTGTCAAAACCACACAGAATTTTTTTGTGTGGATCATGATTTCAGAAAGGAGACATGATACTCGTCACATTGTACGTTGTTGTACCTAAATCCGATTTTCTATATTCAGAAATGCCTAATAAGCAGAAGGAGCTACTATGGCACAAAGTGTACGACAAACGCGTCGCTCACGCAGACGCTTCAATTTGCGCAGTCCGCGGAATGTGGAAATCACACGCCGTGCGCAGACGTTTCTTACGATGTCTATTGACTGCCACCTGTGTAAGACGAAAGGTAGGATTGGCAGAGGGCTCGGTTCTCTCATCACACTTGATACCATCCCCTGCACGAACTGCGGCGGGACTGGGTATGTTTGGGTGACGAAGGGCTGGGTCAAATGGACGATTGCGATAACGGTGGGCATTGTCCTGCTTGCTATGCTCATCTCGCTCATGAACATGGGTGTGGTGAAGCCGTTTGGTTCTGGCGCAATGCAGATTCCAGCGACGCACGCTCACGTTGTCGCGATGTTGGCTGAGGTGCTGTGATGAAAAAGATCACACTCATCATCTTGCTTGTGTTGGTCGCGGGATTTTTTCTGGTCAATGGTATTGGCAATGCCATCGAATCCCGCAACGCTGAAAAAGCGGCGCAAAGCCAGCTTGAAGCCCTGCAGGCGCAACAAATCATGGACTCTCTACCAGAGTGGGGTAGGACCTTGATTGTCACCATCGGCGTGCTCTATGGCATGGAGACGTTCGGTCCCATGTTGCTTTTAGCGGCAGGCGGCACTGTTCTTGCGCTAGTCGTTATCGGCGTGATGGTGATTTTCCAGATTATCGCCGCGTTTTCGCGAAATGAATCTGCGCCCAAGTACGCCTTTTACAACTCCGTTATCGTATCGGGGTTAGTTATTGTGATTGGCGGATTCATGCTTGCTAGCGTTCCCGGAGGCGCAGCGTTGTTTCGCAAGTTGTTTACGGGCGCACTGGTCTTTGGATTCTTCGCGATGGGCGGAGGATTCGGGCTTCGTTTCAGTGGAGGTAAATTCACCTCAACAACGGACCAGAATGGCAATATGGAGACCACGGCAGTAGCTCCAAAAGTCGCAGTGGTCATATCGGGTCGGAAGCGCAAGGCAAGCGATTCTGACGTAACAGTCGAATGGGAAGAATAGGAGTATCCCCATGAAAAAAGTAACTGGTTTGATTTTTGACCTCACCAAGAGTGGTGAGCCAATCGTTCGTGCAAAGGTTCAACTGGTCGGTCAGGGAATTTCACTCGAAACCGTCACCAGCGGCAAAGGGACTGCGACGTTCTCGAACCCGAGCTTGGCTGGTAAAACGGTCGAACTCCTTGTGAATGGCGTGTCCATCAAAAAAGACATCGCAATTCCAGCGGAAAACGAGTCGGGTATCGCGCGCGCGAAAATTGAGACCGCGCCTGCCACGGCGGCTCCTCACGGAGATCCTCATGCGGCTCCTCACGGAGATCCTCATGCGGCTCCTCAGGGAGATGCACATGGCGACGGTCCCGAAGAAGATGGGCACATCTTTATCGTTCGTGACTCAAAGCGGAATCCCATTCATAATGCGGTGGTTCGCGTGGGTCCTGATGAAGCCTATCTTACCGTAGATGGAGAGGTAGTGGTACCGTTCTTTGACGAAGACACGGTTGTCGAAGTGTCTGCTCACGGTTTTAAAACCAAGAAGGTTACCGTTGAGTCTGATGAAAACGAGATAAGAGTGACGTTGGAGAGTGTCGTGCGGCAGACCATTCGCCCCGATGCATACCAGCTCATCCGTTTCGGCATCGCTACCGTGGTTTTGCTCGCGCTGGTGTTTTTGGGCTTTAATGCTCCCAAAGGCGCGATTAATTTGGATATGCCTTCAGCAATTCAAACGGGTATCCAAGTTGTGACATGGCTCGTGTTGACTGGTTCCATCTGCGCCACCATCTTTGCCATCGCTGATCGCGTCTACCGCAAGCAGTTTCAGGATATCAAGTGGGCGATTCTCGCGCTTGTTCTGTTCCTGCTCGGCGGCTGGAACGTGTTCATCGGTCCTGAAGGTATTGGTTACTGGCGTTATGGGTTTCAGGCGGCGTTTCTGGTGGCGGCAATGTTTGCGTTGTATGTCTCTGCCATCAGCGGTACGCCTGACTTCACCACGCCGGGCGCGTTCTGGCTCATCAATGTAGCGATTTCCATGCTCACAGGCACGTTTGGTCCAATTAGCGACTGGATGCAGGCAGACGGAAAGCTATACACGCTTGCATGGTTATTCCAAGGACTGGACAAAGGGCTTGACCCCAAGTTCACGTTGCTCGTTATCGGAATGGCTTTGTTTGCTGGTCTGCACTTTGTGCTCGACATCAGCGGTTGGTTTGTCAAAGGCGAAGATCCTGCTGAAAAGTATGGCTCTCTTGCTCTCACCTCTTTGCTGGTCGCCGTGTACTATCTGGTGACTGGTTTACAGTGGTTATCGCCTGTGGCGAGTCTCGTGGTTGTGTCTGCTGGCGCTGCTTTGCTTTCTGAAGCAGGTAAAATGGGATACGGATTTATCGTCCCAGAAGCCGATCAGGCACAAACTCCCGCGGGTAAGGCTTTACTGCGCACGAAATGGGACGGAGCCGCCTTAGGCGTTTCCATCATCCTTATCGTCGCGCTTGTGTTCGGTTACGTTTAACAATCAGGGGAAAATGATTAGTCTAATGCTTGGGTGTACGCCCGTTTACCACAAACGTGGTTTACACCCAAGCAATTCTTTCTTTTTATTTATTAAAATTATTGACAGTATTGACCTATAGTTGTAAAATATCATTTCTATGGCACATAAACGTGAAACAATTTCGGCCCGTACTTTATTAAAAAATTTGCCGACTGCGGCTAGACAGGCAAAAGAGTTATTTTTTACGTCTCATAAAGTCGCTCCGTTAGCTGTCGAATCTGGTTCAGAAGAACCATCAGCATTTGCTGTTCCAAAAGGGATAGACACATCCACAGCGGATGGTCAAAAAGCATTGACGAACTATCGACGCGCAATGGTTCGACGGTCTGGGTACCGCGCTGTTCCTCATATACATATTGAGCCGGGGACATTACCTCACTTACTCGGTGAAGTAACTATTGAGCCAATTCAGGCGGTAGAAGATACTAGCAAACCAAAGTTTTTAATGGGTTTTACTAGACGCAGAGTAAGAGCGGTTGATTCAATGGATCGCAACATACGATCAGGTAAGAAGCTTATAGAAGAAACAGTTGAGCTTGATCATCTTTTTAATCATTTAAATCATAATGTAAGTTTAGAAGAGCATAGAAAGAACATTGCAGAAAAGAATGCCAGAAAATTAGCTGCAATTCAAGGCGCACCATCAGTACAATGGGAAGAGGGAACTCCAGTCAGCTCCGACACTCCGGTTGTTTGGGAAGAGTAAAAAGTTAGAGGAAGGTTTATTTACTACGCGATTCTTCTATTTCTTTCAAATTTCGGTTTAAATATTGATCGGTGCGAAAGATCTGCTCCACGTTTGGCCCATTGTTCCCGCACGCTATGTCTGGGAGCACGAGCGCTATCTTTTTGTAAAGTTTTTCCCAGACTTGTATCCCATGTGGCGATTCCTGCCCCTCGGTAATCTCCTAAGTCTACTTGCTCTTCAACTTGATCAAATCCAAAAAATCCTACATCCATCGGTACCCACTCCACTTTTCCCGTGTGTTTGTTTTGTATGCCTATCGCACGTCGATTTTCGTCTTGTACTATTTTCATCCGTTGTCCACGAAAGGTAAATGCCGTGCCTACCGTTGCTTCAGGCATATGTGCCACCACTTGCCACGCATTATCAAATCCATGCCACGGAGCCTCAGTCATGGTAGGATTCCCATGAGCTGATTCATCACCCTCACCGTCGTTTCCAGGAAGATTCATGGTCACATATCGTTCTTTACGTCGTCCGGCGCCTTGTTTCATAGGTATATTATACTCGCTGGACGCAATTTGTGAGGGTGATACAATGTTTTGTATGAGCGAGGCCAAGCCGAGTCCCATGCCCCCACTGGGCAAAGATTTTCCGAGATCTCCATATACACTTGCTGAGCGCATGGTGCATGCAGTGCGCGAAGTGGCACAGGAAGGTGATGTGGTAGTGGCATGGCGAGCACCGCGAATTGATCTCGCACATGAGCTTGTCCCACAAGTTCCTACCCCAGAAGCTCCTACATTGGTTCGAGCAGAGTTTTTACCATCGGCGAAGAAATTTTTTGAAAATTGTGGATTGGATTCCTCTCGTATAAATCCGGTTCCGCTAGGAGAAGGGTTCACTCATGTTGTTTTTTCGTACACGAGCCCTGAGGGGAGAGCGCAGGTGGTGAAAGTATCCAAGCCCGAGACCGAAGGGCTTATGAACAAAGGGCGACGTGATGAAAGCGAAAACATTAATTTAATTACAAAATATTTCGGTGCGTTTGCGGTCCCAACCGAGATTCGGTCTGATCCAACCACGGGAAAATATGTGATCATCCAAGACGCGATAAAGGGAGCGCCCATCACCAACAAATCGCAGACTCCAGAGATAGATGCACAACTTGCAGAGCTCATGAAGTGTAACAGAAGGCTTATGAAAGATACGGGGCATAGCATGGACTTCATCGGCGTCCCGGGGTTTTTGAGCTGGGCCAGACACCAATTCAAGAAATTCTTTGAACGCACCAGCGTGTTTGAGATTTCAAACCTACTGTTAGATCAGGAAGGGAAAATTCGCATAATCGACTATGACATGTTGCGATTTCGCAATGTGACACCGAAGCAGGCCATGATTTCTCGGCTTGGATTTAACATGAATCGTTTTGTCATGAAATCGTATTTCAACCTCGACATGAAGCCAAAAGTGTAAGCTGCAAAGTATGATAGAATGACTTCATGTTTGATTGGCTCTTCAGTTTGCTTTCCCATGATTTAGGTATCGATTTAGGTACGGCAAATACACTCGTTTATGTTCGCGGAAAAGGTATTATGATTCGTGAACCCTCTGTGGTTGCCAGACACCGTAAGACCAAAAAAGTAGTTGCCATAGGTCGTGAAGCCAAGCGCATGCTAGGGAGAACTCCAGAAACTATCGAAGCGCTACGACCTCTCAAAGATGGTGTTATCGCAGACTTTGACGCGACCGCTGCTATGCTTACTCATTATATCCGTCTCGTACATGATCAGCCTAAACGTAAAGGATTCCCCAGTATTCCAAGGCCTAAAGTAGTAGTGGGTATCCCAAGTGGTGTAACCGAGGTGGAGCGTAGAGCGGCGGCTGAGGCTGCCATTATGGCAGGAGCACGCGAGGCGTATCTTATAGAAGAACCTATGGCAGCGGCAATTGGGGCAGGACTTCCTATACAGGAAAGTCGTGGATCGTTTATCTGTGACATAGGCGGGGGAACCACAGAAATTGCTGTGTTATCTTTGGGGGGTATAGTCGTCAACCGAAGCATCAGAACCGCGGGAGATGAGCTGGATGAGGCAATCGTTTCGTTTGTGAGGCTTAAACATTCACTTCTTATCGGAGAACCCACTGCAGAGGATGTAAAGATTGCCATAGGGAGTGCATATCCCACAGAAAAAATAGAAAAACAGACTGTGGTTCGTGGTCGAGATATAGAGACAGGACTTCCGAAGTCTCTGAGGCTTTCTGAGGCAGAAGTGCGAGAGGCGGTGTCTCCTGTTGTCCATGAGATTATCGAGGCCATCAGCGAAACGATAGAGGAAACGCCACCAGAATTGATTGGAGACATCATGGAGCATGGTATAGTGCTTGCAGGTGGTGGATCACAGCTACGGGGTATAGACAAACTCATCGCCATGGAGCTAAAGATGCCCGTGTGGATCACCGATGACCCACAAACCGCGGTTGTCCGAGGTTGTGGCAAATTGCTTGATGATCCATCACTCCTTGCAAAAGTGAAAATTGCCGCAAGAAAGGTGTAAAGTCCAGTTATGCGACAGATTGCTTTAATTATTTCTTCCATATTTGAACCCATGATTCTTGTCTATGCGATGGCTATCTTAGGTGGATTTCATGCTGGGCTTACAGGTAGCGTATGGAGTGTGTACTTTTGGATGATCACTGCAGTCATGATCTTTGTGGCATGGACTCGTTTGTATTTTAAGAAAAAAGATAAAACGAATTGGGATATATCTGATAGGAAAAAACGCATAATACCTCTTTTGGTGTTACTTGTGGTTGTGGGTTGTATATATGCAGTGTTGGTGAGAGTAGCCGACCCGCGCATAGCTTCACTGTTTGGCGCTTTTTTTATATGGATAGTGGGATTTTTTGTCTTAACACTCAAAATAAAACTATCAGGCCATGTAGCAATTCTGACTTGGGTTTTTTGTCATTTGATTGCTTGGTTTGGATATGTTTTGCTTCCAATTGGTATCGTTATTCCTATCCTTGCATGGTCGAGGCTCGCGCTTAAACGTCACACAGTTCTTGAGGTAATCGTGGGGTTTTTATATTCTATTCTCGTCTTTTTTGTCTCCAGCCGTATAATAGGGTGACATGGTGAAACTAGGGAGCGCATTTTCAGATAATCTTTCAACCGGTCATCATCCCGCGTCTCGTCGTATGGACGACGAGAATCCTTGGTGGGCAGGGTCGGGTCGCGCGTTGTTGTTTGCGACTATTCTCTGTATAGGGTTTTTTGTGATTGCATGGAGATTGTTCGATCTTTCTATCGTACATGGGAGAGAGTATCGCAAGCTTTCAGACGGAAACAGAACGCGTGAGTTGGTTCGTCATGCGCCGCGTGGAATTCTACTGGATCGAACAGGCAAGCCATTGGTGGTAAACACACCGCAATATCGGCTTATCAAACCATGCACAGATAAACCTGCCAACTGCGTCACATATTTATCACAAGATGCGGGAGATAAACTGCGTCGCGCAGAGCTTCCTGCCGGTGAATATCTGGAGGTAGATTACACTCGTAGTTACCCCTACGGGGATGCACTAGCTCATGCGATAGGGTACACAGGTGAGTTGTCTGAAGAAGAACTCAAATCCGAGTATTATTCTTTGCGAAATTATAGTTTAGGAGATCGGGTAGGGAGGATGGGCGCTGAAGCAGTCTATAATGAGAGATTACGCGGCGGAGATGGAAAGGAGTTAGTAGAGGTAAACGCAGCGGGTGCTGCCCTTCGAACGCTTGGTCGTCAGGAAGAAGTGGCGGGTGATAACATCTCTCTTGCCTTTGATGCTATCCTCGCCCGCGTTGCAGCCACCGCATTTCCACAAGGAAAAAAAGGAGCAATTGTAGTGACTAAACCTGCTACTGGAGAAGTGCTGGCCCTGTATTCAAGTCCGGGATTTTCTCCGGATGGATTTTCCTTAGGTATGACTACATCAGAATACGAGGCGCTTGTGAAAAACGCTGACCTACCTATGTTTAATCGTGTCATCGGAGGAGTGTATCCACCGGGGTCCACATTTAAACTTGTGACCTCCCTTGCAGGGCTTGAAGGTGGCGCGATAGATCGAAAAACCATCGTTGAAGATACAGGGGTGATAAAAATTGGACCATTCACGTTTCCAAATTGGTATTTTTTACAACACGGTAAGACCGATGGATCAGTGGATGTGATAAAGGCCCTCGAGCGAAGTAACGATATATTTTTTTACAAAGCGGGTGAATGGATAGGAATAACAAATATCGCCAAATGGGCACATTTGGTTGGGATCGGTAAGCCATTGGGTATAGAGTTGTCAGGCGAGGTGGGTGGACTTATGCCTGATGCGGCATGGAAAAATTCTCGATTTACCACCGAAGAAGACAAGCGATTGCGCAATAACGATTGGTATCTGGGTGATACATACCATGTGTCTATCGGACAAGGATACCTTCTTACAACTCCAATGCAGGTAAATACGTGGACCAATGTGATCGCAAATG
The DNA here is from genome assembly GCA_964639945.1 of uncultured Gammaproteobacteria bacterium. Classification (GTDB taxonomy): domain Bacteria; phylum Patescibacteriota; class Microgenomatia; order UBA10105; family UBA927; genus UBA927. Next base: position 14,528 of record CAZXHY010000030.1, read on the forward strand.
GTGGAAAAGTCTGTGTACCCACAATTGAAAAAATAGGCACTGGGTTTCGTGCAAAAAGCCCTCGATGTAAAAATTTACAGATAAAAAAGGAAACGATAGAGCTCATCACTGAAGGTATGCGAAAGGCATGCGACACAGGGGGCACGGGCTGGCCGTTATTTAATTTTGCGGTCACAAAATCAGATTTGACTGCCACAATAAATCCAGATGCTTCGCCTTCTGCGAGTGCAGCGAAAAAACGCATCGCTGTACCGATCGCATGTAAAACTGGTACTGCTGAGTTTGGTCATCCTGAGAATGAGACACACGCGTGGTTTACCGCATTTGGACCCATTCCAGATGCATATGTTCCTGATAACATTCGTGGTACAGAAGGATATGTCAGCGGTGAGCCAGAAATATCCGTGACTGTGTTAGTAGAGGGTGCAGGAGAAGGAAGCACTGTCGCAGGCCCCATAGCCAAGAAAATTTTTGAGGAGTGGTTTGGGAGATGATACAGTAGATCCACAATAACATCATATATTTATGGGAGAAACTACATTCGTTGATCATTTACGAACCGTTGGTATGAAAGTTCCCGAATTGGCACTTCGAATGGAGACCAAAGATTCATTTGGAGGGTTTGCGAAGTCATTAGAACGGATGAAACAGGGTATAGGTACATTATTTGTCTTTACCCACAATTCTCTTGCTGACGGCATGGCAGTGATTACTTTTGCCCGAAAAAATTTAGCAATAGCAAATAGAGAGCTTATTATGCCAATGTCAAAAAAACTTTTTGAAGATCGGGGATATCGACATATGCAGGGCCCACTCGGGGTTAAATTTTTCCCAATAGAAACACCAGAATTTCGTGCAGAAAATAATGACGATGGTCGTCGTGGGGTCGGTTTAATTTCCTATTTACGGGCAGCTCGAGGAGCTATAGAGCACGGAAATATGGTTGCTATTGCACCGCAAGCGCAAGGAAACATGGGAGTACTCGATACGAGAAATCCTACACAGGCGTTTTCTGCGTTTACTCGTTTTATGGAGGGTGCAAAGCCACAGGTGGATTATTCGATTTTACCGCTGGGAATTTATTATCCTAAATCTATAGCGCGTCATGTGCCGCAGTCAGGCGCACATACACTTGAGCCAATGACTCTAAGTATTGGGAAATGTTTTTCAGCACAAGACATGATTGCTGAGGTGCAACAGACAGGTGGAAATCGCGACGCGTGGATATATGATCAAATGGCTTCATTGCTTCCTCAAGAAATAGTGGTGCGAAAGTAGCATACTATTTTTGTATATGGAC
>CAZXHY010000031.1:0-15383 GCA_964639945.1 uncultured Gammaproteobacteria bacterium
CATATATATTTTTTTGTAAACAAGATAGCAAAGTTGTGTGCTATACTTTTTTATATGGATTCACTTGCCCAATCTTTGGACTTCGCCAATCACCACGCAAACAGCACTCCTGCTGATATCCGCAAACTCTGCGATGAAGTCATACAATACGGATTCCATGCAGCATTTGTAAATCCTGCATATGTATCACTTGCGAAAGAATATTTAGCAGGAAAAGCGCCCGTTGGCACCGTCGTTTCTTTTCCTTTGGGCCAAGACACCCAAGCGCTCAAAATGGCTATCACCAACAATGCAGTATCACAAGGCGTAGACGAGCTCGATGTGGTTCCAAATATCGGCACCTTTCTAGCCGGTCAGGAGGACGCATTTCTTTCTGAACTTTCTCACATCATAGAAAGCGCGCACATGCTATCTCGGCCTATCATCGTAAAATTTATTTTAGAGCCCGGCTACTTCGACAAACTTCCTGATCGCAAAACCAAACTCGCTCGCGCCGCAGAGCTTATCCTTGCATCGGGCGCGGATTACGTCAAAATTGGCAGCGGGATGGGTCCACGGAATCCCACACTAGAAGATCTTGCAATTGTCCGCGAAGTTGTGGGAACTCGAATAAAAATAAAAGTTGCAGGTGGCATAGAAACTCGAGCACAAGCGAAAGCATTCTTAGATGCTGGAGCGTTTCATCTGGGGACATCACACGCTATAGACATAGTCACAAGCAAAACATCAAAAAAAAACACTACAACAGTATCAGCTGAGTAATATAAGCCAAGCTCAATCTGCGATATAGAATTCAAGGGATTTCTCAGATCGCCACGTCTTAATAGTTTTACCTCGACCTACTTCACGTAATTTTGCCAATTCTTTCTCCACTTTCTTTAACTGTCCCTCATGTGGCTTTCCCCGAACCAGCCGAACGGTACCCAAAAGCCTATCTGTAGAACGAATAAGTGTTTCTTTATATATACGGCCTGAATTCATAAATAATGAGAAAAAAGAATGATACCAAAATTGGATAAACTTGTAAACTATAGGATTTAGACTCAATCAAAGAAGCTACTGTTGAAGTGATGCAATGGCGTCTGCCATACTATCGGGATTTTTAAATAAGAAACTCGTGGAAACAATTCGTGCGGCCCCCACATCGACCACAGCCTTGGCAGTTTCCGCATTTATCCCCCCATCGGCTTCTATGATGAGATCAGGAACGTTTTGATGGATAAGTTTGATCTTCTCAATAGACTCAGGCAAAAACGGCTGCCCTGAAAACCCAGCTTCCACCATCATGATAAGCACAAAATCTATTTCTTCCAAGAATGGCTCTATCTCACGAAGCTCGCTTCCCCCATCCAAAGCAAATCCCACTTCAAGCTCCTCGTATCTCACTTTTTCCAAAAAAGCTCGTGGATCATTTGATTCAATTTGGGCTATCACTCGACCAAATCCAGCGTCTGCCACAGCTCGTATATACTTCTCAGGATTGGCCACCATCAAATGTGCTTCAAAGACAATATTTGGATATTGAGCAATAATTGGAGCAAACAAAGAAAGATCAGTGATCGTTTCATTGGGCACGAGCGTATTGTCGGCAACTTCTATTTGTATCGTTGTCAGGTGTACCGCAGCAAGCGCAATTTTACGCTCTGCGTCATGAATATCTTTTTCGAGAATACCAGCAACTACTTCAACCATAGTATGAGGTTACAGGAAATAGAAAAACACTGTAAAGAGGCAATTATCTCGATCGCTGTAAGCTCTCGGATAATTTGGCGTACTTATCATCCATCGGCTTAAACGTCTCATCATTGAGAAGTCCTCGACCCCACGCGACCGCCAAGTGGGTACGAGCAATAGCGATAAGTCCTATGGCGTCCAAAAGGATTTGTCTCCCAAATCGTCGATCTTCTCGGGACAATCCATCGGCAATTTTAGAGGTCACTGATGTCGTGCTTTCCAATACATCCTCTACAATTTCACCCATTTCACCGTCTCGCTGACCATCTAACAAATCATGCACCTCCATAAGCACTACATACGAATCCTGCCATAATTTATCTTCGTGAAAGTTCATCATATAGGAAGTATTGTACCGCCAAGTGAGCTTGGCTACAAGGGGAAATCTACATATACAGGTATATACTATAGGTTATTACAACTATGTACCAAAACTTCACAAGTTCTTACTAGTATATACAAGTATTTCGAGGCTAATTAGGGAGTTACCACCGGAGCTTCAGGGCTTGTCGAACCGTCTTGTTCGGTATCGATTCCTACGGTATTTGACGTACCCGATGGGGTCGCTGTGTCACTGACGTTTATTGTACCCACATTGATAATTTTATTGGCCTTATCATCATAAAGAATGGCCATGCGACTAGTAGGATATAAAAGCACTCGATATCCAACTTTTGCTTTTGCAAAAAACGGCTGGGTCTTTATTTGTTCTGCATTTTTTACGGTCGCAACAGTGGGTTCTTCTCCGGTAGGCAAATCTATAAGTTTTCCAAGTTTCGCTATCAATTCTTTTGCTTCTGCGCTTGGATCATTCGCAAACGTTACTGCGCGAACGTATTGTCGATAATAATACAACCCTGCCCCAGCGCCACCAAGAGCAAAAATCGCAAGGATAATAAATGAAATAACAACCAATTTTTTTTCCATACAAGTATAGTACGTCACCTACCATCATCTAATCAAGCATCATTGTGGTAACCCTTAGAACGCTGTATACAAAAACGGAATAATCGGAGACGACTGAGCAAATACCAAAAGTAATGCCACGATAACGAGAACTACCACAAACGGAATCATCCACCATAATCGCTCTCTCCAAAAAAACGAAAGAAGCTCTTTGATAATATTTGCGCGATTCTGAGCGTGTTTTAGCATACGCGTATCATCCACAGTACCTATAAGATTAGTTTACTTCTCTACTATACAATTTTCAATAACAAGCATGTCTATACCACTTCGCATAAACGTATCATATGCATTCTGTGGTGTATTCACGATTGGCTCTCCCTTGAGATTAAATGACGTATTAAGCAGTATCGGTCTTCCTGTTTTTTTATAAAAATTTTCAAGCACAGATGCGTATCTACCTTTATATTCCTTAGACACTATTTGAATACGACTAGATCCATCTACGTGCACTGTTGCGGCAGCGATTTGTCTAGTTTTTGATGTCGCATGAAACGTTGCGAGCATAAAAGGGCTCATGAGCGTATCGCTGTCAGGAAAATAGGTGTGTACGTGTCGAGCCAAAATAACTGGTGCAAATGGACGAAATTCTTCCCGAAATTTAATTTTACTATTCACTATATCTTTCATTGCAGGTTTTTTGGGATCAGCGAGGATAGACCTATGCCCCAGTGCTCGCGGTCCAAACTCTTCTCTGCCCTCAAACCACCCAATAACCTTTCCGGCTATCAATGCATCAGTAACTTCACCCAGCAGCGCTACGTCTGACACTTTCCTATACACAATCCCACAAGAATTGAGAAAGTCTTCCACACTACGAGTGGTATACGATGCTCCCAAAAACATGTCCTTGAGCGGATATCGCTTCTTATGCCCTAGTACATGATGATATACGTATAGCGCAGCGCCCACTGCCCCACCATCGTCTCCCGCTGCGGGATATATAAACACTCGTTTAAATTTAGTCTTTGCCAGTAATGCCGCATTTATCACACTATTGAGTGCTACCCCTCCGCCATACACTAAATCCGTTTGACCGGTTTGTTCGTGTAATACGTGTGCCATTCGCATGACTATATCCTCGACAACAACCTGTAGGCTTGCCGCAAGGTCAAAACGATCACACCCAGCAAACAAAGAAATAAATTTTTGCGTAAACATCCGCTTGTCACTGTAATGAAATGAAAAATATGAAAGATCTAGCATCAGTGCCGCATCTTGTGACTGCGTAAACAATCTGCGAATTTTTGCTACATACTTCGGTTTCCCGTATGCAGCCATTCCCATAACCTTATACTCGCCATCGTTTACCTCAAATCCTAAAAACGCTGTAAATGCCGAATAGAGCAATCCCACAGAATGTGGAAATCGCATTTCCTTTTCTAAATATATACGGTGTCCTTTCGCCATTCCCATGGTGCCGGTGGTCCATTCTCCCACACCGTCAAGCGTTAACACTGCTGCGGTCTCAAAGGGAGACGGATAAAAACTCGCCGCTGCATGGGCAACATGTTGTGGGACAAATAAAATTTTGTCCATATCTACGTTGAGTTTTCCTGCAATTTCAGATTTGATCCAAAGCTTTTCGGTGAGCGCATTTTGCATGCTGTGGGCAAAAAATCCTCCAGATGCAGGAAAATATCGCATTGCCATACGAAGATTTCGTTCAAATTTACGAAAAGGTTTTTCATAAAAAACCACAAAATCTAAATCTTCTGCTTCTATACCAGCGTGAGCCAAACAAAATGCGATAGCGCCCTGCGGAAACCTCGCATCGTGCTTCTTCCGACTAAAGCGCTCTTCTGCAGAAGCTGCCACCACACGACCATCGATGATAAGAGCGGCTGCCGACTCATGATAATGACAAGAAATTCCAAGTATTTTCATAGGTCTCACTCAAATTATTGCCTACTCACATCATCCAATGTGTCGCTTTTGATCGACCATGGTGACCACCCATCGATCGATTGCGTTTTTTTCCTATAAATCACCCACAATAATGGTACGCATACGACATATACAATGCGCAGCACAATCGATGCCTGAAAAGCCAAAACTCTCGTACTCAGTTTTTTTGCGTGACGCATGAAGTCGTTCATGGTTGTTATCCTATAAGGCAGGTAAAAAAGCACCTAACTACTCATTGTCTTTCCCTACGATGATAAGAAAGTCTGCAGCCTTGGGCGCAGTCTCCCCATCTGGGAGAGGGGCTATAGAAATTCCGAGTTCTTGCGCGAGCTTGTCTGCTTGGAGAGACATTTCTTTGTTGAGCAACACCAAAATCGTACTCTCTACACTCGTGCTTTTTGCATTATCTCGGTCAACGATAACCGCATTTGGAATTTTTGATTTAAGCTCTGTTTCATATTTTTTCGTAAGCCCAGTAATCGATGTTCCGTTGTACAAGACAAATGTCGGGGCAGCTTCAGCAACCACGGCTGACTGCGTACCGATGTTTACGGGAGCTACATTTAAAATTCGATTTGCCTTTGGATCATACAGAATTGCAAGTTTGGCTTGTTGATATATCAATACCTGATCTCCGTTTTTTGCTTTGGTAAAAAACGGCTGTGACGCAAGCTTGTTTGCATCAGATACTCGCGCAACTGTCGGGTCTTCACCTACAGGCAAGTCCATATATTTTCCCACTTTTGCAACCAACTCTTTTGCTTCTTTCTTTGCGAGCTCCGTTGGATTTACGGATCGAGCTTTTTCTTTTTGCCATTGCACAAAAAAGTATCCCGCAGCTGCCGCAAGCACTATCGTAAGCGTTGCAAAACTGATCAGTATGACAGCATTGGATTTCGCAAATAGTTTCATATACCAAAAAAGTATACCGCATCTATCTCAAAAACACAGCTAGATAAAAACACGAGCCCACCTATCTCTATTTCACTACACTATATGCATCATCTATAATGAAGTACATATCAAACATTTTCTCTATGCGTCATATCCAATCCATCACATCAAAGCTTCTTTTATTTAGCGTAGTGACAGTGGTCTGCTTGGGAGCATCAGAACTAATTGTAGCTAATTTTTTCCCACAGCAAACAATTTCTTATGTTCAATCATTCTCTTTCCGATGTTTTGAGGAAGGCGACCATCGATGGATAAAAATGAAAAAAAACGCTACCTGCATGCTCAAATCTATGTATGACTCATTTGCTCCCGTTGAAGTAAAAACAAATAGCCAAGGGTTTCGTAATTCACCTATCTCTCCGACAAAACCAGAACGTACGAAACGCGTACTGTTTATCGGAGATTCATTCACCATGGGGTGGGGCGTACGCGAACCAGACAGTTTTGTCCGCAAAACAGAGAGTATGCTCAAACAGCATACGGTACCCTACAATATAGAAACTATAAATGCAGGTTTCACTGCTGCAGGTCCTAGCGGCTATTATTTGTCACTCAAACTAGATGGTATGAACCTAGACCCCGACATAGTTGTCGTGGGATTTTACCTAGGAAATGACATACTTTCCCGAAAAGATGTTGAATGGGTAAAAGTAGACGCACAAGGATTACCAGATATCGTGCGGTCCAAAACTTCGTATATCGATCCTACAGGGCAACTTCGCGTCAAACAACTGCCGCTCCAATATCATATTCCCTATCTTCGACAGTCTCATCTGTTTATTCTTATTATGAAAACATTATTTCCACATGCGAACATGCCAACGCAAACGGAACTTATACAAGATACTGTATGCATCTTTAACAAAAACTGTCACGATTTCGACCAAGGAAAATCTGAAATAAAAATGCTCTTTCAAGCTATGGACGCTCAACTGAAAAAGCAAGGAAAACATTTGGTCATCGCTATTATTCCCACCCATTTTCAAGTACATTTTACTGCCGAATATAAAACACGGTATGACCTTCCTCTCTTGCCGTCTGAGAGACGAAAACTGAACGACGAGTTTATTCAATACTTTACACAGCAGAACATCGACTATATAGATTTACTCCCACACCTCCTTACCCATGCAGGCAATGAACGGCTCTATTTTAATTTTGACGATCACTGGAATGAGGCGGGTCATCGAGTAGCCGCACAGACTATATCAGAAAAACTTCTCCCGTTATTAGAATGAGAAAAATTTTACTCACCATACTCGCAGTTACAATCGCATTGCTTCTCTGTGAGATGTACCTAAGAATACGCATGCCACAACAAACCTATGATTCACTTCCCGACGCTGAATCAAACTGTTATCGCACTGATCCCATTACATTTGCCTTGCCAAAACCGTCGAGTACCTGCGTATTTCGAACTGCTGAGTATCACAAAAAGGTTATGATCGGCCCACAGGGATTCGTGGGAAGCACTACAGTCGCAAAACAAAAAAACCCAGCAATTCCCCGAATAGTATTCATTGGAGATTCATTAACATTTGGTCAGGGTGTATCGAATGATGAATCGTATCCGTCAGTAATTCGCCAATTATTTACTACCCAACAAAAACACGCGGAAATCATAAATGCTTCTATGGTGGGAGCAGGGCCGAATTGGTATTACCTAAGACTCAAACATACAGTCGCAGAATACGCTCCAGATGTCGTCGTCATAGGTCTATATATTGGAAATGACTTTTCTGATTTGCAATACTTTACCTCCACAAAAACGGATGAGAAAGGTCTTCCTCTCGGTATCACTACGATGCATGAGTACATCGACGCAAATGGAATGCGTCGATCATCGAGTGTCCCGATGAGATTCCGCATACCCATACTAAAACGCAGTCACATATTTCAATTCATAACTACCTCTGTGTTCGGGGCAGCAATGTCTATTGAACAACCAACAGCGAACGGTAGCCCTTGTCTTCTGGATAATTCGTGCAAAGAGTTGCATAACGGAATCGACGAAACCGTTCGATTAGTCAAAGGCATGCAACACATTTCAGACGATATTGGGGCAAAGCTCGTTATTGTGCTTATTCCATGGGAACTTCAATTACCACGAGAACTACTACAACGATCTGATATACAATTTTTTGCAACAGATAAAACTCGCCACCTCGTGGCCACCACGCTGATGACGCGCCTTGCGGACGCGCATATACAAACAGTAGATCTCTTGCCTGCATTTGAGGCATATCACGGATCGGTTCCCGTCATCTATAGGGTAGATAGACACTGGAATAAAACTGGTCACACGATAGCCGCCGAAACACTATTTCCAACGCTCTATGGACTTGTTATGAATAGCTCCAAAGAATAACGATTATGAGCCTATGTAGCACTTACCGTCCTTTTTGCACATACAACCTCGGAAACGGTGCGATGATACACACATTCTTGGAAAGAACAGTACGAAACTTCTTTAACATCTCGTCACGATAATTCCAAGCCAGTAGTATGACCGCATCAACGGGTTTTCCTACGATATAAGACTCAGGGTATACCGGTATATCAACACTTGGAATATATCTTCCTTGCTTTTGCGGAGTAGAATCCACTACATACTGTATGTCACCTCGTGATAATCCTGCCCAATTAAGCAACGTCACGGCCTTAGCAGGCGCTCCTAGGCCCACCACGTGTCTGCCTTTATAGGATCGGATCACTTTCCGTAATTGTGTTCGATATCGTTTGGCAAATTTCGCTATTCGGAAAACCATAGCGGTAGACACTTGTCGAACAGTAGGCTTTACCTTCACCGATCCAGCTGTGGCAATGATAATTGTGGATCCACCTTGCGGTGAATCTCGCATAATACGCTCTACACATAAACCAAAGTCTTGTAACATTTTCACCAAAAAGTACTCAGAAAAATAGTAGTAATGCTCATGATACACAGCGTCTATTTGTCCGTTTTGCATCATGTCTTCAAATGATGCAACCTCTATAACAAGGCGTCCCTGCGGAGCCAAAAGCACCGTGATACCATCCATAAAATCCTGTAAATTAGGAATATTTGCGAGTGTATGCGTAAGCGTAATACATTGAAACTGTCCATAATCCTGTAAAATTTTTTTCGCTATTTTTTTACTAAAAAAATCGACAATCACTGGAACAGTTTCTACCGCTTTCTCGCTCCGTACGGATTTAGCTGGATCTACACCTAACACTCTATGACCCCGTTTCGCAAAAAACGACAAAAGCGTCCCATCATTGCAGCCTATATCTAAAACAGCAGCAGTTTTGGACAAATATTTTTTACTGACCATGTCTGCCAATCCAGAAAGATGTGAAACCAATGGAACTGATGTACCGGTGACATACTGATACCGAGGAAATATGTTTGCGGGTCGCACGATAACCCCCGTTTGTCCCAATTTGCAAACGCGACAATACTGGAGTGTCAAAGGATATTTTTTGACCACATCCTTTTCCTTTTCCGTCGGAAAATAATTAACCAAAGGCATGACCCCAAGATCTAATATTTTTTTGGTCACACTTCCGCAATACCGACAAGCATGCGTTTTCATAAACGAGTTCTCATTGTAGAAGCTTTTTGGGCCACCAACAATCCTATAGGTGATTGTCCAAGCATATAGAGCACCAATGCTATTGGAATCCAAACGACAAGCGTCGGTACAAACCAAACCCAATATCTCTCGATTCCGCATCGTCGTAACAGGCTCAACAATAACCCCATGGGTGCATATTCGACCGCAAAAACAGTTTGCTTTTGTACTACTGAAAATCCTGCCCTCTGCGCGATATGTGCCAATCCTGCATCGCTAAAATGCGTTCTGTGACGGGGCACATCTATATGAAACCAGCCAGAACCAAACACCCTAGACTCCAATGATTGGAACCTAGGATATTCTATAAATATATATCCGCCCGTTTTGAGTAAAGACCTAGCTTTTATCAGATACGCCAGCGGATTTGAAAGGTGTTCTAGGCTTTCCCAGAAAACTATTGCGTCAAATCGACGCTTGGTCGACCAAGTAAGCAGATCAACAGAAACATGTGTTGGTTTCTCGCGCATATACGGATCTAAATTTGTAATCGAGTACACGCCAGCAAGAGACTTCGCAAACTTACCACTTCCTGACCCTACATCTAAAATCGATCCTCCTTTTATCAAGTGCTTCACCCACGTGACCCGTCTCATCTGTGCGTACCGAAACAAAACATCTCTCACTCTCCCGATAAACCCAGTCGGAAAAAAATATGACATTGGATACCACACTGATTCATCGAATACATCGGAGATAGTTGATGCATTACGGCAAATATGACACAGGTATATCACATGTTTATCAAAGATATGCAACATCTCCATAAGCGAATTTGTTCCACATGTAGGGCATTCTGGAACCTCTCTTGGTTGACGCATCATAGGCTGTTGTCGCATCAATGTTATCCACGTGCCGAGTGTGTAGACGATAGTTGGCCACCATGCAGCACCTCGTTTATTCCCACGATATCTAGCTGTTACGGCAACTGAGTCTATGGACGCTCTCGCGCGTACTGCATATACAATTATTTCAAAACTAAACAAGAAACTATCAGATGTAGCTCTCCATGGAATTTGCTCAAGCAGCTTCCTTGTATATATACGAAAGCCCTGATGCAAATCAGGTATGTGCGTTCCCAAAATCGCATTCTGCACCGAAGTAAGCACTCTCGTAACTACATATTTTATATATATCATCCCCGCAGGGATTGACCTATCGTTACCTGCAAATCTATTTCCAAGTACAAATTGCGCGCCGCTTTTTATAGCGTGTAGCCCAGATGCAACGCCATCAGGAGCATATTCACCATCTGGATGAAGCTCTATGATGATATCTGCGCCACGAGCTAATGCGTGGGTAATGCAGTACTTCAGATTACCGCCATACCCCAGATTTCTCGGGGTCTTGTACACCACAATCCCATGTTGTTTTTTGGCTAGTGCAAACGTGTCGTCAACCGAGCAATCGTCTACCAAAAGCACTTCATCAAAAATATTTCTCGGCAATGTACCCAAAAACTCCACAAGTGTGTGAGTTGCATTATAGGCAGGCAGAATAGCGATCACTTTCTGCTTTTTCATTTCTTTTTATAGATAAATACCTGATCTTGATATGTGGGGACAATGGTATAGAACGATCGAAGCTCTATCTCCGGTCGACTCATATCAGCAAAAAACACGGGTAAAACAATCTCTTCATAATCACGGGACAGCTGTATAGCTGGCGAAATATCGCGATAATCAAATGTGAAAAAACTTCCGTCATTACCACGCTTACTATACAAAACGATCCAATCTGGATTATCCCGAAAATCATAAATATATCTGGGTATACTACCGCGATTTTCTGGAAATATCCTCGTGTTTACCAGCGATACTCGATTTACAAACCGTACGGTATCATTTAGGTGAAAAATAAGAGGCTCATGATCACGATCGAGATTGATATAAACAGTGTCCCCTCGCTTTGCGTGCTTCTTGAGATACGATGCCACAACAATATCGGGCGTTGTATAGGGAAATATGGTCTCTTGCATATAGTCCCATACAAGAAATCTTAGCGTTGAAAATGTAAACAAATTTGTACTCAAATAAATCAAAAAAATCACGATACCCACGACGCGCTTCCATACAAATATACGATCCATCACCACTGCTATACATACAGCAAATAGTGGCAACACAAGCATAGTGTACCGTGTGTGAATAAATGCAGTACCTACATCGCCAAGGACGGTAAATCCTGCCATGATGATCAAAAACATCCCTGCGAGGACACAAGGAAACATGATGGATGCCATATGTTTTTTTGTGACTATCGCATGAACTAAAAACCCAAACCATAGCATTGCCATCCCAATCGGAAACGCATTGTTCATGTGATATGGTTTCACGGCAAGACCCGTAAAGATTCCTAAGTATTTCAAAAAATCTATACTTTGAGGCAAGACAATCTCACCCCTGCTTTCGAATGGTCGCAACAGAAAAAACCACGGCGCTGAAAAACATGCAATGATCACGCTTAGCCCGATAAAACGCGCGATATACGTACCCAATATATTTCTTTGTGTTTGCCATACATACAAGATAGACATCGCAAAAAGCGACATATAAAACGCAATAAACACAACATAATTTCCATAAAAAAGAGCTAACCCGCTGACGATAAATACCAAAGACAATCGTAGACTTTTCAATGTTTTTATCGCCGCATATATCATGCCAAGCGCCGCAAACGTCACGAGGCTGTAATATCTGGCCTGATATGCAAACAAAAGATATGGAACAGATAATGAAACGATAATGAGTGAAAACAACGCTATACGTTTAGACAAGCCAAGCCCAAGCACAATGGCGTATAGCAGAGGAAGCGAAAGAATAGCCAGCGCCATGGAAGGAATCCTTGCGGCAAAACTACTTTGACCAAACACGGCAAACGACGCTGCGGATAAATAATACTGAGCCCATGGAGACGTGTGATTGACTAAATTTTTGTCCAGCACGACAGCGTTTTCTATACCCATGATATTGGTGCCATCCCAACCTTTTGGCACCCCATATTTCAAAATATTTCTCGCAAAAAGTGCTGTCTCTGCTTCGTCTCCCCATAATGGATGCGCCCGCGCACCCAAAACTACCAAGATGACAAAAACTATAGTAGGGAAAACCCACCACCCCAAAAAACGACCTATCCTATGCATAAAGCCTATGATACCATGGCTTGGTATGCGGACAAGAGCTTCTCTTTTTATTTTTTTTGCATTTATTTTTGTCTTATTTTTACACCCCGTAAACAGTAGTGATTTTTTCCATCACATAGCAACTGGCAGAGCAATTGTCGAACAATCAGCTTTTCCCCATACAGACACATGGACATTTACCGCACAAGGTAAACCATGGGTCGCTCATTCATGGGGATCTGGACTGCTCTTTTATTTCGTCTACGAACTTGGCGGGTACACAGCGATCAGCATACTGTTTGCCGGCATAGGCGTCGCAATTGCCATCATGTGCTACGTATTGCTCTCCAAGCTTTCAATCCCACAATCCATCCGAATCATTGCCGTAGCTACCACCGCTGCCATCATAAGTTTGCGATGGCCAAGTCGACCAGAGGTTATGGCACCGCTATTTGTCAGCGCACTACTACTCGCTCTCTTATACATAACACATAAACGATATAGCTATAGCATTCCAATTCTTATGCTGATATGGAGCATCTTCTACGGATCTTCCACATTTTTGGGGCTTGGGATTATCTGCATTTTTCTACTCACCTCCAGACAAATATCTCCACACACAATTTGGATATCTCTCCTGAGCATTCTGGCGTCATTTGGTAATGGATATGGGGCGAGTAGTTTTTTCTATATCTTTACTATTCCGCGCATTGCAGGCTACGTAGGCGAATGGCTACCAGTGACAGAAGCGCTCAATCCCAACAATCCAGCAGTCGTACTGTTCTATCAATATCAATTTTTGATTTACGGATACTTTACAGTTTCCGTAATCGGTATGGGCATCTGGCACATTTTTCGAAAAAAATCACACAAATATACGACGTTTTTTCTCGTTATTGCGACATCGATATGTTTACCATTTTTTGCAGTACGATTTATCAATTTAGCACCCATTCTTGCGTTGCCTATCCTAGCAATTAGCATACATCATATTCCCAAAGAAAAAATAAAATTACTCTGCATTACACTCCTTGCGCTCGCAGGATGTGCAGCCATTATTGTACGATGCACACTATATCCCATAGGCGTTGGTCTCGATAGGCCATTTACTGCAACTTCTATTCAGTTTTTACAAAAACACAATATAACAGGCAACATTTACACCAATCAAGAGCTCGGAGGATACATGCATTGGGTGATGCCAAAAACAAAAATCTTTTATGACACGCGCGACGACCTATACACGACAACAAATATCTTTTCTGATCTAAATCTTCTCCGCGAAGGTAAAACAGATTTGCTAACTATTCTACAAACATATCGTGCCGATATCGTCCTTGGCGAAGTTGATCATGAAATGTTCACCCCACTACTATATCAAGCAAACTGGAAACTCGTGTATCTCGGTGACGAATACTTCGTAGCCGTCCGTCGCGCTCTCGCAGAAAAATATAATCTACCATCTATAGAATATATAGACCCGACTCGAGTGCCCCCTGCCAAAACCGGCAGCCTAGCCCAAGCCGCCAAAGAAATGGAAACCATATTTAAAAAAAATCCAACGCCCGAACACACTATACGAATGGCAGAAATTCTCCTCTCTCAAGATAAGTCCAATGAGGCGCTCGCACTCATCGAACGTACAAATTTTAAAGGATTCAGTGGGACAAATCGACCAATCTTGCTCACTGGAATATATGAACTTCGAGCGAAATTTTACCTAGCCACCAATCACTGCGATCAGGCCAAAACGTCGCTAGAATCGGCAGAGAGATATCGCACTCACCCGTTTATATTTTCTCCGCGCAATAATCTATATAGCACAATAAACAGGTATTGGGGACAATACTATATAGACTGTGAGCGAGATATTGCAAAAGCAAAAGAATATTTACTAAAGTATGCTGTCCAAACGGCAAACTCACGCGAGAGACGTCAAATAGAACTATTGATAGATTCGCTACAACACTAACCATGTCACAGCTTCATAAACATCGAGATTTGCTTATAGAAGGCGCGTTTTTGCTTATGCTATTTTTTGTGAGCCGATTGCCGCTACGCGATTTTGATATATGGTTTCATATAAAAAGCGGAGAACTCTTCCTCTCTCAGGGATTTTTGTCGGTAAAAGAAGTGTTTTCTCATGCAGCATACGGCCGCGAATGGATTACCTTCGAATGGCTATTTCAAATACTCAGCTACCAAGTAAGTCGCATAGGACTTTGGGCTATCCCGTACTGGATAAGTGGATGGGTCGTTCTGGGGTACTTCTTTCTGTTTAGAATACTCGGAGACGTATACAAAACAAGCCTACTTACCAGACTCGTGCTTGCGTTTGTGTTCTGGGTATCGACATATGAATTTAACACCGCGCGCCCTCACACGGTAGCATATACATTTTTGATCATCCATATATATCTCATTCTTGCACGCATCTACCTGCATAAACGATGGCTATGGTACTCTCCGATACTCACACTTATTTGGACAAACATGCATTCAACTGGTTTTCTCTCATGGGGGTTTCTTTTGGCCTTTAGTTTGACTCTCTACCTCCAATGGGCAATCACCAAAATACAATCATATAAACAAACTGCCCACGAATTACTTGTATTGATGGGAATAAACGGGATCATCACACTACTGCCACCCATGGGACTCGCTGATTATCGTTTATTGTGGCGCTTTTTTACCGAAAGGGAGTTTTTAGGATATTTCATCTCCGAATGGGGCTCTCCACAAGATAATCCGTTTGGCTTTACCATCTACTCCACCTCAGTTGCCGTAACCTTCATTCTAGCCATCGGTATAGCCATATGGGAACGCAAAAGTATCGCGTCTCTTACAGCGCTACCGTTTGTAGTCATGATACTTGTTGGGTATACCGCAACCCGAAATATTTATCTAGGAACTCTCGGACTATGTATATTGTTCGGTAGTAGTATAGAAAAATTAATACAAATATTTTCCAATTTTCCGGGCATTGGACCAAGGCAAGCGCGGCGCTTTGTCTATTATTTACTTACTCGAAGTGGGAGTACACTCGACGAACTATCACAAAATATTAAAGATTTGAAAAATGA
>CAZXHY010000032.1:0-14129 GCA_964639945.1 uncultured Gammaproteobacteria bacterium
TTAATCCTACGACTTTCCCTTGTATCTTGACGTGCGTGGTAAAAATGGGTGTCATGGTGGAATTTGCTGGGGCGAGCTTGATGCGATCTTTTTCAAAGTAGATACGTTTAAGAGTGGCGAGGCCATTAGGCAACAATGCCACTACTATATCGCCTTTTTTGGCGTCTTGCTGATGAGCGATAACTACAAAATCTCCGTCCAGTATGCCATCCTCGATCATAGAAGTGCCTTTGACCTGTAAAATGTAATGTGGTTGATTTGCGGCCATCATGGAGGGGGCCACTGACATATAGAAGTTTGGATCAGTATAGGGTTCGAGTGGACTGCCTGCTGCTATAAACCCAAGTACGGGTAGTTCCATAGATGCGTTTGGACCCGCTGGCTTATAGTTTTCAGATACAACTTCAAGACCGCGAGCCGTACCATCGAGCTTTTTGATAAAGCCTTTTTGTCTTAAGCGATCCACGTGCTCGTGCACTGTGGCGGGGGAATGTATGCCCATAGATTCCCCTATTTCCTTGAGGGTTGGGGCATACCCATAGCGCTGGATGAATTGCGTGATAAAATCTAATAGTTGTCGCTCTCTTGGGTATAATATTGCTGGCATATATTTAGTGATTTTCACCTAACCGAAACTGTGATAGGATTATTTGTAGTATTCCAAAAATTAACCGAACTGTCAATACACTATTACCATATAAAACACGATCAATCAGAAAAGTAACCGAAAGGATTTTATGTCGTTATTTCAATTAGAGTCATCATATAAGCCTACTGGAGATCAACCAGACGCGATAAACAAGCTTATGCATGGCTTGAAATCTGGCATGGAAGAACAAGTGCTCGTAGGAGTGACGGGAAGCGGAAAAACGTTCACTATGGCGAACGTCATCCAGCAAATTAATCGACCTACACTGATCATTTCGCATAATAAAACACTCGCAGCACAGCTTTATCAAGAATTTCGTGATTACTTTCCTCACAATGCGGTAAGTTATTTTGTTTCCTACTATGATTATTATCAACCTGAAGCGTATATACCTACAACAGATACGTATATAGAAAAAGAAACAGAGATAAACGAAGAGATAGATAAACTGAGACTTGCTGCGACTACCAATTTACTTACCCGAAAAGACACGATCATTGTGGCATCCGTATCGTGTATCTATAACATAGGTTCCCCTCGTGAATATGGTCATTTTGTGTTGGAGCTAGGGGTCGGACTTCCGCAAACCCGCGAACAGATTATGGAAAATCTAGTACGTCTCCAATATGAACGAAATGACTACGGATTCCATCGCGGCGCTTTTCGAGTACGCGGCGATGTAATAGATATTTTCCCAGCGTATGAGAGTACAAGTTTGCGTGTAACGCTTGCAAATGGTGTAATTACTTCGTTGGATAAGCGTGATCCGCTCACGGGCAAGCAACTCGAATTACTTCCGAAAACTTTTATCTACCCCGCCAAACATTACATGACTGATCCTAGTAAATACAAAGAAGTTTTCGGGCACATACGGAGCGATATGGAAGAACGAGTGAAGTATTTTAAAAGTCATAAGAAATATATAGAAGCCCAACGCATACAGGAAAAGGTCACCTACGATCTTGAAATGATAGAAGAATTAGGCTTTGTAAACGGTATAGAAAACTATAGTAGATACTTTGATGGGAGAAACCCTGGAGATCCGCCTTACTCTATGTTTGATTATTTTTCTGAAGCGGCAAAAAATGACTGGCTACTCATCGTCGATGAGTCACATATGAGTATCCCCCAAATTCGTGGAATGTACATGGGAGACCGCAGTCGTAAACAAACCCTTATCGATTATGGATTTAGGTTGCCAGCAGCTATCGACAATCGACCTCTTCGATTCGAGGAATTTTTGCGACGCATCCCTCAGACCATCTATGTATCAGCAACACCAAGTGATTGGGAACTTTCTCGTGTGGGAGAAAAAGGGAAAGTAGAGCAGCTTATTCGTCCTACTGGGCTTATCGATCCAGAGGTTGAAGTACGGCCATCGAGTGGGCAAATCGCCGATCTTACAGAGGAGATAAATCGCCGAGTTTCAAAGCATGAACGCGTATTGGTTACGACGCTTACCAAACGCACCGCCGAAGATTTAACGACATTTCTCAAAGAGAAAGGGATTAAAGTGCAATATCTCCATTCTGAGGTGCTTACCCTTGATCGTAGCGACATATTAGACGATCTAAGAAGTGGTATGTATGACGTTATCGTGGGAATAAACTTGTTGCGAGAGGGACTTGATTTGCCTGAGGTATCGTTGGTTGCAGTACTTGACGCTGATAAAGAAGGATTTTTGCGTAGCCGTATAAGTCTTGTGCAGACCATGGGTCGGGCAGCTCGTCATGTAAGCGGAAAGGCAATTCTTTATGCAGACGTAATGACCGATTCTATGAAAGCAGCCATGGAAGAAGTGAGTCGAAGACGTGCGGTACAGCTTACATATAATGAAAAAAACGGCATCACTCCAATAGGTATAGTCAAGCCTATTCGTGAACGTCTTACTAAAAAATTGGCCAAACAAGAAACAGACGAGCAAATGGTTCAAGGTGCGGATATAGAAAATATGACACCACTGGATAAAAAACAGCATATCGCTCGTTTGACGAAACTCATGAAGCAGTCTAGCCGAGATATGGATTTTGAATCTGCGGCGAGATTCCGCGATCTTATCGCCTCTCTGGAGCGCGGCAGTGCGTAATATCGGGTATAATACATAGGCCACGGTATATCGGTGGTCATTTTTGCAGGAAATTTATGGAAACCATAGTTATAAAAGGCGCCAGACAGCATAATCTAAAAAACGTTAATCTCGAAATACCCAAAAATAAATTGGTAGTATTTACGGGATTGTCGGGCAGTGGCAAATCATCCCTTGCCTTTGACACAATTTATGCAGAGGGACAACGACGATACGTAGAGTCATTATCTTCCTATGCCCGACAGTTTTTGGGTGTCATGGATAAACCTGATGTAGATACGATCGAAGGACTGTCTCCAGCAATCTCCATAGATCAAAAATCCACGTCACATAACCCTCGCTCTACTGTAGGGACGGTGACAGAAATATATGATTATTTGCGTCTTTTGTTTGCTCGTACGGGTCATCCACATTGTCCTAACTGTGGTCGCGAAATATCTCGACAGTCCGGAGATCAGATAGTATCGTCTATCCTAACCTTTGCCAAAGATGCGCTGGAAACTACTCCACATCACCGAGTGATGATACTTGCCCCAATTGTGCGAGATCATAAGGGCGAGTTTTCTACGTTATTTAATAATTTGCGTGCGAAAGGATTTGCCACAGCTCGAGTAGACGGAACATTTATAGATCTTGACGATGATATAACGCTTATAAAAACCAATAAACATTCGATCGATGTTGTCATAGACCGAATAAGTATGGATAAAAAATCTCTTCGTGATGAGTTTTTGTCGACGATGCGATCGCGTGTCGCACAAGGAGTCGAGCAAGCATTATCGCTTTCTGATGGCTTGGTAATTGTGAGTGTGATTGGAGATGCTGGTTTTACCATAGCGGACAAGCCAAAAAAAACAGAAGATCATTTGTTCTCTGAAAAATTTAGTTGCCCAGTATGCAATATCTCTTTGTCAGAGATTGAGCCACGATCATTTTCGTTTAACTCTCCACACGGTGCATGCCCAACATGTACAGGTCTCGGTATGGTTCTTACGGTGGACCCAGAGCTTGTTATAAGTCCTGAGCTTTCCATATCTGAGGGAGGACTTTTACCTTTTGCCAAGATGTTTTTGCATGATACGTGGTATTCACGAGTCATGACCACCGTTGCGCAAAAATATGGCATTAATGTTCGTGTGCCATTACAAAGTCTTGATAAGAAACAAATTCAAATTTTGCTTTATGGTACAGGCGATGAGGTACACAAAGTGACCGGCAAAAATCGATTTGGCGAAATGACGTCGATAAACGAAGTCTATGTGGGAATTATTCCTGAACTTATACGCAGACACAGGGAAACAGATTCAGATTTCCAACGTACAGAGATAGAGAAATTTATGCGGCAGGAACAATGTAAAACTTGCAAAGGAAAACGTCTAAAAAAAGAAAGCCTCACGATCACCATCGATAAGTTTTCAATCGCCGACGTGACCGATCTTTCGATTACTGACGCACATGCATGGGTGAAAAGTCTTACGAGTCCACAGGGGTTGACCCTTACTGAAACAGAGCGAGCAGTTGCGGTGCCAATCGTTAAAGAAGTCACAGCAAGACTTGGTTTTCTTTTGAGCGTGGGACTTGAGTATCTCACCCTTTCCCGTGGAGCGACAACCCTAGCAGGCGGCGAGGCGCAACGTATCAGACTCGCATCACAGATAGGATCGGGTCTTACTGGAGTACTTTACGTATTAGATGAGCCGTCTATCGGACTTCATCCACGAGATAATCATCGCCTCATTCATACACTCAATGTGCTTCGAGATTTAGGGAACTCCATCATAGTCGTTGAACATGACAAGGAGATGATTGAATCAGGAGACTGGATAGTAGACTTTGGCCCCGGAGCTGGAAAATTTGGTGGCAATGTCATCGCGGCAGGCACACTAGAACAGATATGCAAATCGACAAAATCGATTACAGGAGCATATTTGTCTGGCAAAAAAACCATCTCAGTGGCACCTCGAGCAGTTCTTCCAACCGATAACACGCGCGGCGCAATTGTTCTCTCTGGAGTGACGCATAATAATCTAAAAAATGTGACACTTTCTATTCCTATGGGGAATTTCGTTTGTATAACCGGTGTATCTGGAAGCGGAAAGTCATCACTGGTTGTCGAGACACTATATCCTGCGCTTAATCGACATTTCAATCCGTTCTCAAAAGAGCGAGCGGGGACGCACGAAGGTATTGTCGGAATAGATGATATAGATAAAGTTATATTGATAGATCAAGCGCCCATTGGGCGAACCCCACGAAGCAATCCCGCTACATACACAGGGTTGTTTAGTTTTATGCGAGATATTTTTGCTTCACTGTCTGAATCACGACTTCGAGGCTATAAGACGGGTAGGTTTTCCTTCAATGTCAAAGGGGGTAGGTGTGAGGCGTGCGAAGGCGAGGGACAACGAAAAATTGAAATGCAATTTTTGGCAGATGTGTATGTAACCTGTGAAATCTGTGGCGGCAAGCGCTACAATGCCGAGACTCTAGAAGTAACGTATCGTGGCAAATCTATAGCCGATGTTTTATCTATGACAGTCACAGAGGCTATCGAATTCTTTCACACACATCCACAAGTACTCAATAAACTTTCTACACTGTCTGACGTCGGCCTAGGGTACGTACACTTGGGTCAATCAGCGACAACGCTCTCAGGAGGAGAGGCGCAGCGAGTAAAGTTGGCATCTGAATTATCCAGACGATCGACGGGAAAAACAGTGTATATTTTGGATGAACCTACCACAGGTCTTCATTTTGCCGATTTAGAGAAGTTGCTCCATGTGTTGCATCGGTTGGTTGCGCTCGGAAACACCGTGGTTGTAATTGAGCATAATCAAGATGTGATTCGGTCGGCAGATTGGGTTATAGATCTAGGCCCTGAAGGTGGGGATGGAGGAGGAACTATTGTGTATGAGGGAAAGCCAGAAAATCTTGTCAAAGTAAAAACCTCATATACAGGACAGTTTTTGAAAAAAGCACTACAATAATATCTGTGCACATGAATACGCTACTTCGTCGAATCTTATACTTGTGTGTTTCTTGTTTTGTTTTCCTCGTACAGGCTAGTTTGGTGCAAGCAACGGGAGAGTTTTCCGCAGATTATGACGTGCAGTATGCCGTAAGTCCTGCTGGGAAAACTATAGTGACGCAGCAGATAAAATTGATAAACAAACTATCAAACTATTATCCTCAAAGCTATTCCCTTCTATTGGATAGTGACAAAATTTCAAATATTATCGCCTATGACGATGGAGGGATTATCACGCCTGATATCTCGGTAAAAAATGGAAAAACTGATATAGCACTTCGCTTCAATACGAAAGCGGTAGGTGTAGGAAAATCGTTGGCATTTACGCTTCGCTATGAGCATGCCGGTGTTGCTTCGCGGAATGGAAGTATTTGGGAACTATACTTGCCAGGAATTATAAATGATCCAGACATCGGGCAATACAATGTAACACTCAATGTGCCTCCTACATTTGGTCCAGTCGCGTATTTGTCTCCCCTTCCAGCGAATGGTAGGGCGTGGACAAAGGAGCAGATGATTCGAGGTGGAGTTGCAGCTGCCTACGGAGTAAGCCAAAACTTTCAAGTAGATTTATCGTACACATTAAGTAATCCTACCGTCGTGCGTCATCGTCAATCTATAACTGTACCCACAAATACCGCATATCAAAAAGTGGTTATTCAATCACTGGAGCCCGCACCCGAATCTGTGGAGACTGATGAAGATGGTAATTGGATAGCCATGTATAATCTGCTTCCCGCACAAACGCTTTCCATAAAAGCCAAGCTGGGTGTTTCTGTGTATCTATCTCCAAGAAGCGATTTTTCCCAACCCATGGTTGACGCGGCCAAATATATACTTCCTCAACCGTTCTGGCAGACAAATGATCCGAAAATAAAAGCTGCCGCGCTGTCTCTCCGTACACCTCGAGCCATCTATGATTTTGTGGTACAGACGTTACAATATGACTATAGTAGAGTCGCAGCTTCCACAAATAGACTAGGAGCTTCCGCAGCGCTTGCATCACCCACCACTGCGATGTGCATGGAATTTACAGACTTGTTTGTGGCCATAGCTCGGTCCAATGGTATACCCGCACGCCGAGTGATAGGTTTCGCCTATACAAATAATCCCAAATTGAGACCTATCGCGCTAGAATCAGATGTATTACATGCATGGCCAGAATATTTTGATAGCGAAAAAAGACTCTGGATACCGATTGATCCGACGTGGGCAAATACCACAGGAGGAGTAGATTATTTTTCTAAAGTAGATTTTAATCACATAACATTTGCGGTGAATGGTATAAGCAGTGAGTTGCCCTATGCTGCAGGGTTTTACCATCCCAGTGATAAGCCTCAAAAGGATGTTTCCGTAGAATTCGCCCCTGTTCCTCCCGATCCCGCACCCTCTCATCTAAGTAGTAAAATTGATTTTCCTGCGCAAGTAAGTGCAGGGACGGTCGTAAACGGCGCCATTGTGATTAGAAACACTGGGGGAGAACCAGCTTCAAACATAGTTGTAACAGCAACAAGTGATATTGGAGGAATTTCGCTGACGCAAACTATCCCAGAGCTTCTGCCGTACGGATCTGTACGAATTCCCATAAAAGCGACAATACCGCAATCGTTTACAGCCCAAACAGGTGCTATACATGTACTTGTAAATGAGACGTCCCAGTCACAACAGTTCACTGCACAACCTCTGTATTGGCTCATGTTGGGGATAGTGTTGTTTGCGGGTTCCGTCATCACTATACTCATTGCTAGTATTCGATATATCTTATGGAAACGCTCCAAAAAACATTAAAACACTTACCTCATGCATCTGGGGTCTATCAATTTTTTAACGCGCATGGCGACATCATCTACGTGGGAAAGGCTGTAGATCTGGCCCGTCGGGTGAGGCAGTACTTTCAGCGCGATGATGCATTGGGAGCAAAGACACCTCAGTTAGTTTCAGAAATCACCCAGATAAAAATTATACCAACAACGAGCGAGTTTGACGCGTTGTTGTTGGAAGCCAAGCTCGTTCGATCGTTGCTTCCTAAATATAATTCTGCCCTTCGTGACGACAAGAGTCATTTATATGTTGGATTCACTCTTTCCGAAGAATTACCTCGCATTATGTGGCTTCGAAAGGGAGAAATCATATCTATTGCTAAGAATAAAAAAAACAGAGTCTATGGGCCATTTCAATCTTCGCATGCCCTAAAGAGTTTGCTTCGATCCTTACGGAGTGTTGTACCGTACTGTACGCAGAAGCAACGAAGTGGGAAACCATGTTTCTATACGCAGATAGGCTTATGCGATCCTTGCCCATGTGCAATTGTAGGGCTATCCGGTGATGAACGTATACGAGCCTCCAAAAAATATCGGGCAAATATTCATGCATTACAAGCAATTTTTGAGGGACACGCCAAAAAAGTTATCACCAACTACGAAACAGAAATGCGATCCCTTGCAAACGATCAGCAATTTGAGCAGGCTCTGATGATAAAAAAAAGGATTGAAACTATGTATAGAGTATCTCAACAACGATATGATCCAGCAATATTTCTTGAACGAGGCGCAGAGGATGTCTATGCACAGGAGCTAGACGCGTTTCGTAGCGCTCTGTTGCCGTATTACCCGAAGCTTTCATCCTTGTCTCGAATAGAATGCTATGACATATCGCAACTAAGCGGCACCTCGGCCGTAGGGTCTATGGTGGTTCTGACTGATGGACGAGCAGATAATAAGGAATATCGAAAATTTCGAATTCGCACAGTGAAAGGTATATCAGATGTTGCAATGATGGCAGAGGTACTTACGAGGCGATTTTCACATCCTGAATGGCCCAGCGCTGATTTCATACTTGTAGATGGTGGCAAAGGACAAGTTCATACCGCCAAAAGTGTTATGGACGCACACAGTGTCCAGACTCCAATGGGAGGACTTGCGAAACGAAATGAAGAAATAATTTTGCCAAGTGGCAAAGAGTTCATCGTTCTTCGGTTGCCGCTTAGCGGTAAAGCCATAAAAGTGGCGCAAAGAATACGTGACGAAGCGCATCGTTTTGCTATAACCTATAACAGGTTGTTACGATCTAAACGATTACTTACAGTTTGACCTATCGTGCCAATGCCTGATACCATTGAAGCACGAAAATGAAATACCTTGTTCGTGTATTTTTGTTTCATAGTTTTTCCTTGTGGCTGGTGTCACAAATTTTGCCCGCTTTGTCTATACAAGGGGGATGGACAGTGCTACTTTTTGCTGGGCTTATTTTAAGCGTGCTTATGCTATTGGTTGCCCCTATTCTTCGCATATTATTCATTCCTATAAACATCATCACATTTGGCCTCTTATCTTGGGCCATAAACGTAATTGTGCTTTGGTTGTTGACCATATTTGTACCAAATGTCACCATATCTGCTTGGACGTTTCCAGGAGGTTCGTGGGCAGGTTTTGTGGTACCAAGCGTCACGCTTTCTTATGGATTTGCGCTCATTGCGGTTTCTCTCGCAGTTTCTTTCTTGGTAAACGTATTTCATGATATTTCTGAGCATTAATATATGATAAAACCACCTAGTAAAAAGCGGATTGTTTGTATCGGAGGGGGAACTGGTACGTTTGTAGTGCTTCGTGGTCTTAAACAATACCCTTATGGACTTTCTGCAGTCGTGTCCATGAGCGACAGTGGTGGCTCAAACAAACGTCTTCGTGATGAATTTGGGTTGTTGCCCACCTCAGATCTTCGACAGTGTCTGGTGGCTCTCGCGGACGAGACAGGCGGAGTTGGATTGTTACGCAAGCTTTTTATGTATCGCTTTGAAAAAGGAAACGGGATAGCTGGTATGACGTTTGGGAATCTATTTATGGCAGCCCTCACCGATATTTTAGGTTCGCAAAAAGACGCTATACGTCAGACAGGAAAAGTACTGCGTATAAAAGGCGCTGTCATTCCCGTCACATTTACGGATACCAATCTGGTAGCAACCTATGAAGACGGAAGTGTTGTGACCGATGAGCATAATATTGATGAGCCTGAGCATGATGGGAAAGTGCGAATTACGAATTTAGCCTTGCAACCAGCAGCAACGGCAAATACCGACGCCAAACAAGCCATACTAGAGGCTGATTTGGTTGTGATAGGACCGGGGGATTTATATACGAGTGTCTTGCCAAATTTATTAGTAGAAGGAATTGCTGATGCATTAAAGCAGACAAATGGTAAAGTAGTGTATGTTATGAATCTTATGACCAAATTTGGGCAAACATATAATTTTTCAGCGACAGATCATATTCGTGTGCTTGAATCACACATTGGCTCAATCATCGATTATGTCGTGATAAACAATTCTCCATTACCGCAAGAGGCATTAGAGTTATACGCAAAATCAAACGAACAGCAGGTAATAAACGACTTGCCTACCGATGCCCCATACCAAGTTATCGCAGCCCCTCTGGCTAGTCGTGCGCTTTATGAGAAATCACAAACAGATGTATTGGTCCGGAGTCTTATTCGTCACGACAGTGATGCCCTAGCGCAATCACTTGTTAGTCTCATAGAAAGGAGTAGTGTATGAACCCAATATTAGGAACGTTGCATATTTTAGCAGCTGTATCGCTTATTGGCCTTATTTTGTTACAGAGTAGCAAGGGAGGTTTCGGGGGAGGCGTAGGAGGTGGAGAGTTTTATCGTACGAAACGTGGTGCCGAACGAGTTGTGTTTACCTCGACGATTGTTGTGGCTTGTATATTTTTGATTACATCGATTTTGAACGTCATAATTCGATAATCTCAAACGTATGGCAATATTTTCGTCTACGCGACTATTTTTTTTGGTTGCCATTGAGTTGGCGAAAAAATATACAAGATCCTTGATACTTGGATTTTTTGTTGGGCTTCTTTCATCACTGCTATTTTGGAAAATATATCCAATTTTGTTTATTACATGGCTGCAGCCTATTGACCGTATTGGGCTTGTCGGTGATTTCACCCCATCCACGCTTCCCGCAAGCGTACAAAATCTCATAAGTCATGGACTTACAGAAATTTCGTCAGATGGCACAGCTATACCTGCGTTAGCGTCGAGCTGGGAGGCTACCAATAGTGGGAAGACATTTATTTTTACTCTGGGTAAAAATCAATTATGGCATAACGGAAGTCTCGTAAATGCTCACGATGTTAACTATAATATTCGTGGTGTCACGTTTGTGCCCAAGGATAACGAAACGTTGGTTGCACATCTACAGTATCCGTATAGTCCATTTCCGGCATTGGTATCAAAACCTATTTTTCTTCCCGGTTTGCAAGGGTTTGGCCCTTATGAAGTAAAAGGGATTAAGCTTCAAGGTGATTTGGTACAATCACTGCATTTATATCCGATGGATACGACTACCAATCGGGCAAAATACTACAGTTTTTATCGCACTGAATCACAGGCTATGTTGGCGTTTCAGCTTGGGGACCTCACGTCGCTCGAAGATGTAAGTACCACGTCCGCGCTTGCCACTTGGGGTAAGGTGAAAATAGATAAGAAGATAAAGTACGAGCGAGTTGTCGGATTGTTTTTTAACTTACATTCACCTATATTTAGCGAAAAATCTTCGCGTCAAGGTCTCGCATATGCAGTCCCTCCTCTGCCGTTCGAGAAAGCAACTTCACCGATTGCAAAAACTTCATGGGCTTACGCCGAGAATGTTAGAAAATACACATATGATCCTATACAAGCCAAGAAACTTCTTGCAGATAGCCCACTGGCTTCAGTGTCAGGTGAAATAACGTTGACTACTTTTCCGTCATATCTGGATGTTGCGCAATCCATCGCATCATCATGGACAAATCTGGGAGTACCGACCAAAGTACAAGTCACCAGCTCCGTACCCTCAGATTATCAGATACTTCTCAGTGGGCAAGATTTACCACCAGATCCGGATCAATACGCGTTTTGGCATTCTACACAAACACAAACAAATGTCACAGGATATGTAAATGTGAAAATAGATAAACTTCTTGAGGACGGACGCCAAGAGCTAGATCATGAAAAGCGATTGAAAATATATGCAGATTTCCAACGAAGATTAGTAGAGGATGCTCCAGCAGTATTTTTGTATTACCCCAATTCGTACACCATCACACGGTCTCGTTGAGGCAAATTCGTCCAAATTTGGTACAATGGTCAATGCGGTAGTGTGTGAAGCCCGCTTAGCTCAGTGGTAGAGCATTCCCTTTACATGGGAGTGGTCGGGAGTTCAAATCTCTCAGCGGGCACATTCGAATTCCTCTTTATCGTTCTTGCTCAAGGCAAATATTCCAAGTATCCTGATGATATGCACAAACGTTGGTGGATACCGTATGGAATTATTGCACTTTTGCTGCTTCCAATAGTGTTGCCGATGTATACAGAGACCATCTTGGGATCTGCTGATAATTTGGCACATTTATTTCGGGTGGTTAATTTGGATTATGCACTTTCGCAGGGATATATTTGGCCTCGTTGGGCTGCGTTAGAAGCGCATGGCTTTGGAGCGCCTATTTTTAATTTTAATTACATGCTCCCATACTATGTGATCCGAGGACTTTGGCAGGTGACGGGGAGTCTTATACATGCCTCTCAGCTATATATGATGCTAACAATTTTGGGATCCTCTATTGCCATGTATATGTTTGCAGCATCAGTCTTTACAGTGCCCGCAGCGCTCGTTGCTGCCATCGTCTACGCCTATACGCCATATCATCTTATGACTATATATCTCTACAGTGGATATGGCGAGGCGCTTGCGTTTGTATGGGTGCCGCTTTTTGCCCACGCTGTTGTTCACTATATAAAACATCCTGAGATAGTGGTGTATAGAGTCGTTTCCGTAATGACACTTTCAGCTCTCATACTTACGCACAACCTTTCAGCACTTATGGCTATTCCGTTTGTTTATAGTCTTATGTTTGGTATAACCAGCAAGTTAACATGGGCTAAACGTATACAACAAGCATTTGCTACGATTAGCATATCTGCGCTTTTAACTGCATGGTTTTGGTTACCTTCAGTTGCAGAACAGCATCTCACAAAGCTTTCTGTATTATTTGAAAAAGAAACAGCGCTCCGCAGTTATTTTTTTCAAATTATTGCGCCAATTATTGAAAACAGTATCGCAGCTTTGCGATTTGTCCCGCCTAGTTATTATTCCTATGCGATAGGAATTCCAACATTACTTATTTCGAGTATGGCGCTGTGGTTCCTTACTCGTTCATTTGTGCGCGGTAACGGATGGAAACACGAGTATACACGCATCGGCGCAACCTACATGATTTGGTTTATTGCAACGATCTGTATGACCAGAGCATGGTCCGAGCCATTGTGGAAATTGCTGCCTGCGCAAATGAATTTTCTTTCCTATCCATATAGATTTTTCTTTCTCAATTCTTTTGCGTCTGCAATGCTTGCAGCATACGTGATTATGAAGCTAAACGGTGTGTGGAAAAAACTCCCATACAAAATGTTTGAAATTGGACTTATTATTTTTGTTATATGGCAAGGGATAATGTACGCACATCCAGCTATTGATAGATTTAGTTTTGGGGAGAAGTACTTTTCGTATGATCAAACGGTTCGTGAAGCTCCATATACTCATAAAAATATGGGATATATTGAATTTATCCCGAGAAGTGCAAGTAGTGATTTTGTAAATGGTTTAGATGGTCTTTCGACACAACCTCCTCGAGCTGAAATAATTTCTGGATCAGGATCTATAAGGATTGTGAAACAAAAGGCTCAAGCACTTATACTACGCGTAAAAGCCACAGAAGAACTGCGGCTACGGGTAAATATATTATACTTTGCAGGTTGGACGGGGTTGTTAGGAAGACACGCGTATATACCCACTGTCGATAACGAAGGTCGCATGATATTTACTCTTCCGAAAGGTGAATATGATTTTTATGTAGTTTTTGCGAATACGCCAATTCGCACTATTGCCATAGGAATATCGATTGGCACTGCTCTTATATTCTTGGTTTATATGTACCTAAGTCAAAAAAATTTGCGATACAAATAATTTGCGCTTCAGCCTCCTCGTTCTTGATAAACAGCCCAGAATAAGAGAAAATAGTGATTATCTCTTGCCGAGATTGCCAACGTGGTCAAGGCGCATGTCTGAAGAACATGTTACCCGGGTTCGATTCCTGGTCTCGGCACCGCGTTAAACGCGGTGCTAGCGCGTATAACGCGCCACCGTAGAGAGTTGTTAAACGCGGTGCTAGCGCGTATAACGCGCCACCGCCCATAATTACAAGATATAATCTTTGCATGTTCTACGCGTACGTTTTATATAGTGAAAAAGACAAAAAACTTTATATCGGCTCCACTCCTGATCTTCGCAAACGATTTTATAAACACATTTCTGG
>CAZXHY010000033.1:0-14124 GCA_964639945.1 uncultured Gammaproteobacteria bacterium
GGGGTATGGGAAAGGCTATGAGAAGTATCCTTCTGTTGACGAATCAGGTAATAAGAAAAGTTTGTTACCAGAAAAAATAAATCATAAAAAGTATTTTATAAAACTGGATACATAATGGATATTCAAATTGCTCGCGTGACGCATT
The DNA here is from genome assembly GCA_964639945.1 of uncultured Gammaproteobacteria bacterium. Lineage (GTDB taxonomy): Bacteria > Patescibacteriota > Microgenomatia > UBA10105 > UBA927 > UBA927. The sequence continues at coordinate 146 of CAZXHY010000033.1, forward strand.
ATTATGACAAGGTACACGTGGCAGTTGTTGAAATTATCAGTCAGCCATTGGAAGTCGGTGATACGGTGAGTGTACGAGGGGTACAAACAGATTTTATTCAGGTTGTATCGACAATTCAGATAGAAAACACCAAAGTAACTCGTGTTGAAGCTGGCGAAGTGTGTGCCTTGAGAGTGGAAAAACCAGTACAAGCTGGAGACATGCTATATTTACAGTCTAAGCCTTAGTACCTTTTATGAAAACAGAAGTATCAGCCGGTGGGGTTATAGTACGCAGACTAAACGATTCATGGGAAGTGATATTAATCTGCGACCCTAAAGGGAAGTGGACTTTCCCAAAGGGCCACCCAGAGGGAGATGAGTCGCATTTGGCTACGGCCATTCGTGAAATTGGAGAGGAAGTGGGGGTGCGAGACCTTGTCCATCTTGCGGACCTTACTCCGGTAGAATACTTGTTTACTCGTGATGGATTGGTGAAAAAAACAGTTCATTTTTTCTTGTTTGAAACCGCAGGAGAGAGTGTTCTTGCGCCCCAAAATGAAGAGGGTATAACAGATGCAGTTTGGGTGCCGATTGATGAAGCGGCAAATCAAATTGGTTACCCTAAAACCAATAAACCTATTCTTAAAGAGGCGCTAAATTTTCTCACCACGCGCATATGATTACACTGATACATGGAGACATGATAGAGGCTTCTCGTGCCGAACTCACTCGGTTAAAAGGCGCGTCAAAAGCAAAAGAAGTTCGATCACTGGATGGAAAAGGACTAGACGATACAGTGCTTACCCAAGCATTGGAGTCGCAATCACTATTTGGTGGCGATACGTTAGTCATTATAGAAAATCTTTTTGGAAAACTAGGAAAAAAACTTAAACTTATAGAGTCGCTATGTCGTATATTGGTAGCTGCTTCGGCTACAGTCGAGATACTTCTTTGGGAAGACAAAGAGGTAGGGGTGACGGTACAGAAAAATCTTGGGAACGCGACAGTGAAGCTATATAAGACACCACAACTTCTTTTTCAGTTTTTGGATGGGATCAAGCCCCAATCAGCCAAAACTATGCTTCCACAGTTTGCGAAACTTACTCAGACGACAGTGCCTGAAATTGTATTTGTAATGATCACCCGTCGTGTACGACAGCTCATACAGCTGGTAGATGGAGTAACTCCTGATGGACTACAGGAGTGGCAGGCGAATCGCTTGACAGCGCAGGCACGGAGCTTTACGATTGATGAACTTGTCGCTATGCATGCCAAACTTGTCGCAATTGACATAGGTACAAAAACTGGCTCATCCCCATTTACGTTGGCACAGCAAATAGAACAATTTATTGTTTCTTTATAAAGGAGGAGTGTTATGAACCCAAGTATTCCAGATAATGTGTTTCGCGGATATGACCTGCGAGGACTCGTAGATAAAGAGTTAAACAGTGAAAATGTGGAGCTTTTGGCCCGTGGGTATGCGACATGGCTACTGCAACGCAAGATTTTTGATTGTGTCGTAGGATACGACTGTAGACTATCGAGTCCAGAATATCGGGATGCGATGGTAAAAGGTCTTACCGAAAGTGGTATCACGGTTTACGACATCGGCATGACGCTTTCCCAAATTTCTTATTTTGCTTGTTATTTTTTCCGAACTCGCGGTATGGTGATGATTACTGCATCCCATAATCCGAAGGAGTACAACGGATTCAAATTTGGTACTGGGTATTCGGAAACCATGCTCACTGAGGAAATCATAGAATTGCGAGATTTGGTGAAATCTGGCAAATTTGTCACGAGGTCACCTAAAGGGACTGTGATAAAAAGAGATATAAAACAGGAGTATATCGACGACCTGAAGCGACGTATAGATCCGATCGGAAAGTTTAAAGTAGTAGTAGATAGCTGTGCTGCTACCACCGGCGTGTTTTTACCTGATATATTGCGCGCTGTGGGATGTGAGGTGATAGAACAAAATACGACGCCCGATGGAAATTTCCCAGTGGGTACGCCTGATCCTACCGAACACGAAGTGCAAGAACGCCTTGCAAAACGAGTGGTAGCAGAAAAAGCTGATCTTGGATTTTCTTATGACTGCGATGGAGACCGCATCGGCGTGGTGGACGGCGCCGGTACACTCATGTGGAATGATGTTTTGGTTGCTCTTTTTGCCAAAGACGTGATTAGTTCTCTGCCGGGGTCAAAGATAGTTTTTAACACCCTTTGTTCCAAAATCGTTAGCGACGTTATAAATCAATCAGGTGGAACACCTATCATGTGGAAGACAGGACATTCATTTATAAAAGCTAAAGTTCGCGATGAACGGGCGCCATTTGGAGGCGAACTATCTGGTCATATATATTTTGTGGACAATTTTTATGGGCACGACGACGGAGCGATCGCATCACTCCGATTGCTTTCGTATCTGACCCGTGTAGGCAAATCGTTGCACGAAGCCGTCGAAGAGTTGCCCAAATATGTCTCAAGTCCAGAGATAAAGGTGGGCTGTCCAGATGCCATCAAATTTGATGTGGTTAGCCAAAAAATTGGTGCTGAGATCAAGAAACTCTATCCTGATGCTAAATATGTGGAGATAGATGGAGTGCGTATGGATACGGAAAAAGAAATGCTTATCGTACGCGCTAGCCAAAACGGACCGTATCTTACGGTAAAGTTTGAAGGAAAAACTCAGGATACCTACGATATGCTCAAAAAGCAGGTAAACGAAATCCTTCACAAGATTTCCGAAGTAGATTTCAAAAGTGGGGTAAACACAGCGGCATTAGATTAAATATAAACGTATCATTGTAAAGGAGGATCTATATGAATAATTTAGACGATGTCGCAGGGATGAAACAGCTCGATACAGTAAACGTGTTGGGCTCCGTAGAACTTCTTGGTGGACAGAGCAAACAAGCGTGGGACGAAGTACATGCACTCACGTTTCCAGAAAACTACAAGCACGTTTCGAACATTGTATTTTCTGGTATGGGCGGTTCCGCTTTGGGTGCATATGTGACCAAAGCGTTATTTGCCGATACGCTCGCCATCCCTTTTGAGGTTGTAAACGACTATCACTTGCCACCATACGTAAATGAAAACACGCTTGTTATTTTATCTAGCTACTCTGGGACAACAGAGGAAACCTTAGCATGCGCGCAGGAAGCTATAGATAAAAAAGCATTGGTTACTGGTATTACAACTGGTGGAACACTGGGAAAGATGCTAACAGATCACGGAATTCCAGCGTATATTTTTGATCCAAAAACCAACAATCCATCCAATCAGCCTAGACTTGGGAGTGGGTATTCTGTCGTTGGACTTGTTGCCCTTTTTGATACACTCGGGTTTGTTCATGTCGACAGCAAAGATGTGGATGAAGTTATCGAAGTTATGAACCGCGGAAACTCCACGTATGGCGCAGCGGTTAACACAGGAGTAAATCGTGCAAAGCAACTTGGTGCTGCATGGGTGCAAAAAATCCCAGTCATTGTTGCCGCTCGACATCTGATGCAGGTAGGGAGAGTCATGCGTAATCAATTGCATGAATCGGCAAAATCATTTGCAGCCTATCATGACGTACCAGAACTCAATCACCATTTGCTGGAAGGATTAACGAATCCTACAGTGAATAAGGATTTGTTGCGATTTCTATTCTTGGATTCCCTTTTGTATGAAGACAAGATAAAAAAACGCATGATAATAACTAAAACTGTTGTAGAAAAGCAAGGAATTCCTGTGGAAGTGTATGCGACAGGGGCAAGTAGTCGCCTCGCCCAAGCCATGGAATGTATCCAATTTGGAGCATATGTGAACTACTACATGGCGATGATTTCTGATTTGGATCCAAGTAAAATTCCTTGGGTAGATTACTTCAAAGCGGAATTGGCAAAGTCATAAATTACCTTTTCTAGTTCTTTGATGGTGTTGGCGTACACATGTGCGCCTTGTGCAAACGATTCATGAACATGCGCTGTGAAGCAACAAACGTGTACGTTTGCTGCAAGCGCTGCATTTACTCCTGTCTGTGAGTCTTCGATGATGATCGTGCGGGCGGGATCAGCATGAAGCTCTCTCATAGCTGCCAGATACCCATCTGGAGCTGGTTTTGGGCGAAGATTTGGATGATCATCTACTGACTCGATGAATCCAAAACATGAGCCACTTATGCTCATGCGATTTACCACTGCCATAATCCATGGTTTACATGACGACGATACAAGCCCTATGACTGCGCCATTATCGTGAAGTTTTTTTATAAGAGGTTCCATGCCTTCAGTGAGCGGTGCGTTCGCGTATATCTGCTCCCCTAAAGGATAATACCCAGAATAAAACTCTTCTTTATTTCCATTGTAGCCGTATTTTTTTGCTGTCTCATAGATTACGCTGACTGAACATCCGCGAGTATTTCCGACAATTCGTTCCGCTATGTCGGGAGTGAGAATTTTTTTGAGGTACGGTGGCTCCATGGTGTCCCAGAGGTGTTCACTCTCTACGATGACTCCATCCATATCAAATAATACAGTGATATTCATGTCATGATTATATACCATGCCACAAAGCGCGGGAGGGGCTTGCAACAAACTGATATTTTCCGCATACTGAATATATGATAAAAAAATTTGTTGTCTGGTTTGATGAAGTGGATAAGGAAGACATAGCGATCGTGGGTGGCAAGGGCGCAAATTTGGGAGAAATGACAAAAGCAGGTTTTCCTGTACCCAACGGGTTTATCGTAACTGCCCCTGCGTATTTTCACTTTTTAGATGAAGCCAAACTTCGAGATGATCTACGTGATGATTTGCATGGGTTAGATATAAACGACAGTGTCAAACTCGAAGAAGTGTCCAAGCGTATTCAGCAAAAAATTAAACGTGCGAAATTTCCATTAGACATCGCTCACGATGTGATCCATGCGTACTTTAAGTTAGGTAAAAATATGTTGGCTCATTCGCTTGTGGCAGTGCGTTCCAGTGCCACAGCAGAGGATTTGCCGGGGGCATCCTTTGCAGGACAGCAGTCCACATATCTCAATGTTTCAGGTGAGGCGAATTTGTTAGAAAAAATCAAAGAAGCATGGGCGTCACTGTTTACGGCGCGTGCGATTTTCTACCGTGCTACGAACAAATTCGACCACTTCAAGGTGGGCATCGCTATCCCTGTGCAGCGCATGGTGCAGTCTGATACAAGTGGGATCATGTTTACACTAGATCCCGTAAGCAACGATAAGACTAAAATGGTGGTAGATGCAGTGCTCGGACTGGGAGAGATGATAGTACAAGGTGCGGTAACTCCCGATCATTATGTGATCGATAAGGCTACGCATACGATAGTTGAGAAAGAAATAAATGTGCAGGAGAAAAGCATGATGAGAAAAGGTGTGAAGACTCTTATCTTGCCGCTTACTAAGGAAAAGGGTGGAAAACAAAAAATATCAGATGTTGAAATTTTGGGACTTGCACAGCTCGGGAAAAATTTGGAAAAACATTACTTTTTTCCACAAGACATTGAATGGGCTATAGAAGACGGTACTCTATATATTGTACAGACGCGCCCAGTTACAACTATTGGGACGAAAGAATCACAGCAGAAACACGTTGATATAAGCAATACTCTTACAAATAACGCAAAGAAAGAATTATTGTTAAAAGGTGATGCGGCAAGTCCCGGTGTTGCCTCAGGAACCGTGCGTATTCTAAAAAATGCTACAGAAATTGGAAAAATTTTAAAAGGAGATGTTTTGGTTGCCCAGATGACCAACCCAGATTTCGTTCCGGCCATGAAACGCGCTGTGGCCATCATCACTGATCGCGGTGGGCGTACTTCCCATGCAGCTATCGTGTCTCGTGAGTTAGGTATTCCTGCGGTGGTTGGCGCAAAAGGCGCGACCTCCAGCTTAAAGGATGGCATGGTAGTGACAGTAAATGGCTCTACAGGCGAAATATTCAAAGGATCTGTGGCGTCGAGTATAGCCACCACAACCATCGCGCCAAAAATATATGATAAAACACTCAAAACCGCCACCAAGGTATATGTAAATCTCGCAGAGCCAGATCGTGCGAGAGCTATCGCTGCGCAAAATGTCGACGGGGTGGGATTATTCCGCGCGGAATTTTTGATGGCACAAATTGGCGTGCACCCCAAAAAGTTTATAGAAGACAAGAAAGAAGCGTTGTTTGTGAATCAAATGGCGGAAGGGATGGAAGAAATCGCTGCCGCATTTGCTCCGCGTCCTGTCATATATCGGGCAAGCGATTTTCGAACCAATGAGTTCCGAAATCTTAAAGGGGGAGAGAAATATGAGCCACCAGAGGACAATCCAATGCTTGGATTTCGTGGAGCCGCTCGATATATCGCTGACCCTCGTGTATTTGAGTTGGAGCTAGAGGCGATCAAGCATGTACGCCAAAAAAAGAATTTAAAAAATTTACACCTGATGATTCCCTTTGTGCGATCTCCACGCGAATTGTTGGAGGTAAAAAAGATTGTAGCAGCCAATGGTCTTACACGCAGTGCAAGCTTTAAATTCTGGATGATGTGTGAAATCCCAACAAACGTGATCCTTATCGACGAATATCTCGATGTAGGTATAGATGGTATTTCGTTTGGATCAAATGATTTGACGATGCTTATCTTGGGCACAGATCGAGATAATAGTGAAGTGGCGCATGACTATAAGGAGACAGATCCGTCCGTCATGTGGGCATTTGAGCGAGTGATCACGGCATGTAACAAACGAGGAGTCACTACCTCTATGTGTGGTCAAGCACCAAGTGACTATCCAGATCTCGTCGACAAACTAGTCGAATGGGGTATCACTAGTGTTTCTATAAACAATGATGCCATCGATCACGTTCGAGAGACTATCTCACATGCAGAGCACGCGTTTGTACACAAAAAGGGTAAATAATCGTTATGGCAGCACCCAGCACCAATATATATGGCATGTATGCTCGAGAAATTTTGGACTCTCGTGGCAACCCCACTATTGAGACCATGGTGGTTTTGGAGAGTGGTTATCGAGGCACAGCGTCGGTGCCAGCAGGTGCGTCTCTTGGTAAATATGAGGCTTCAGAACTTCGCGATAATGATGATAAACGGTATGGTGGCATGGGAGTGCTTACCGCAGTAAGTAATGTGAATGGTCAAATTCAAGCTAAGTTAAAAGGACTTGATGCGGCCAATCAAGCAGCTATAGACAAGCATCTGATTTCACAAGACGGAACGCCGGATAAGCATGTGCTTGGCGCAAATAGCATATTGAGCGTATCACTGGCATGTGCAGCGGCAGTCGCACAAGCGAGGCAGCAGCCGTTGTATGTCTATCTCAATTCTTTGTTTACTGCCCTTATTCCTACCTCAATTAATCGCGTCCCAACACCTACATTTAATGTGATAAATGGAGGAAAGCATGGGGCTGGGAATCTAGATTTTCAGGAATTTCACATAACCCCAGCAAGTAATAAATCGTATACCGATGCGCTTCGTATGGGTGTAGAGATTTATAATCAAGTAAAGCAAATTTTGATATACAGAAATGTCGCGCATTCAGTGGGAGACGAAGGGGGATTTGCACCCGATTTGTTTACCAATCTTGACGCCATAGAAATCATTATGGATGCGATAAAAGCGAGTCCATATCGATTTGGCGTTGATGTATTTTTTGGATTAGATCTGGCGGCAAGTCATTTCAAAAAAGAACGTGGCTATCAGATCAAAGATCGTGCGGGAGCATATTCTGGAAAAGATTTCATCTTATATCTTAAAGAATTGCACACGAAGTACAGACTGCTTCTTTTAGAAGATGCCCTTGGTGAAGATGATTGGGAGTATTGGAAAGAGCTGACTCATGAAATGGGGCGCGAAGTGCTTATTGTAGGAGATGATTTACTTGCCACGAATCTTACTCGTCTTGAGCGTGCCATAACAGAAAAGGCGTGTTCTGCAATTCTTTTAAAGCCAAATCAAATAGGTTCTTTGTCAGAATTCTTTACTGTTGCTGCATTGGCCAAAAAGCATGATATTAAAACAATAGTTTCTCATAGAAGCGGTGAGACTAATGATACATTTATAGCAGATTTGGCTGTGGGTATTCAGTCGGATTATGTAAAATTTGGCGCGCCTGCACGTGGGGAGCGTGTTGCGAAGTACAATCGGCTGTCTCAAATTGAAGTAGAGCTTGCACAGCGTGGCCAACAATCATAAATGTGAATCCACACAGGACTTCATAGATGAAGTATATGCAAAAGCCAATCGTTCTTATCGTTTTAGATGGATGGGGACTAGCCCCTCCCGGACCCGGAAACGCCATTTCTCAAGCCAAGCTTCATCATATACCCTATTACTGGAATAATTACCCTCACACGCAATTGAGAGCTTCAGGGATACACGTAGGTTTGCCCGCTGGAGAAGACGGAAATACTGAGACAGGTCATATAAATATTGGGGCGGGGCGTGTCGTGTACCAAGATTTGCCACGGATAAATATGTCGATAAGTGATGGAAGCTTTTTTAAAAATTCTGCATGGGTTGGGGCTCTGTCACATGCCAGAAAACATCAGTCTGCAATTCATGTGATGGGGTTGTTATCAGATTCCGGTGTGCACGCCAGTCGTGAGCATCTCTATGCGATATTAGAGTTTTTGAAACAAAATCAATGTGAAGCACCGGTGTATTTACATTTGTTTACCGATGGTCGAGACTCGCCTCCTCGGTCGGCTGCTCGATTCATAAAAGAAGTAGAGCAAAAAATTGGAGAGATTGGTATTGGAAAGATTGCGACGATTATTGGTCGATATTACGCAATGGACAGAGATCATCGGTGGGACCGGACACAGAAAGCATATACTGCCCTCACTGAACAAATTTCACGCCGTGCACAAAGTGCAGAAAGCGCTATAACGGCAGGGTACGATGCACAAGTTACCGATGAATTTATGGAGCCGACGATTATCGTAGACCCAAGTGGTAATCCCTATCCTCGAGTGAGCGCGCATGATAGTGTCATATTTTATAATTATCGTATAGACAGGCCTCGACAGCTTACGCGTGCGTTTGTGCTGCCAGATTTTGAGACAAACGTAAAAGAGATTGGATTTGATCCGTATGCTGTGAAATATCATCATAAACATGTCATTGAGGAGCAAGTTGTCGATAAACCGTTTACGAGAGGCGTGATTTTGCCAGATCTATTTTTTGTCACCATGACAGATTATGAGAGAAATTTGCCGTGTGTTGTAGCATTTCCACTAGAGACTGTAAGCAATCCTCTCGGACGGGTCCTTTCGGACGTAGGGGTGAGACAGTTACGAGTCTCTGAGACAGAAAAAGAACGATTTGTTGGGTATTATTTTAATGGCATGCGAGAGGATCCATATAAAGGAGAAGATCGGCTCATTGTTCCTTCGCCTAAAGTTTCTACTTATGATTTGCAACCACACATGTCCGCGGTAGAAATGACCAGTCGTGTGATTGATCGGTTGACTAGTGATGTCTATACATTTGTTTTGATAAACTTTGCAAATCCAGACATGGTAGGACACACGGGAAATATCCCCGCGGCTATAACGGCGTGTGAAATCACGGATGCATGTGTAGGAAAGATTGCAGAACTCACACTTGCTCTGGGAGGGACTTGTTTCGTCACGGCTGATCATGGTAACGTAGAAGAGATGCTGAGTGCGAATAGTGAAGTCGATACTGAGCATTCGACATTTCCTGTACCGTTTATTATGATTGACGCCAAATACGCCAATAAAGCGATACATCTTCCAGAGGGAAAGCTTGGTGATATAGCCCCGACTATTCTCGCACATTTACGCATTCCCATTTCGACTGAGATGACGGGTACAAATCTCCTTGCAGATATAGAGGTGCAAAAATGAGCGCAGATATATACAAAAAATCACACAAAGCTGGATCCATGCCTTCAAACATGGCCAACTATGAGGAAACGCGAAAAGATTTTTCTTGGTCTGTCGCACGGAAAAATTTAGATTGGTTTGATGGAAAGCTCAATGCTGCCTATAACGCGGTAGATCGACATACACAGACATGGAGAAAAAATAAAATCGCACTATATTGGGAAGATGAAGACGGTACAGAAAAAAAGTATACGTTCGAAGAATTGTCAGAGTTATCTAACAAAGTTGGAAATGTCCTGAAAGATTTTGGGATAGAGCGTGGGGATCGCGTTTTCTTGTTTTTGCCACGTATTCCGGAGTTATTTTACGGATTTTTGGGAATATTAAAAATTGGCGCCGTTGCTGGTACGCTCTTTAGCGCGTTCCAAGAACAAGCATTAGCAGATAGATTAGGTAATAGTGAGGCAAAAATTCTTATCACAACGTCTGAGCTGAAGCCTCGAGTAGACAAAATTCGTAAAAAACTTCCCCATCTGGAACACATTCTCGTCGTAGACACGGAAGAATTTGTAAAGTCTATAGAGCATGCTAGCGAAGATCTCCATGTCGCGCATATGGATCCAGATGATTATGCGTTTACTTTGTACACCTCTGGAACTACGGGAAAACCAAAAGGTGTTATGCATGCACATCGCGCCATATTGTCCGAACATATGACCGCCAAATGGGTTTTGGATTTGCGAGATGATGACACGTATTGGTGTACTGCAGATCCCGGATGGGTGACTGGCATCGCGTATGAAATCCTTGGAAGCTGGTCCAATGGTGTAGCTGCTTTTGTATACGCAGGACGATTTGACCCGAAAAAATGGTATCAGCTGCTGGAAAAATACAAAATATCTGTGTGGTATACAGCGCCAACTGCTATCCGCATGCTTATGGCTGCGGGAACTCCACTTGTAAAAGAATTTGATTTGTCAGCATTACGACACATGTGTTCTGTGGGAGAGCCACTCAACCCTGAAGCAATAGTATGGGCGCTGAAAGCATTTGGCATGCCATTTCATGACACGTGGTGGCAAACAGAAACTGGGGCAATATCTATAGCCAACTATCCATGTATGGATATAAAAATTGGCGCGATGGGAAAGCCTATTCCGGGGCTTGTTGCTGCAATTGTAGATGACGAAGGGAAAGAAATTGCAGACGGCAAAGAAGGAAATATAGCGCTCAAGCCTAAATGGCCTTCCATGATGAAAACTATTTGGAGACGACCAAACAAATACAAAAGCTATTTTGTAAACGGTTGGTATATCTCTGGGGATCATGGTTGGCGAGATCGTGACGGATACTTTTGGTTTATCGGGCGAGCTGACGACGTCATAAAAACCTCAGGGGAGAGGGTGGGTCCGTTTGAAGTAGAGTCTGCACTGGTCGAACACCCCGGAGTTATAGAGGCGGGAGTTATCGGTAAACCAGATGCATTGCGTGGCGAGATTATAAAAGCGTTTGTTGTACTGGATCGCGCCATGGTTGAAAAAACCAAAACAAAAGCTGGAGCGGAGAGTTTTAAAGAAGAGTTGTCGGTCTATGTCAAGAAACATTTAGCAGGTCATGCGTATCCACGAGAGATAGAATTCATAGATAAGTTGCCGAAGACAAGGTCTGGGAAAATTATGCGTCGAATCCTGAAGGCAAAAGAATTAGGTCTCCCTATAGGAGACACTTCTACATTGGAAGAATATTAGAGTTATTATCGAACGCATGGATCAACGCGCTCATTTAAGAGCGCATTATGCATTGCGGCATTTTTGAATGGTATCCCGATGACGAGATGTGTGCCTGCACGCTCGTTATGTGGCGTGGGAAGCTGCCTAACTCGTGTAGAAGTACGTGATATTCCCGTGTGTTTTATTGTGTGACGTTCTAATCGCATAGCACGCACACTCTGTGAGCCAAACGGCACAAGTTCCTCTGAAATTATATCGACATGAAGATATTCTGTAGCCATTGTGGAATTATATCTCAGTTGGATTGCTCAGACAATCTAAAGTGAAAATAAAAGAACAATTTCCCCCTTGGGGGCAGCAAATGTTTTTTGTGCATCGCTGATGGTGCCTGTCCATATTTCTTCGTGTATTTTTGTGAGCTCTCGCGCTATAGTGACGGGCCGATCTCCAAGTGTGTCGAGCATATTTTGGAGCATTTCTACAAGTTTGTGTGGGGCACAATAAAAAATATAAGTGGAAGAAATTAATTTATGAGATTCCACAAGAGCAAGAAGCAGTTTAATTCTGTGAGATTCTTTTTCTGGCGGGTATCCCAAAAATGTAAATTTATCAGCCGGAAGGCCACTGCTTGTGATAGCCGCCAAAAGAGCAGAAGCTCCCGGTATGCTTTCTACGCGAATGCTTCTCTTGCGACATTGGGATATAAGCACATATCCGGGGTCTGAAACTAGTGGTGTGCCGGCATCACTTACCAATCCTACGGATTTTCCAGATTCAATGAGGGTTATCAGTTCTATAGCGCCATTCATCTCTCTGCGATCGTCAAACCTCACTAGTTTTGGGTTTGTTTCCGGTATTTGCAATGTTACGCCGTGGCGTTTTCGAAGTTCGGCAAGTAACATGCCAGTGCGCCTCGTATCCTCACATGCTAGTATATCGACGGAAAATAGCGTTTTGATTGCGCGGATTGTTATATCGTCGAGATTTCCAATTGGAGTGGCTATAACGAACAGTGTTCCCATATCTTGTGATTATATCATTGGTCTATGAGTATGATATTATATATTCCTATGGAATACGTGCAAAGTATGTTGGATTTTATACTTCATATAGATGAGCACCTCACGGCTCTGGTGAATCAATATGGGATTATCACGTATGTAGTGCTCTTTTTGATCGTATTTGCAGAGACTGGATTGGTCATTCTGCCGTTTCTTCCGGGGGATTCTCTGTTGTTTGCAGCAGGGGCCATAGCAGCACTGGGATCGCTAAATATATGGGGGATTGCGTTACTTCTTGTAATCGCTGCTATCGCCGGTGACACGGTCAACTACTGGATAGGGCATTACTTTGGTCGAAAAATCGTAGACCACCCGAGTATAAAGTTTATTAACCAAGAGCATATAGATAAAACAGAGCAGTTTTATAAAAAATATGGTGGAAAGACCATCATTCTTGCGCGTTTCGTCCCTATTGTTCGTACTTTTGCACCATTTGTGGCAGGAGTCGGAACCATGCATTACAACACATTTATATCTTACAATGTGATTGGAGCAATTTTGTGGGTTGGAATTTTTACTCTCGCAGGATATTTCTTTGGAAATATGGAATTTATCAAGCACAATTTCCACTATGTTGTCATAGCGATCGTTGGTCTATCGATCGTACCAATGATTTATGAATATATTCAATACAAACTCCATCCAGATGTGCCGGGAGTTTCAGAGAAAACACTCGAAAAGATCCTCAAGAAATAATACCTTGCTTGGGTATATAGATGTATGAGTTTGTATCTATATTTATTGATTTCATATTATTTGCTTGGCCCTCCTCTTAATCCCATTTTTATTGCCGCCCCTCAGCAAGATGTACATAATGCTAAATGGTTACTCACAGGAGATTCAATAACTGAGCAATTGGGCTATTTGGATTACAACATCATAAATATCGGCAAATCAGGGCTAAAATCTATAGATGGAGTTTTACGAATACAGTCGTGGCTAAATAGGTATCCTGAGGCGCAAATAGTGACAACAAATTTTGGTACTAATGATGTTGTATACACAAAATGTGATAAACAACGATTTTACATAAATATCGTATATTTAATAAACGTAATACATTTACAAAACAAGGTCGCTGTACTTCCGACGATTCCTACTCCTCACACTAAATGCTTGAATGAGTTTAACGCAGTTATAAAATATATGCATCTAAAATATCCAAGTACGAAGGGTTTGGATGTAAACAATCTGTTTGTTCAAAACCCACAATATATAGCAAAAGATGAAATTCATCCTACACAACAGGGGTATTTCTTATTAAATAGGTCTTGGATATTATTTGTCCGTGAATATACCATTAAAAATCAGTTTTCTTTAGATAATTAGACAAATTTACGG
>CAZXHY010000034.1:0-13785 GCA_964639945.1 uncultured Gammaproteobacteria bacterium
TTGCAGTATAGAAATAGGTAAATCCTATGACCAAAAGAAAGTAAATAATATTATATGAAACACTATTAGGATTAAACAGCGAGGTAAACAGTCTTCCTATATTTGCTAGGATAGGATTGTTTAATTGCTGTAAAAATCCACCCAAAAGAGATGGTAACAAAACGAGAGACACAGCAAATATTATAGGAATCACTCCTGCTTGATTTACTCGAAGCGGCAAATACGATACGTTTCCTCCATATATTTTATTCCCTCGAATGCGCCTAGCATAATGGACAGGGATTCTCCTGACTGCTTCGTTCATAAATACAGTTCCAGCAATCACGATAAGGGCAATGGCGCCAAATAATATCACACTTGTCATAGCCTCAGGCGTAAGTACACTAGCTGTTTGCCCAACGATAACAGGAAGTCTCCCCACAATACCTGCAAATATCAAAAGCGAAATACCATTTCCTACACCGTATTCTGTGATGAGTTCCCCGATCCACATAACAAATATTGTGCCCGCCGTCATGGTAAGAACTATAGAAATGAGCGTCAGAGGATTGAGCGTTTGCACGATTCCTTGATTTCTGAGCAATAAATACATGCCGATAGACTGCACTATAGCCAGAGGGACCGTGATGAAGCGAGTATACTGATTTATTTTCTCTCGACCAAAATCTCCTTCTTTGGATAATTCTTCAAGTTTTGGAAAAACAATCGTAAGTAATTGCAGGATAATCGACGCATTAATATATGGGTTTAGTCCTAATGCCAACACCGAAAAATTTACGAGCGTTCCACCAGAGAAAATATCTAACAATCCCAAAAATTGATTTTGTGAAAAGAGTGAAGCGAGCTTGACTCGGTCAATCCCCGGAATCGGGATGTGTGCAAACAAACGGAAGACGACAAACAAAACAAGGGTGATAACAATTTTACGCCGTAATTCGGGTGTTTTCCAACTATTGCTCAGGGCAGTGAGAAACGTATTCATAATCTCATTATGTGCACACCTCAAACCAAACAATCTCGTGTCAGTTAGATAGAAACCGTACCACCAGCTTTTTCGATTGCTGCTTTTGCAGACTTAGAACATGCTACTTGTACGGTAAGTGCGACGGTTATTTCTCCGTCACCTAATATTTTCACTGCAGCAACATCGGTATCTATAAGTTCAAGTTTTTTGAGAGACTCTACAGTTACCACTGTTCCTTTTGGAAGTCTAGAAAGCTTTGCCACAGATAAAATAGTTTCTGCAACATGTCGTGATTTGTTACGGCCTTTACCACGCATAAGCGGTAAACGCTTCGTTATAGAAAGCTGTCCACCTTCAAAATCCTGAGGTATGGATCCTCGTGCTTTTTGACCTTTTGTACCACGACCCGCTGTTTTACCTCGTCCAGACCCATGACCACGACCAAGTCTTTTTTTATTTCGTGCCACTAATGTTGGTAGTTCTGATAGGTTCATATAACTCCTTGCTTAACTTTTGCTTTCACGGGTTTTAGTTTTTTAAGCGCTGCCATTGTGGCATACACGTTTGATGCTTTGTTATTTGTACCAAGAATTTTGGATACGATATCTCGAATTCCTACAGCATCTACTACAGCTCGGACTGCTCCTCCTGCGATAACGCCTGTTCCAGCTGGTGCTGGCTTAATCATGATTTTGGCAGCTCCGACTTTGATATATACCATATGTGGAATAGTAGTACCTTTCATAGGTACTGTATAAATATGCTTTTTTGCATACACCACTGCTTTTTTGACTGCGCTTGATACATCAGGTGCACCACCCAAACCAACTCCTACTCGACCTTTTTTATCACCCACTACCACAAGAACTGAAAATCCAATTTTATTTCCACCTTTTGTTTTTTTGGATACTCGATTTACCTGCACGACCTTTTCGTCAAATTCCCCTGGGGCTTTGACGTAATTTCTATTTCTGTTATTTGAATTGCCTGTGTTGTTAAACATAATATAGATACTCCTTTGTCAAACAATTATTAATATTCGAGCCCGCCTTCCCGTGCTGCATCTGCAACTGCTCGAACCACTCCGTGATATCGAAATCCGCCTCGATCAAATACTGCGCGCTTTATGTGTTTTGCTTTTGCTTTTTCTGCGATCTCTGTGCCTAACTTTTTCCCAAGTTCAACATTTTTACCTTTTACCCAACTGGATAAAATAGTAGTATGTGTCACATCATCAACTAGCTGTGCTGAAATTCGGGTATTAGATCGAAATACAGCAAGTCGTGGTCTTTCTGCTGTACCAGATACATGCACTCGGATCCCGAGTTTACGCTTCATTCTCATTTGTTTTCGTGATTTCATAGATTATTTCGCACCCGGTGCGCCTCCTACTGCTTTTGCAGATTTCCCTGCCTTTTTGCGTACATACTCTCCACTGTATCGAATACCTTTTCCTTTATATGGCTCAGGTGGTTTAATTTTTCGAATTGTGGCAGATATCTGTCCGACTCGATATTTATCTATACCACTGACCACTACTTTTCCATCAACTACGGTAAATGTAATACCTTCTGGAGGTGCTATCGTTACTGGGTGAGAAAATCCTACAGTAAATGTAAGTGACGTTCCAGCAAGCGCTACTCGGTATCCAACCCCAGACAATTCAAGTTGTTTGGTCCAACCTTTGGTAACTCCTACCATAGAATTAGCAAGCAACGCACTCGTTGTCCCATGGAGAGCTTTATGATTTTTGGTTTCACCCAAGCGCTCTACATTAAGCACTCCGTCACCTTGCTTCACATGAATACCATATGGAACCGCAAGTGTGATCTCACCTTTTGGACCTTTTACGCCCACAGAAGTGTCGTGTAACGTAACGGTTACTTCTTTTGGCACTATAACTGGTGTATTTCCTATTCGTGACATATATTTTTACCAAACTTCACACAATAATTCTCCACCTATTCCTTTTTTCATTGCCATTCTACCCGTCATAACGCCATTTGGCGTACTGACAATAGACATACCTGTTCCCCCCATAACTGCACGAATCTTCTTCTTTCCGATATACCATCTGAGGCCTGGTTTACTTATGCGTTTAATTCCAGTAAGTTTAGGTTCTTTGCCTTCGTAAGCAAGTGCTAGTTGTAATATTTCTTTTGGCTTGTTGCCGACAGTTTCCACATGCGTCAAATATCCTTCATCAAAAAGGACTTTGGCAACAGAAACCTTCAGCTTACTACTTGGCAATTCCACGGTTTTTTTCCGCGCCATTGCTGCGTTTCTGATTCGTGTTAACATGTCTCCAACTGGATCGTTTACTATCATAAAATTATCTCCTTACCATGACGCCTTTACTACTCCTGGAAGCTCACCTTTATGGGCCAGCTCTCTGAAGCAAATACGGCACAATTTAAACTTTGTCATATATGCACGTGATCTACCGCAAAGCATACATCGATTTCGATGTCGTACTGCAAATTTTTGTTTATGTTCGAACTTTACTACATCAGATGTTTTTGCCATAGATTACTTTCCTTTTACAAACGGCGCGCCCAGCGCTGTCAATAATGCTTTTCCTTCTTCGTTAGTTTTTGCTGTTGTCACGATTGTGATTTCAAATCCTCGAATTTTATCTACCATTGCGTAATCAAGCTCTGGGAATATCGTTTGTTCATTTATTCCCATAGTGTAATTCCCTTTTCCATCAAACCCTTTGAGTGGAATACCTCGAAAATCACGTACACGAGGAAGTGCTATTGTAACTAAACGCATGAAAAAATCATACATGCGGCGTCCTCGCAAAGTCACACGAAGTCCGATTGCATCTCCAGCTCGAAGCTTGAAGGTCGAAATTGCACGTCTGGCTCGTGTGATTTGTGGCTTCTGACCTGAAATCACTGCTAGTTGATCTCGCACTTTATCTAAAACCTTTTTATCCTTCAACGCTTCGCCTAGACCACAATTTATAACGATTTTGACAAGTTTTGGCACAGCCATACGATTGTCGATAGACAACTCGGTCATAAGCTTTGATGCGATATCTTTTGTAAAACTAACTTGTAATGAATTCATAATTATATTTTCTTTCCACATTTACGACAAATTCGCACTTTCTCGTTTTTTGCAACTAAATATCCGATTCTCGTTGGTTTGTTACATGATGGGCACATAAGAGCAACTTTGCTCGCGTCGAGTGGCTTAGTCACATCGATGATGCCGCCTGGGTTTTTATCGTCTCTTCGCTTTGTATGTCGTTTGATAATATTTATACCCGTGATAAGGATGCTCCCTAGTTTTGGAAACACTTTTTCAATTTTTCCGGTACGACCCTTGTCTTTACCGATTGTCACAACGACTGTATCATTTTTCTTGAGTTTCATAGTATTAAAATACCTCCGGTGCCAAACTGACTATTTTATCAAACCCTTTATCTTTCAGCTCACGAGCAACAGGTCCAAACACACGTGTTCCTCGTGGGTTACAATCATTCAAATTATCTATAACCACACCTGCGTTGTCATCAAATCGAATATATGATCCATCTGGTCTATGATATTCTTTTCGTGTTCTACAGATAACGACAAAAACCATTTCGTCATCTTTGACGATCCCTCCGGGGGTAGCTCGCTTTACCACGCATTGCACAATATCCCCAAGCGTGGCTTTCATTTTCTTGGATGCTCCAAAGATGTGGATAACCACCATCTCTAGTGCTCCAGAGTTATCTGCTACAGTAATTTTTGTGCGTCGTTGTACCATAAGATTATTTGCTTATCTTCTCTACTACTATAAAATGTTTTGTTTTACTCATTGGCTTCGTTTCCAAAACCTTCACCATATCTCCAACCGCAAGCTCCATGTTTTCTACATGTGCTGCAAATCGCTTTGTTTTCTTGACTGCTTTACGATATAGCGGATGTCGTGAAACATGCACCATTTCTACGATAACTGTTTTTTGCATCTTCATAGACACCACTTTTGCTGTGATATCTTTTCGACCTTTTTTCTCTATTTCTTTTGTGCCTTCTGGTTGCTTCATAGTGTTACCTTTCTGTTGCGAGCACTTTTTCCCGAATAATCGTGCGGATAATTGCTAGCTTTTTTCTCATGCTGCCAATAAATCTCGTATTTTTTACGTTTGTATGTGTGCGCTTGAGCATGTCATCGATAATCTGTCGCTTTAGTTCTCCGGCTTTTTTCCAAAGATCTGCAACGGACATGGCTACTAATTGTTCTTTTTCTGATGTTTTCATACTAACCCCTCACGACTTACAAACTTTGTTCGAATAGGTAATTTGATTGCTGCAAGTCGCATAGCCTCTGCTGCTGCTTCACGGCCTACCCCACTCATTTCAAACATCATACGTCCTGGTCTGACGACAGATACATATTCTGCTACATCGCCTTTCCCACTTCCCATACGTGTCTCTGGTGGCTTTTTTGTAATTGGTTTATCTGGAAAAATTCGAATCCAAATACGACCTCCACGACGAATACTATGAGTAAGCGCGCGTCTCGCCGCCTCGATTTGTCTGCTACTGACCCATCCTGCGGTCATGGCTTTCAAACCAAAGTCACCAAAAGACACTTCACTTCCTCGGATAGATATTCCGCGCATCTTTCCTCGAAACTGTTTACGATGTTTTGCTCGTTTTGGTGCTAACATAGTTATTTACTAAATTTACTAATCCACACTTTAATACCGACGTATCCTGATTTTGTCAACGCTGGCACCTCTGCATAATCTACGTCTTCTCGAATTGTAGAAAGTGGAATTGATCCCACTTTGTACGTTTCGCGTCGTGCGATTTCTGCTCCAGCAATTCGCCCCGCTAGTTTAATTTTGACACCTTTGGCTCCCGCACTCATAACTCGTTCGAGCGTTTGATTGCAGATGCGTTTGTGTGGCATCCGCTTGATCATTTGATCGCCAATATTTGTCGCTACCAAAAATGCGCTCAAGTTTGGCTCTTTGACTGGCTCTACCACCACCTCTACTTTTGTCTTTGTCGGGTCATATACACTTTTATCGAGTTTTTTCTCTCGTGCAATTTTCATAATTGCGCCCTCTACGTATTTCTTGATCTCTTCGAGTCCTGAGCCACCCCGACCGATAACCATACCGGGTCTGGATACATGAAGAATAATTTTCACTTTGTTTATAGATCGCTCAATCTCTGTCTTGGCTAGCCCTGCAGGCTTGAGCTTTACACCCAGAACTTCACGTAGTTTTATATCCTGAATCAACAAGCCCGAATATCGTTTATCATCAGCAAACCAACGTGAGCCCCATGTATACAAGGGTCCAAGTCTAAAACCATGTGGATTAATTTTTTGTCCCATATATTATGCTTTCTTTGCTTCTACTGCTCCGTCTGTCAATACGATCCGTATATGTGTCATTCTTTTTTTAAATGCGTGTGCACTTCCTTTCGATACTGCATGCCATCTCTTGAGCGCTGGCCCACCTGTCACATCAATAAATGCAATTTTTAAATCATCTACCACCGCTTGTTTATTTTTTGCATTCGATAATGCAGACTGCAATGCATCCATAAGCGGCTTTGCAGCTCGTTTAGGATACGTAGCAAGCAGTGTCGCTGCTTTCGCACCTTTCATTCCGCGAATCGTATCGGCTACTAACCGTACTTTTCGTGGACTCATATGAATGTATTTTGCAACTGCTTGGTATTCCATAATATTTTTAGGTCTTATCTGCTGTTCTCTTTGTCACTTGTCCATGACCTCGGAATGTTCGAGTAGGTGAAAATTCACCCAAACGATGTCCTACCATGCCTTCTGTAACAAACACTTCGACAAATATTCTTCCGTTATGAACACCAAATTTGTGTCCTACAAACTCAGGTGGTATCTGACAAGCTCGTGCCCACGTCTTTATCGCGGCGCGGTCTGCTCCACCTTTTTGTTTATTCACTTTGGCCATGACTCTTGGGTCTATATATGGGCCTTTTTTTGTACTTCGTGCCATAATTATTTCCTCCGTGATACGATCACTGTACTGCTATATTTTCGTAATGTTCGTGTTTTTTTACCTAGCGTTCGTTTACCCCATGGACTCTTTGGTGATTTCATACCAATACCACTTTTACCCTCTCCGCCTCCGTGTGGATGGCTTCGCGGATTCTGTGCTACTCCTCGAACCGTAGGTCGTCTCCCCATGTGTCGTGAACGACCTGCTTTTCCAATAACTCGATTTTTCCATTCTACATTACTCACTGTTCCAACGGTCGCTCGACTTCCCCCTGGAAATATGCGCACTTCACCAGAAGGTAATTTGATTTGTATACTGTCACCATCTTTAGACAATACTGTTGCACTATTTCCTGCTGATCGAACCATCTGTGCACCTCGACCTGGTTTGATCTCCAAATTATGCACAAATGTACCGACAGGAATAAATTTCAAAGGCAGTGCATTCCCAGTCTTTGCTTCAGCGTCAGTCCCAGAAACTATCACATCTCCAACTTTTAATTCGAGCGGAGCTAAAATATATCGTTTTTCGCCATCTTTGTACACTACCAAAGCAATATCTGCTGATCGATTTGGATCAAATTCTACAGTTTTTATGACACCTTCTACACCATCTTTATTTCGTTTCCAGTCAATCTCACGATACATTCTCTTGTGTCTACCACCTTGGTGATGCGCAGAAATATGTCCGAACATGTCACGTCCAGAATTCTTCGGTAACACACTCAATAATGATTTTACAATTATGCGTGCCATAGTTATTTTGCGGCTCCCTCTTGAGTCACCTCAAATACAGAAATACTTTGTCCTTTTATCAACTGCACTAAGGCTTTTTTTCTGTCTGATCGTCTTACAGCTTGTGATTTACGTCCAACTCGGTGTACTTTTCCCTTCACATGCATAGTGCGAACGCTTAATACAGTCACTTTATAGATTCGTGCAATTTCAGATTTTATATCTTCTTTGGTTGCGTTCATTGTAACTTCAAAAGAAAACCAATTTTTTCCTGCCAAACTCATGGTTTTTTCTGTTATCAATGGTCGAACAATAGTTGTATGTGCTGTTCTCATAATTTATTTATTAAATCGTTTCACACCTTCTGCTACCGCCTGTTTCATAACGATAATTTTTTTGTGTGACAATAATGCATATGGGTGCAAATTTGATACTGGCATTATCTCAACACCTTCTATATTTCGACTGATTCGGGCAATACTCCCAGAATCTTGTGCGATTACTAGCAATACTGATGACCCAGCGTCTAATGCTCGAAGGCTTTCTACCATTGCTTTTGTTTTTGCTGGTAATGATTCAAGCCCGTCTACAAATGTCATAAATCCTTGCTCGTATACATGTGTCAACGCACTCGCTAGTGCGACTGCTTTCATTTTCTTTGGCAAATCTAAACTATAATCGCGTGGGGTTGGACCAAACACAATACCTCCGCCAACGAAAATAGGTGCTCGAATTCCACCATGTCGTGCTTTACCAGTACCTTTTTGCTTATAAATTTTTCGTGTAGATCCCGTGACCTGCCCTCGAGTTTTGACAGACGCACTTCCTGATCGCTGATTTGCTTGATATATACGAACTGCTTGTGCCAATAAATTTTTGTTTACCTTAACCCCAAAAAGTGCCTCTGGAAGAGTCATGGAGCCTGCGCTAACACCCTTTACGTCTACCACATGCGCGGTCAAACTCTTTTTATCAGATTTTGTGACCGTCTTTTTTTCTGCAGCAACGACAGCGGATACACTCGCTTTTTTTACCGCCTTTTTTGCTACTGATTTTGTGACTTTAGTTACCATAGATTACTTTTTTGCTGGTTCTTTCGCTACCACGAGAAGTCCATTGACTCCTCCTGGAACCACGCCTTTTACGTATAATATGCGTTTTTCTGCATCTACAGATACTACTTTGAGTCCACGTACCGTCACTGTTTCATTTCCCATGCGTCCAGCCATACGTTTCCCCGGATAAACACGTCCCGGTGTCGTTGTCTGACCGATAGATCCCGGTGCTCTCTCTCGGTCTGACTGACCATGAGTTCTAGGTCCACCTTTGAAATGATGTCGTTTAACAACTCCAGCAAACCCTTTTCCTTTGCTTGTTCCGATTACTCGAATTTTGTCTCCAGCTGCAAATATAGAATCTACTGCGACTTCTGTGCCTACTTTTTCGTTTTCACCAATCTCTGTGACACGAAAACTGCGTAAAAAACGGAGCTTCTGTGTGAGCCCCGCTTTCTTTAAATGTCCTTCTTCTGCTTTGGTGAGATTTTTGGTTGTACCGAATCCAAGTTGGATATTCTTATATGTCGGCATCTCGTCAATCTGTGTAATCCAGTTTGGTCCCACAGAAATAGCCGTAACAGGAATTCGCATTCCTGCTTCGGTAAATGTTTGAGACTGACCAATTTTTGTGCCTAACAATGCTGTAATCATAATGTCTTTTCCAAAAAAAAACGACCTCGGTTGAGGTCGTCTTCCAATCTGTTTGGAAGGCTCATCCGAGACTTTTGGCTTACCTTTGGACTTTGTGTAAACAAAGCGTCATATCAATCTAATCCAAGTATACCAGAGTATCTCATTTGAAGCAATTTTTGTTGCTTCTTACATTTTTATCTCGACATCAACTCCTGCTGGCAGATCCAAATGCATGAGTTGATCGATCGTCTTGTCTGTAGGTTCTACAATGTCGATAAGTCGTTTGTGAGTCTTTATCATAAAATCTTCTCGACTATTTCTGTCGATAAACGTAGCTCGAGCTACATTGAAATGCTGCTTATCCGTGGGAAGAGGCACTGGACCTACCACTCGTGCACCTGTGCGCACTGCAGTATCCAATATCTTTTGGCAACAATCGTCTATGATTCTACTGTCGTACGCTTTTAAGCGTACTCGTATACGACCTTTTGGCATTGTTTTATTAAGGTACCCCAAACGTTTTTAGACGAGCTAAAACTGCTTAGGCTATGATTTTTGTAATAACTCCAGCTCCAACTGTGTGTCCACCTTCTCGGATAGCAAATCGAAGACCTTCTTCAAGCGCTACAGCAACGATAAGTTTGACCACCATTTTGGTACTGTCTCCTGGCATAACCATCTCTACTCCTGCTGGAAGTGTAACTTCTCCAGTCACGTCAGTTGTCTGAATGTAGAATTGTGGTCTGTAGCCAGTAAAGAATGGTGTATGTCGTCCACCTTCTTCTTTGTTAAGTACATACACTTCTGCTTCAAATTCTGTGTGTGGCTTAACAGATCCAGCTGCTGACAGCACTTGACCACGCTCAACTTGCTCTTTTTCGACACCTCGAAGAAGTACTCCGACGTTATCTCCTGCAAGTCCTTCGTCCAATGTTTTACGGAACATTTCCACTCCGGTAACGACGGTAGACTGTGTCGCCTTGATACCAACGATTTCGATGGTTTCTCCGACCTTTACTTTACCGCGTGTCACACGACCTGTGACCACTGTTCCTCGACCTTTGATAGAAAATACATCTTCTACAGGCATAAGGAATGGCTTATCGAGTTCTCGTTTTGGTTCTGGGATGTATTCATCCACAGTCTTCATGAGCTCAAGAATAGATGCTTCTGCTTCTGCATCACCTTGTAATGCTTTAAGCGCACTACCTCGGATCACAGGAATCTGGTCTCCTGGATACTGATACTTGGTCAAAAGTTCACGAACTTCCATTTCGACAAGATCCAAAAGTTCTTTGTCCTGAACCATATCGCATTTGTTCATAAATACGACGATCCCTGGAACGTTAACTTGCTTTGCAAGCAAGATATGTTCTCGGGTTTGTGGCATTGGACCATCTGGTGCTGATACAACGAGGATTGCTCCGTCCATTTGTGCAGCTCCTGTGATCATGTTTTTGACATAATCAGCATGTCCCGGTGCGTCAATGTGCGCATAGTGACGGTTTACTGTCTCATATTCAGAATGATGGATGTTGATGGTAACGCCACGTGCCTTTTCTTCTGGGGCGTTGTCAATTTCATCGTATTTCAATGCTTTTGCCATACCACTCTTTGCGAGCACGGTGGTGATAGCTGATGTAAGTGTGGTTTTACCATGGTCGACGTGACCAATGGTACCAATGTTTAAATGTGGTTTACTTCGAACAAATTTAGTTGCGTCTGCCATATGATTGCCTCCTTTTGACAATAAATACAATGAACGAATTGCTTCGTCTAGTTTATGTTATTTTACCATCAGCTCACGGTTTTTGCAATGATCTTTTCTTGGATATTTTTTGGAACCTCTTCATAGTGGCTAGGTTCCATATAATATGTCGCTCGTCCTTTGGACAAACTTCGCAACAAAGTTGCGTATCCAGAAAGCTCTGCAAGCGGAACTGTGGCTAAAATGACGGTTACCATCCCACGCTTCTGGGTCCCTACGACCTGTGCGCGACGACTGGACAAATCACCAATTACGTCTCCCATGTATTCATCTGGAGTAGTCACCTCTACCTTCATGATAGGTTCGAGGATGGTTGGATCAGCGTGCTTCACTGCATCCTGCAAAGCCATAGAACCTGCTATTTTGAATGCAATTTCTGAAGAATCGACGTCATGATATGTTCCATCGTAAAGTGTCGCTTTGACGTCTACGAGTGGGTATCCTGCGATAACTCCATTTTCCAATGCTTCTTTGATACCTTTTCCTACTGCTGGAATGTATTCGTTTGGAATAGCTCCACCTTTTATGGCATCCACGTATTCAAATCCTTCGCCGCGACCTTTTGGCTCAAGACGGATAAGTGCGTGACCATATTGACCACGACCTCCGGTCTGGCGAATATATTTACCTTCTCCCTCAGATGCTTTTCGAATTGTTTCTTTGTAGGCAACCTGTGGAGCTCCCACATTTGCTTCTACTTTAAATTCACGCTTCATGCGGTCTACCAAAATCTCAAGATGCAACTCTCCCATACCCCAGATAATGGTTTGGTTCGTCTCTTGGTTGCTTTTGATCTTAAAGGTAGGATCTTCTTCGGATAACCTTTGGAGTGCGTATCCCATCTTCTCTTGGTCGTTTTTGGTCTTAGGTTCTATAGCAAGAGAAATGACTGGATCTGGGAACGTGATTTTTTCGAGAACTATTGGATTTTCTGGATCACACAACGTATCTCCAGTGATAGTATCTTTGAGACCTACGACAGCCACGATTTCTCCAGCATACGCCTCACGGATTTCTTCTCGTTGGTTTGCGTGCATCAAGAGCAACCGTCCAACGCGCTCTTTGGTGTCTTTACTAGAATTGTACGCGTATGAACCAGATTCTAATTTTCCAGAATAAATACGCACGTAGGTAAGTTTTCCGACGTGAGGATCAATCTGAATTTTGAAAGCAATTCCTGCAAATGGCGCATCTTTTCCACGAGGATATGATACTTTTTCTTCTGTACGTGGATGAGTTCCTTCTACTGGAGGAAGATCAAGAGGGGACGGCAAATAATCCACGACTGCGTCCAAAACCGGCTGTACACCCTTGTTTCGCAAACTGGATCCTGCATAAATAGGCACGAGTTTGTAAGCGATAACTGCGCGTCTAAGTGCTGCTTTTAACTCTTCGACGGTTGGTTCTTCTCCGCCCAAATACTTTTCAAGAAGTGCATCATCAGTTTCGGCAATCTTTTCGATCAAGTCTTTTCGACTCTGCTCAACCTCTGCTTTAAGGTCTTCTGGGATAACGTCACTCTCTTCAAATGAAGCCCCAAGCTCATCACTACCCCATGTATATGACTTGCGTGTAAGTACATCTACAATTCCTTTAAATAAATTCTCTCGACCAATTGGAACCACCATGACTGCTGGATTTGCCCCAAGGCGGTCAACTATGGATTGAATGGTAGCGCGGAAGTCTGCGCCAATTTTATCCATCTTATTGATAAAACAAAGCCGTGGCACTCGATATTTGTCTGCTTGGTGCCATACTGTTTCAGATTGTGATTGCACGCCCTCTTCTGCGTCCAAAACGGTTATACCTCCATCAAGCACGCGGAGTGATCGCTCCACCTCAGCGGTAAAGTCGACATGTCCGGGGGTATCGATGATGTTGAAGCGATAGCCTTTCCAAAATGTGGTGGTAGCAGCGGACACGATAGTGATACCTCGTTCCTTTTCCTGCTCCATCCAGTCCATCTGAGTTGTACCTTCATCGATATCTCCAATTTTGTAACTACGACCTGTGTAAAAAAGGATACGTTCTGTCGTTGTGGTTTTTCCCGCGTCGATATGTGCGATGACGCCAATGTTTCGTACCTTATCTAAAGGTACATCTCGATTTTCTGTAAGAGTTGTTTGTGGTTGTGCCATAGAATCAAAAAAAGCTCCCCGACTTGGGAAGCAATATGCTTCATCAATTCAACTATTCAATTATAAGGGATAATCGCGCGCCTGTCTAGCGACTTCTATGCTGATTGGCTAACCTACGTAAAACCGCTCGCTGTGCCTTGCGATACGGAGTATTTCTTTCTCCATCACCAACAGTTTCCCAAAATTTTTTTTGATCCCCTTCCGATAATACTACCCACGCCTTATGCGCTGGGGATCCATCTTCAGTTATATACGCACCTTGCGCAATTTGTTTTAGATATACTCGAGCGAATTTTTTTAACTTTTTGGGTGTATCTGGCTTTTCCACAAGTTGACGAAGTGCTAGTCTTTTGGCTTCACCATACCGTTTCAGTCGATCTGTGGCAAATGCCGTAAAATATTGTTTATCTATCTCCTTTGCCTGATCGTTATTCATTCAAAAAACCTCTCAATAAAATTACATACATAACCAATACGCAATAAACAGTATATAAT
>CAZXHY010000035.1:0-13625 GCA_964639945.1 uncultured Gammaproteobacteria bacterium
GGTATATGTTTTTTTACTTCTCATAAGAATAATTAGGAAGCTGCTGCGGTGGCTGGGCCACTAGCGCTTGCCTTCGTTCCATATCGACTTCGACCTTGCTTTCGGTTCACCACTCCTGACGCATCAAATTTACCTCGCACGATATGATACTTCACACCTGGTAAATCTGGTACTCGGCCACCACGAACCAACACGATTGCGTGTTCTGTAAGCTCATGGCCAATACCTGGAATATACGCGGTAATTTCTTGCTTATTGGACAAACGCACACGAGCCACTTTTCGCAAAGCAGAGTTTGGCTTTTTTGGTGTCATGGTTTTAACCACGGTTACAACGCCTCGCTTAAATGGTGCTGCGAAATTTTTCGTGGCACCCTCTTTTGCGTTAAAAAACTTCCGCAAAGCGGTTGCCTTTATTTTCTTTGCTCTACTTTTTCGTCCATGTCGGACTAATTGATTGATTGTCGGCATAAGATTTAGCTCTCCATCCTCGCTCGTTCTGGCGAAACAGGGATTAGGCGTCCAATTATAACGTTTTCTTTGAGTCCTAGCAATTTATCTTCTTTACAGGCTAATGCTGCATCGGTCAAAACGTTTGTCGTTTCTTGGAATGACGCTGCTGATAACCATGACTCTGTGTACAATGCGGCACGTGTTATACCAAGCATCATGATGTTTGCAGTCGCTGGTTCTCCGCCCTCTGCCAACACTCGTGCGTTCTCATCTTGGAAGCGACCTTTGTCTACCAATTCCCCTGGCAACAACATTGTGTCACCTGATGTATCGATACGAACTTTGTCACTCATCTTACGAACTATGACTTCAAAATGTTTGTCATGAATAGAAATACCTTGAGATTCATACACTCGTTGGATTTCATCGATCAAATAGCGTTGTGACCCGAGCAAACCTCGAACCTGTAGCACTTCTTTAATATCCAAATACCCGCTACTGATTTGGTCTCCCGCTGCGATAAGATCTCCATCTTTGACAGCCAGTTCACTGGTCAACGGAATCACGTATTCACGCTCTTCCGGTGGCTTCATAGCTGTGTTTTTGATAGATACTTTATATCCACCCTCAGTTTCTTCGACAGACACTTTTCCTGCAATCTCAGCCAATGGCGACAAATTTCGTGGTGTGCGTGCTTCGAACAACTCTTCCACACGTGGCAACCCTTGCGTAACGTCGAGCCCTACGATACCTCCAGCGTGTCTCACACGCATGGTCAACTGTGTACCTGGTTCTCCGATCGATTGTGCAGCCATGACTCCAGCGGGAGTTCCTACCTCGATAAGCTTAGTGGTCGAATAATCTCGTCCATAACACACTGCACAGATTCCAACTTTTGCTTGGCAAGCAATAGGAGACCTAAGCAATATAGATTCTACATTATGTTCATCGACAAGCTTAGCCAATTCTTCTGTGATTTCTGTGCCTTTTGGAATCAACACTTTCTTGGACCCTGAAGCTATCACATCAACAGCTGCAAATCGCCCGACTATACGAGTCGCATAGACAGCCTGACGTGCATCATTTCGTGAAAGTTCCCACCCAAGCTCGGTACCGCAGTCATCTTCTCGTACGATCATGTCATGTGCCACATCGACCAAACGTCGTGTCAGATATCCAGCATCAGCGGTTTTAAGTGCTGAGTCTGTCAATCCTTTACGTGATCCACGAGTGGATGTCACATACTCGAAAATATTAAGTCCTTCTCGATAATTACTCTTGGTTGGAAGTTCTACGATTTTACCCAATGGATCGACAACCAAACCTTTGATAGCAGACAGCTGCTTGAGCTGGTCTTTACTAGCACGGGCACCTCCAGAATCGATGATCATCTTCACTGGGTTGTTTGCTGGAAGTCTCTCCCATGTAAGATCTGCAATTCTCTCGGTAATCTCGATCCATACTTCGTTGGACAGGCGTTTCTTTTCTTCCAATGTGATAAGACCTGATTGATAGTTGGTATCGATATCTGCAACTTTTCCATCTGCTTCTGCGATAATCGTACCCTTCTCTTCTATAGACTCGTTATCAAACACGGATACTGACAATCCTCCACACAATGTGGCCCCATAGAATCCAATATTTTTAATAGCATCGATAAGATTGGCAACTTCCTGCTTAGAATACATGGACAATGCTTTCGTAATAAGTTGTTTGACGGTCGCTGCTTTGACTGGACTATTTATAAATCGCAACCCTTCTGGTAACACTTCATTAAACAACACACGTCCCACTGTGGTCACGAGAAGTTGTCCATTTATCGGCAAACGTACTGGCTGACGAAGCTCAACTCTACCCGTCTGTTGTGCATAGATTGCTTCCTGCTCGTTGGAATAGGTTGGTAAATCTTTGTCTTCTTTTCCTTCTTTTGTTGGATCAACAGTTGTCAGGTAATAACATCCCAATACCATTTCTTTGTTTGGAACGGTGATTGGAGATCCGTCAGCTGGTTTAAGCAAGTTGTGTGTAGGCAACATAAGCTCAATTGCTTCTTTTTGTGATGGGCCAGACAATGGAATATGTACAGCCATTTGGTCTCCATCAAAATCAGCATTGTATCCTGCGCAGACACATGGGTGTACTCGGATAGCTGCTCCTTCGATAAGCACTGGATAAAATGCTTGGAACCCAAGCTTGTGCAATGTTGGAGCACGGTTCAACATAACTGGATGATTCTTCGTGATCTCTTCTAGAATATCGTATACCTCTGGGGTACGTCGTTCCAATACATTTTTTGCATTCTTTACGTTTGGAGCTATTCCTCGTGTAATAAGCTCTCGCAACACAAATGGCTTAAACATCTCCAAAGCCATTTCTTTTGGAAGTCCACATTGATCCAATCGGAGCTCAGGTCCGACGACGATAACTGATCTACCTGAATAGTCTACTCGTTTTCCAAGCAAATTCTGTCGGAAACGACCTTGTTTCCCTCGCAACATATCAGAAAGTGATCGCAAAGGTTGTATAACCGTTCTACTGCTTGGGCGCTGGGTCGCATCAATCAATGAATCGACTGCTTCCTGCAACATGCGCTTCTCATTTCGCAAAATAATTTCTGGCGCACCGAGATCCATAAGATGCTTCAAACGATTATTACGATTTATGACACGTCGATATAAATCATTCAAATCGCTAGTGGCAAATCGCCCACCAGTAAGCTGTACCATAGGTCGCAAATCTGGTGGAATAACTGGCAACGTAGCCATAACCATCCATGATGGGCTTATTCCACTTTTTCGCATGCCGTCTACGACACGGAGTCGTTTCGTAGCTTTGACGTGACGCTGACCACTGGAATTTTGGATTTCTTCACGAAGTTCTGCCGCGAGCTTATCCAAATCAATCTTCTTTACACACTCAAGCATTGCTTCGGCCCCCATACCAACCTTCAAGAAAGAAGCGGCATCGTAATCGAGAAGGTGGAGATATTCATCCTCAGTAACGGTAGAAAGCATTTTGATACTCTTTACGATACTCGTGATTTGATCAATGACTTCATTAATCTTTTCTTCTTCTTTCCCAAATTGTTCATCAAGACTGGCAAACTCCTGTCGCTCTCGGAGTGACAATTCTGATATAGCCAAATCCTGACCTTCTTTACCTTTAACAGATCCTTTCACCTCTTCTTTTTCCGTGCTTACATCTCGACGTCGCTTGTCTTTTTCTGCTTCTACTCGTTTTTTGAGCTCTTCTAGGCGTTTTTCACCTTGTGAGGCAAGTCCTGCAAGCACTTTTTTCTTTTCTTCTTCATCAATGTGAGTAACCAAATATTGTGCAAAATAAATGACACCTTCCAAAGCACGCGGAGATATATCCAAGAGCAACGAAAGCTTGCTTGGTGCGCCTTTGAAGAACCATACGTGAGCAACAGGAGCTGCAAGGGTGATATGACCCATACGTTCTCGTCGTACTTTACTCTGTGTAACTTCAACGCCACATTTATCACAGACGATACCTCGATATCGGATACGCTTATATTTGCCGCAGTAACATTCCCAGTCTTTGGTAGGTCCAAAGATTCGCTCATCAAAAAGTCCATCTTTTTCTGGTTTGAGCGTACGATAGTTAATCGTTTCTGGCTTAGTAACTTCTCCGTATGACCACCCCTTTACCTCGTCTGGTGAGGCTAATTTGATGAGTAATCCGGTAAAATCAACAAGATTGGTAAAATTTCCTTTTTTATCCATTTTGTTCTCCTTCGTTTGGCTCTGGTTCCAATACTGGCTCTATTTCTTCGACTACTTCTTCCACTGTTTCTTCTCCAGAAACCTCTGCAAGTTCTTTAGCGATTTTTTCTACAATTTCCTCTTTAACTGTGTCAGTTATCACAGGTGGCTTTGCGGTAACTACTCCCGTAGGAATGACTTGCAAACCTAATGCCTGCAACTCTTTCACCAAAACCTTGAATGATTCAGGAACGGTAGAGGCTGGGATATCCATACCCTTAACAATAGCTTCAAATGCTTTGGCACGGCCTACGACGTCATCTGATTTGATCGTCAACATCTCTTGTAATATATGAGCTGCTCGATGTGCTTCTAGTGCCCAGACTTCCATTTCTCCAAGTCTCTGTCCTCCCATTTGGGCTTTTCCACCCAATGGTTGCTGTGTAACGAGTGAGTATGGTCCAGTAGATCTCGCATGAGTCTTGTCTTCTACCATGTGGATCAACTTCAAGATATACCCTATACCGACCACGATAGGCTCAAGGTATGCTTCGCCGGTTTTTCCGTCATACAAGATACTCTTTCCAGAAAGTGGCAAACCTGCTTCTTTCATCTTGTCGACCATGCGCTGTTCTTTCACTTTTTCAAACACCGGAAGAGCTACTTTGGTCTCAAATTTTGCCATCGCAATTCCTAGGTGAGATTCCAAGATCTGCCCCAAGTTCATACGAGCCAACACAGAAAGTGGAGAGATAATAATGTCAATAATTGTGCCATCTGCTGTATGAGGCATGTCTCCTGCTGGAACGATTTTACTAATAACACCTTTGTTTCCGTGACGCCCAGCAAGCTTGTCTCCTACCACCACTTTACGCATCTGGGCAATTTTTACGATAATTTTTCGGTTTGTCCCTGGTTCAAGCTCATCACCTTTTTCTTTGTCCAAAATCATGACATCGGTGATCGTTCCTCGCTCACCATGAGGCATGCGAAGTGATGTGTCGCGGACTTCACGAGCTTTTTCTCCGAAAATAGCACGAAGCAATCGCTCTTCTGCAGTAAGTTCTGTTTCACCTTTTGGCGCAATTTTTCCGACCAAAATATCATTTGGTCCAACTTCGGCACCAATTACAACAATTCCGTTTTCGTCCAAATTACGTAATGCTTCTTCGCCAACATTTGGAATATCGCGTGTAGTTTCTTCCGGCCCTAGTTTTGTGTCGACGACACTACATTCATGCTCTTCGATATGTACGGAGGTAAGCACGTCATCTCGAACCAACCGATCAGAGATAACGATAGCGTCCTCGTAACCCAATCCCTCATAACTCATGTAGGCGATAGTGAGGTTTGATCCAAGGGCGAGCTCACCATTTTCTGCTGCTGGCGCTTCGATGATAACGTCACCTTTTTTGACATGTTGTCCCATGTCTACTAATACTTTTTGGTTGTAGCAAGTAGACTGTGATGTACGTCGGAATTTCTCTGGTGTATACGTTGAAATATCACCATTTTTGTATTTTACTTTTACGAGTGCTGCATCTGCGTAGATAACTTCTCCATCATCTGTGGCACGAGACACTCGACCCATTGAGTCGATGACTGCAGCTTCCATACCTGTTCCAACCACTGGTGATTGTGGAATAAGCAAAGGAACTGCCTGACACTGCATGTGCGTACCCATAAGCGCACGATTTGCTTCGTCATGAGCCAAAAATGGAATAAGTGAAGCAGGAGCTCCTACCACTTGTCGTGGAACAATATCGATATATTCGATCTTACCCGCATCAGTTTCCATAAATTCACCCTTGAAACGCGCTGGCACTCGCTCTGACAAGATAATACCGTCCTTATCCATGGATAAGTCAGCATGAGTTACGTAATGATACATTTCGTCGTTAGAATCGAGGTATTCAATTTGGTCTGTGACACGTACTTTTGCATTTTCACCATCGCCAACTTTGATTGTTTTGCGATATGGAGTTTCCAAGAATCCGTATTCATTGACCCGTGCATACAGCGACATATAGGTCACTAAACCGATATTCGGTCCTTCTGGGGACCGAACAGGATCGATACGACCATATTGTGATGCGTTAATGTCACGAATAGAAAAACTTGCTCGCTCTCGGGAAATACCACCGACTCCCATGACAGTCAATCGTCGCAAATTGTCCACCTCGGCCAATGGATTGGTCATGTCCAAAATAGTGGACAACTGACTGGTACGGAAAAAGTCGTTTATTGAAGCTATAATCGGTCGTGCATTTACCAAATGAGATGGAGTCAAATCTTCTGCGTTTGGACCTGCCAAACTCATTTTTTCTCGGATAGATCGTTCAAGCCTAAGTAACCCGACTCGGAATGCACTGGTAGAAACTAGCTCGCCTACTCGTCTGACTCGTCGATTTCCCAAATGATCAATATCATCTACATCGCCTTTACCATGAATCAAATTGATTAAATATGTCATGGCTCCAACGATATCGTCTTTTGTTAATACCCAGAATTCTTTACTATTTGGGACATTCACGCCCAATTTTTTGTTCATCTTATATCGACCAACTCGCTCTAGGGAATATCGTCGATAGTCAAAAAACATCGTTCGAAGTAGTTCTTGTGCGTTATCAAGAACTATTGGTTCGCCCGGTCTCAATCTTCGGTAGAGCTCAAGCACTGCTTCAGACTGACTTGTGGTTGGATCTTTAGCAAGGGTTGCTGGTAAAAACTTTTCACTTCCAACTACACCCTCAAACAATCGTTGTATTTCTTCGTTAGAACCAAATCCGACAGCGCGTAAGAATGTAGATGCGACAAATTTGCGTCGTCGATCGATTCGAACCATAAGCACGTCGTTTCTCGTGACAAAAAATTCGAGCCATGATCCGTGCATTGGTCGAATTTCTGCACTATATAATGTACGTCCAGTAGTTGGATCTACCTCACCTGTGAAATACACGCCTGGAGATCTGACTAACTGATTTACCACACAGCGCTCTATGCCGTTAATAACAAAAGTTCCGCGGTCAGTCATAGCTGGAATATCTCCCAAAAACACCTCTTGGGTCATCTGATGACCTGTCTGCTTGTTGGTGAGCGTTGCTTTTACTTTCAGGGGCATGTCGAATGTGAGTCCCTTTTCTTGTGCAATTGCTGGAGTAAGTCGAGGTCGTCCAAAATAATAATCACCAAGTGCGAGCTCCCAGTTCTTCCCCGTAAAATCTGTCATGGGAGTAACTTCTTCAAGAAGTTCTTTGATTCCGGTCTCGAGGAACCACTGATACGATTCACGTTGTACCAGAGTGAGGTCTAGGCGAGGAAGATTTTTATAATCTGTTCCCCAGTATTCGCGCTTTTGAAAAGTGTGTGCTGACGCCATTCAATAAGTCCTCAAAGAAAATAAATACGTTTATGTTGTAAAGAACGACAAAAAGAAGCGAACAATGAACGTTCGCCTCTTAGGCTATTCAATTAATCCTTATTATAACGTGCATTTTCACTATGTCAAGAGGCGTATCACAATGCTCCACATGTGTATCTAAAACAGTTTAATTGCCTACCCTCAACACCCCACAACGAATGACGTTACCCGACGCTCCCACCTGCATAGGTAAAATAATATAATCGCTTTTTTGATACCATCACATCTTCAGCGCCACAAATTTCGTGTATATCCCGACCTGACCCCTCACAATGATATGTAAATTTCTCATCTTTCCATGTAACAGAATGCCATAATCTCGTTTTTTCTACATTTGCCGTCATAGCTTTTCGCAAAATTGTGTCAGCTCCCTTTTCTGTCATTGCAGAAAAATTCCCAAAATACGACATGCTCCATATAGGTTTTGATCTCAGGTATACGGTCTCTACCCCAACAAACCGACCATCACCTACTGTATACATATCCCTATACAACCATTCCCCATCTTTGTACTCATATTGCTTGTGACCCTCGATCAACGTGGGAACTTCCCCAGTGTTGCCTGCGTACGTATGAGTACGAGCCGATATAAGAAATTGTAACAACCCCTCAGTATTCATAGTAAAAACATGTCACAAACCCAACTGTCCAGAAAGCTCAAGCGCGCTAGCTTTTTGCCGATATTTACAATACTCACATTCTTTTTGTGGGTCTGGAGGTTTTGAAAGCTCTAAACATTTTTTTATATCAAAGATTACTGGCTCAATCCAAAAATCATCCCCGTCATGCGGGTGCAACGTCAGAGTAAATTCAAGCTTTCCATCAAATGCTGATCTGTTTTTGCCGGCATTGGCGTACACGATATAAGCGGTTTGCGATACAGAAAATCCACTTCGACGAAAAATCCATTGATAAATTTCTAATTGTTTTTTGTATCCTTGCTTCCATTGATCGTCCAAAGAAATTTCATTTTCCGTGGACGTCGATTTATAATCGACGACAATAAGCTCGCCCTTGGGATTGACCCACAGATCATCTACTGAACCAAAAATTATGAGGTTTGTTGGCTCGTGAAGATATTGTTTACCTGTGAAATTTTCTCTCCACACATCTAGGTCTTGATGTACAAATGGCACAGCATCTATCGCATACTGATGCATAATCTCATGTGCTTGTCCCTGCTTTCTCAACTGATCGAACTCACGCTTAAGCAACGTGTCTACTGCAGAATTTAGCGAAAATCCCGGACCACTGGGTCGCACTATTCCTAACCTGCGATCCAAATAAAAACATCGAGGACATTCTAAATAATATTGTATTTTCGTCCTACTTATTTTAAACGGCAAAGCAGAGCTTGGCTCATACGTACGACTGCCATACATTTTTTGCATATACTCATTATACCGCCAACGTCTATGCTATGATATTTGTATGAAAATAAATATTCGTCTTATCTATCTCTACTTATTTTCTTTCGTTGGTTTGCTTACTGTTGTCATCGGCTCCGTACGCATGGTAGATCTAGGACTAAAGGTATTCATCTTCCCTGACAGTGATAAATATGAATACTCAGTTCCTATACCTGAGGGTGGTGAAAAAAGCCAAATAGATGAAAAGCTTATGAGGGCTAACGCTGAACGCGATCAAAAAAGAAATCGTGAACGTGATTTGTCCAATTCACTTGCTATGATAGCCGTGGGATTACCACTATATCTGTATCATTGGAAAACTATACAAAAAGAAAATAAAAAATAATCTATGATTATTTTTCGGTGATCGTCACAGATTCAACGGTGACTGGTTTGACTGGAGTAGAACCTTCTCCACTATCTTCAGTTTCTGCGGTAGCGATCTTATCAACCACTTCGATCCCTCGAGTGACCTGCCCAAAGATTACATAATCTTTTGGTAATCCGTAGTCCGCATGCATGATGAAAAACTGGCTCCCATTTGTATCAGGACCAGCATTGGCCATAGCTACAGTCCCACGAGTATAATCGCCAGAAAAAAGTTCATCGTCAAACCTGTACCCCGGACCACCTCGACCTGTACCCTCTGGATCTCCGCCTTGAATCATGAAGCCTCGAATGACACGATGAAAAATCGTGTCATCATAAAAACTATTTCGTGAAAGAAAAACAAAATTATTTACCGTGATAGGTGTTTCTTTCGCATTAAGCAAAATTTCTATATCCCCAGCAGATGTCTCAAGCAACGCTGTATATGTTTTTTTTACATCTATTTGCATTTCTGGTTTATTCATAATTTTTGTAGAAACTTTTTCGGTTTCTGAAATTTTCTGCGATAAATTTTTTGAGTTTCTCGTTCGTATATAGAAAAAAGCGCTTCCCAATAATATCACGAAAAAAATAATATAGATATATTTCCTCATAGTGTATTTATCTTAGATATGTATCTATGTTTTGTAAATGCTCCTCATATGTGAGCGCACAATGTATTTGTTTATCTACCCCATGTAAATAAAAGATACAATCCGTTTTCTCAGGGTTAAGTGCTGCGTCAATTGCGGCAAGCCCTGGATTTGCTATGGGAGTAGGTGGAAGCCCCTTATATACATAAGTATTATATGGTGAATCTGATTTTTTTTCTGACAAATCAATCCGTCCCCACCATATATCTCCGTGTTTACCTTTGGTGTACTGCATGGTCGCATCAATCTCCAATTTCATTTCTTTATCTAGTCTATTCCATATGATGCCGGAGATAATTTTCATATCTCCTTTTCCTCCTGCCTCTCGTTGGATAAGCGACGCAATCTTAAGCCCTGTGGTCCATCGAATATTTTTCTCAGTAAATTTTTGCAGGAACGGCGCAAATTTTTCGTTAAAACGATCTATAAACCGCTGCGCAATTTGCTCGACTGTTTCGTCTCTGGGCAACAAATACGTATCAGGAAAATATACACCCTCTGCGTAATCAGGTCTTGTATCCACAGTATAGAGAGTGTTCCAGTGGTTGCGTTGCTCCTCGCTCCATCCCAGTGCTTCACCCACTATTTCTCCAACTTGTTCTTTACGCAACCCTTCCCGCATAGATACCCAAACTAAATCTGGTTTTTCTGATAATTTTTGCACTACCTGCCAAGCATCCATAGATGGGTCTAAACGGTAACCCCCAGCCTCTATTTTTTTGTCTCCAGCTAGAACCAAATACAGTAATTGAAACGCATTTGCATTACGTATAAGCCCCGCTTTGACCAGTTCGCCCGCGACATCCAGTGTCTCTTGGCTTTTGATATATACCTGTGACTTACTCGCAACAGTTACCGGACCAAGCAACCACCATTTGAGGAAAAAAATAACAAGTAAAGAAAGAACAAAAAATATTCCAGTGACCGTAATAATTTTCATGTGAACATATATTGTACAATAGATTCATGGATGAAATGACCACATGTTCTATCTGCCATGTTGGTGTGCGTCCATCTGATTTTTTCTGTTTCAACTGTGGCCACAATCTCCGACCTGCCCCTGTGTCCATAACACCCTCAACAACCATTGCGCACATCCTTGGGAGCATAATTTTACCTCCCATGGGTTTTATTTGGAGCGCTAAATATCTTAGATCTCAAGATCAAAAAACTAGGAACATCGGGCTCGCGCTTATAGCAATTACCGTTGTCGTGCTAATTGTTGCTATGCGCATCATGATTACCTCTTATAACACAGCAGTAAAACAGGTTAACCAAATACAAAACTTACAAGGATTTTAGTGCTACTATAGAGTTACGTATGAAGAAACACACTGTCCATCGTTCACATACTCCAAAAAAATCATACCATCGCGCGTTCCGCATCATAGTCTCGATATTATTACTTCTAACAATCGGGGCGGTAAGTCTACACACATACATATCATCGAAAGATACGTACTGTATTACACAAAAAAAGATAACCTCTGTCCCACCAGAAACCATAAAAACAGCGTTTGAATACTTTCAGTTAGGTGACTATTATTTTGAACACGGTGATTGTACGAGGGCACTGGCAAATTATACATATTCTATAGCCAACAAGCCTACCGCTGAAGCATATAATAATCGTGCCTATACATACATGAGGCTTCAGGATTATATTCATGCACTATCAGATTTAGATATGGCAATAGTCCTTCGTCCAAACTACGCTACAGCACTCGCAAATCGAGGAGATATTCATTTATTTTATTATGCAAAAGACTTACGTCGCGCACTGACAGATTACGATCGAGCAATCAACACTAAACAACCTATCGCAAATTCTATTTGTGGTCATCGTGCCATTGTCATATATAAACTCTCAAAACCTTGGGGATGGAATCCTTTTACCTATCTCTATCTTCGATTACAGCCTATCGAATTTGGCTGCACCATACCCTCACCCCCCTAACCATGGAATACGTAGATGTAATAGACGACCACAACCATGTCATCAATCAAGTATCTAAAGAAGATGCTCACGCAAAAGGACTTCTCCATAGGTGTGTCATCGCAGAAGTAATAAATTCTAGCGGTGAATGGTTACTAGTAAAACAATCAGCTGACAGACAAGATGCTGGTCAATTTGTTTCGCCAGTTGGTGGACATATCAGTGCAGGAGAATCAGAAGATCATGCACTCGCACGAGAAACGATGGAAGAGCTTGGTATAATTCCTACGTCGTATAAGCGTATCGGCGCTAAAATATTTAATAGAACCACACGAGGCAAACGAGAAAACCATCTTTTTGTACTGTATGAAATTCAATCAAATGAAATTCCTGTGCTCAATGTCGAATCTGATTCCTTTGAATATTTTTCAAAAGAACGCATTCATCAAACATTCCTCACTCATACCATATCGTTTGGCGAAGCGTTTATATTTATTTTACGAGAGTTTTATCCTGATCTCACACGGGATAATACTCCATGATCAACTTACACATCAACGAATTCTCCCTCAAGAATATCCGGATCAAAGTACGTTTCGATTAAAACAAAATTTTTAACATCTGATTTATAAAATGAATCAAACACAATTCCAATAACGGGTATTAAGCCTAATATAAAATCCGCCATGATATTCCATGTCATCTTTATATACACTATGCGAGGTACGCACAGTTTGTATGCTATCCAATACAAATAACACGATGTAACTGCACCAATCAGGGTTCCTATCCCTGGGATTGCGTCCAACAATGGGTCTATACCAAACCGTAATCCAAATATACGAAATTTCGTGTCTAACAAATGAACTAAATTTTTCGCAAATCGAATATGTGTATGTAACGATTTCATATAGCTATGATAGCCTATTATTTGAAAAAAATGCACGCTATTACAGCTTCAATGTGTGCCCTTTTTGGCGTAACCACATTCTTGCCACCTTATACTCAGGATAAAACAACGCCACTCTATCCCAAAACACTTTCCGATGATTATGGTGAGTAAGATGAGAAAGCTCATGAATAACGACATAATCTATGATGGATAGATCAGCAAATATAAGCCTATATGAGAAGCTTATAGTCCCTCGATTGGAGCACGATCCCCATCGAGTCGAAGTGTCTCGAATAGAAATTCTTGCATATCGAACATGCATCTGTGCAGCGTATGTATCCAGTCGCTGTGCGAGAAATTTTTTTGCAAATACTCGACACCACCGCTCCATATGCAATCGTGCATTCGATAAAAATTTTTTGGGAAAAAAAATCCTCGATCCGACAAGGACAATCGCATTCCCATCTGTTATATGTATACCATAAGAATTGGAGGCAATTTGTATGACACCCCCCTCACGATACTCAATTTTTTGTACTTTTGATCTAGTTAATACTGCTTGCTTTGCCCGTATAATCCAGTCACGTTTAGACTGCACAAACCTATTGATCACAAAATGAGGAATAAAATATGGGGCACGAATCTCAACCCTCCCATCATCAGTAACTCGCAGGCCGATAGAACTACGCGACATTCGCTTGAGAATATCGATCGATATATCACTGTTCATGATGGTATGCATAGTTTTCTTATTTTAATCAATAAAAG
>CAZXHY010000036.1:0-13490 GCA_964639945.1 uncultured Gammaproteobacteria bacterium
GCCATTGTGGGGGGTCATGCTCTCACACCCCCTACCCGTCGTAGCCTTGGTAGGCTTTTACCCCACCAACTAGCTGATAAGTGCAGGGCCGCTCCCTCACCGCGCAGTTAAGCGCTTTGAACTTGCGTTCTCATGCGGTATTACCCCGTCTTTCGACGAGCTATCCCACAGTAAGGGGTACGTTCCCTGCTTCTACTCACCCGTCCGCCACTAGAAATCAAAATCTTGCGACTCCAAAATCCCGTCCGACTTGCATGCTTAAGGCACGCCGCCAGCGTTCATCCTGAGCCAGGATCAAACTCTCAAAAAAATTGACATAAGGGCACTTTGTTTGACCAAAATACTGCTTACATCAATAAAAAATTCCTATCACCATTCGATTGTTAAAGAGCGAGTATCAATGAGAGACAAAAAAAAGCCCCGCCAGTCGGGGTGTTGTTATCAACCACTCGTGGCGTCGCCTCTAGTCAGTCATTGTTCATGTATTATATGCGGTACATCTATGCCACGTCAAGCAGTGATCGTACGCACCGATAAAGAGCGCCTGTGGGTATGATATCATGGCTAATACATGGCAGAATCAGGTACAGGATTTCACAACTCCGATAATTTACTCCGTCCCATCGAGCAAGGAATGGTCGAGAAATTCGACAAACTTTTTAGTGCACGAGAAAAAACTCTCAAGCGCTGGATGGCCGATCAGCTGACCAGTAAGCAAGAATTTTTGAGCCGTACTTTTCCCACCATCATTCATGCTGGAGCCGAGCATCCACAGCTTGCTGGAGGAACGCTCTACATGATGGGACTGCTTACCGAACACACCCACTCAGGATCAGACGCTATCAATAGCATACCAAGGAGATTTGCAGAACGACTACACACCAAGGGAGAAGCAAAAATATTACGTCCAGTCCTGAAAGATATACATAAAATAGATGAGGGAACCCAAGATATACAACGCACTAAACCCACGTCTCTTTCAACCGCAATCAAGCCTGAACATGTACACATCGTGAACACTGAACTTGAACGCGCTCGGATCACTCGTGAGATATATGATTTCAAACAATGCCCTGTAAGTGTTCGTTACGAAAAAAACGGGTCACTGGTAGATCTTGGAACAAATAGCAGCGAAATCGCAATCCTCAACCAAGAATCCAAAACAGGAAAAATAATGGTATTTTTATGCTCGAGTGCCGGAAATCCTATGGGGGTCGAATCGTTTGCAGTAGAGTACGCGCTTCGCACTGGTGACAAAGTTTTTGTCATTGGTCAACCAGATGGAGCCAACGGACACATGAGTCAGGCATTTGCAGATGCTGTAGTACAAGACGCTCAACCTCCCATATTCGATCCGCTTCAAAAATTCCAAGCTCCGAGCTACGAGCCGCATACGCAATTTATGAAACAAGCCATAAAAAAATTACTACCAAATGGAGAGACTTTTGATTTATACTCCCATTCTGGCGGCGGACTTATGGCCAAAAACCTCCTTCACAACCAAGAAATTTCTGATCGTGTACACAACGCCATCTTCTTAAACCCCGCAGGCACTACTACTATGCACACGCTCTTTCCAGTATTTTTCCGGAGATTTACCCTCTTCCGCTCTCTTGCCCAAGCAATCGGTGATTTACCCCATATCTTTCGATCAACCTACGACAATGACAGAAATGAAGGAAAGCACACGGGCAACTTTTGGTTTCGCGACCGAGTCTCAGTTGCTATACAAAGCGGCTCCCATTATAGACAGCCAGATTGGGACACTATGAAAGTGCGCGACGGAAAAATTGTTTTATATGTTGGTGGCAAAGATATTGCAGTGGGAGGAAAAAAATTCGCACACTATATGGAAAATCGATTACAGGACAAAGCCCGCCCAACACCTTCACCTATTGCAATTGAATATGATAAAAACGCACATCATCTGAAGCCATTCTCGCACCCTGAAGAAGTATTTACTCGGGTTTTTCGCGCTTATGCTCCCAAGGAACAAGCATCCACATAACAAACAATCCAAAACTTGCCCCAAGAAATAATCCTCCCGATACATCTGAAAACCAATGATGTCCGAGATATATACGACTCACACTCACGAGTA
The DNA here is from genome assembly GCA_964639945.1 of uncultured Gammaproteobacteria bacterium. Classification (GTDB taxonomy): domain Bacteria; phylum Patescibacteriota; class Microgenomatia; order UBA10105; family UBA927; genus UBA927. The sequence continues at coordinate 2,102 of CAZXHY010000036.1, forward strand.
ATACATATAATATAAGAATAGCAATCAAACCATATCGCATACTTTTTTTTATAATCTTAGAACCATAAATCGCCACAAATGCTAGCATGGCCATAAAAATCGCGCGCGCTGCATGTCCCGACGGATATGAAAACTGCTCATTTATATAATCTTTTGCAAACATCGTAGTCGGATTTTTTATCATAGAAAAGGGTGGCGACGGATGATGCACAATGGACTTCGCATATATTTCCAATATGACAACGGACGTCAACGCCAGTGGAATTATAGCTGCCTTCCAATTCCAACGTTTTGATTTTCGATCGTAGGCAAAAAATACAGTGTAAACCAATGTAACAGCGACAGTAAATTCAGGACTCGCAAAAAAAGTCGCGCCCTCCATAAGGTTCCCGATAAAATCGGCCAACCTCAAGCGCGAAGATGTATCAATTTTTTCTTGTAGTTTCGTTGTGACCGCAAAATCTAAACTTCGAAGCGCTGCACGATCTTCATACTTGGATAATAATCCAAAAAATATGAACACTATGAGAGCTGTGAGAGCGATAACGTTCTTCATATGGTTAATTACAGGAAACTATTTTTTTACGTTTGAGATATCCAAATATATCATCAGCGATCATTTTATGTCCGATTACGCTAGGATGACCATCCTGCAAAGTCCCCCCCTCAAACTCATATAAATTTCTCACACTAAGCGCCAATGATACCTGCCTATGTCCCACCGTCCACAATTTTAGTCGTGTAACTTCTCTTAAGTTAAGATCATTTCGCGAAGCCACAATTACCGGTGTTGACTTTCTCACTGTGAATAACTCCACCCATGCTTGATGAATTTCTTCAAATAATTGCACGTCACTGTATGTGCGCTTTACGTCTACCTTCGCACGTTCCGCAGCCTCTTTGACTATATCCAGATGCGATCTTGCACTATCCAGCTCTGTTAATCGTTTTACCCAAAATTCTATATAAGGATCATCCAATTCGCGGTTCCTATCAAACCCACTTGTAGACTCAAAGTACAAAATAAGATCAGGATTATATTTCATGCCACGGGTCGCGAGCCTATGTGCCGCGTATCGCACATCATATCCTCGCTCGCCAAGATTAATTATTTCGATTTTGTGCATAGATTCAGTAAGACACGAGCTATTGAGCAAGTCTTCTAATACCTCAGTCCAGTTATCTTTCGTGTTTACAAAATGACCAAATGTAAACGAGTCACCAAGGGTTATAATTCTATAAACATTTGGTTCCTTTTTGACAGGGTATTCATATCGTTCGTGCAGGGTATCACTATTTATTGTATAGCTGGGTACATACGGAAGCCAATTATACTCATCGTATTGCACTACTGACGGTGGTGCTTCGTAAAAAAATTTCAACCCTGACGAAGCCGAGCTTATCAAAAACTCCTTACGCACAGGAATTATACGCACAGAAGGCTGTTCCTCTTTTGGAGCACGAGTTCTCATATATTTCATGCTCACTGAAAACACCATCACACCTAGTCCAACAGCAACTATCGTAGAACATAATAAAAGAACCAATCGTTGTTTCATCATTAAAATCTAGAAGCGCGCCTTATGTATAACGATCATGGTAACGATCTCAGTATGTCGTACAGCACTATACCGCTGCATACCATGACGTTCAGCGACGTATTTATCCCCCACATGGGAAGCTCGACGATTCGATCAGCTATAGCCAACACTTCTTTCCTCACTCCCACAGTCTCATTGCCGACAACGATCGCTACAGGAAATGTATAGGACGTTTCGTAAAACGGTTTACTCCGCTCATCTTGTTCGACGGCAACTATAGAAAGCGCAGGGTTAGATTGCTTCAATTTTACAATAGCATCAACTGCTGATTCTGCGTATTCCCAATCTACCCATTGCCATGTATTGATAGATGCTTTTTTTATTCTGGAGTTAGGCGGTGTCAATGTCTGACCACACAGTATGACTTTCTCTGCAGCCACAGCATCCGCAAGCCGAAAAATAGACCCAACATTATAGGTATCCAGCACATCATCCACAATAATAATAATGGGATTTTTTTTGATCGCGCGCATAACGTCCATATCGGGTTCCTGCGTGCGTAATTGCTTTGCATTAAGTTTTATCATGGATGTAATTATACACAATCCGACCATCTATGGATTTTAGACGTATGTATCTGCGCCACTACTATCTGGTATTATTTAGACATGGACATTATTCACGCAATCATCCTTGCAATTGTCGAAGGGATATCGGAATTTCTTCCTATCTCGTCGACCGGTCATCTCATTCTCGTTGGCAAACTACTAGGAATTCAGGATTCAGAATTTACAAAAAGTTTTGAAGTATTTATACAGTTAGGAGCCATAATGGCAGTCGCTACACTGTATGGAAAACTTATCATAAAAAAGCCCGCCATAATAAAACCTTTGCTTATCGCGTTTATCCCGACAGGAATATTGGGAGTTATATTATATAAAGCGATAAAAACACTGTTTACCGCGGATATTTTGGTTGCGATAATGCTTGCCAGTGTAGGACTCCTCCTTATCCTTCTAGAAAAATATTGGAAAACTCACCCTGCTCCCGTCAATAACACGATCATGACTCTGACACACAAACAACTTATCACCATTGGGCTATTTCAATCGTTTTCTATGGTTCCGGGAGTCTCTCGTGCAGCAGCCACTATCGTAGGGGGGATGTTTATGGGGCTTACGCGTCGCGATGCGGTAGAGTTTTCATTTCTACTGGCTATGCCCACCATGGCTGCAGCTACCGGACTCGATCTCATAAAAAATATGGATGTCATCACTGCAGGAGGAAATGTAGCCGTTCTAGGAATCGGATTTGTCGTCTCATGGATTGTGGCACTTTTTGTTATGAAAACATTCCTCGCATGGGTAAAACATGCTACGTTTACTTCTTTTGGGATTTACCGAATTTTCGTTTCCATCCTTTATGTACTAATCGTCCGCTCATAATATGAAGTGTAGCGCGCCCTATGGCTAACCCGATCATCGCTCCCACTATAACGTCTGAGGGAAAATGAACCCCAAGATATACCCGTGATAACGAAATACAAAACGCCAAAAAAAACCATAAGAACGCATACCGTTGTTCGACCGACGCCAGTACAACAGCAAGCGCCCAAGACACGGTGGCATGTCCGGAAGGAAACGAATATCCCGTAGCTGGAGCAACGACAAGTGCACCTATGTCAAATGCTGGACGGACCCTTCCAATCATAGGTTTCAAAATAGCTTCTACGAGTAGACTAGCAATCGCAACGGCAAAAAAAATTCGCCAGAACACATGCTTTCCTTCTCTCTCCTCATGAAAAAATAGCCACAATCCTAGAAGTGCCCAGAGAAGAATAGCAGCACCTAGGCCAGAAAACGTCATTGCCACGCCATCTAAAATCACTGGGTGTGGCAAATGGTTAACCCACAAAAAAATACGCTGATCTAGGGCAAGTAATGTGTGTATCACGGTGTCGGTGTAACAGTTTTTGTGGGTGTGGGCGTGGCTGATCTTGTGGGTGTTACTGTGGCAGCACCACCTGTAGGAGTCACAGACGTCGTGGGTTTGACTGTGGGCTTAGCAGTGGGTTTTGCGGTTACTTGGGGCTTATCCGTGGGTGCAGGAGTTTCCGTCGCGGAAATGGCAGGAACCACTGTCGGGCTTATAAATATGACGCGAATCGCACTTTCATCTGGGACTGGTGATACAGTTTTTTTGCTTGATATAATCACACCCACAATTACCACGATAAGCACCACTACTCCTGCAATAATCGTAAGTGCTGCTAATGTTTTTTTGCGATCATCCATAGCCTTATGATATACCAATTCGATCTATTTACCAATCTTACTTGATATCTTCCTTCTTCCATGCCGCAAATGTACACGTTGGGTAATTGCTACACCCATAAAACATTTTACCTTTCTTACTTTTTTTGGCTAAGATCGCACTCCCGCATCGTGGACACTTTATATCTATTTTCTCTCCGTACTGACGGGTATATTTACACTCTGGAAAATTTGTACACGCGATAAATTTTCCGTATCTACCACTTCGAACCACGAGGTCATGATTGCATGTTGGGCATTTTTCATCGATACGTTCTTCGACAAGCTTTACTTTTGTCGCTGCGTCATATGTTGCCGCAAGTGCTTTAGAAAATGGTTCGTAAAACTCAGATATAACTGGTTGCCACGCCTTGTCACCATTCGCTATAGAATCAAGATCATCTTCCATATGGGCAGTAAATGGAAGCTCTAATATATTTGGGAAATACAGCACCAAAAAATCCGTAACTGCCATACCTAACTCTGTGGGAACAAGTTTTTTTTCTTCACGCGTTACATACTGCCGATCTATGATAGTTGTGATAATTGGCGCATATGTACTTGGACGACCTATGCCTTTTTCTTCCAGTGTTTTAACTAAGCTCGCTTCTGTATACCGAGGAGGAGGATTTGTATTATGCTGCGTCGGTGTCGTACCCGATAATGACACCATTTGACCCTCCGAAACATCTGGTATCACCACTTCTTCGTTTTCGTTTGCCGCTTGGTGTCCTGCGATACGCAAGTATCCTTCAAATTTTACGACGGATCCGTTTGTTTGAAACTCATACCCATTCGCACTTTTTATGATAATGGTAGTTGAATCAAACATCGCATCTGCCGCCTGACTACTCATAGCACGTTTCCAAATAAGCTCATACAATCGTATATGATCTTTATTGAAATCCATGTTGGACTCATTCAAAAGCGTCTGCAGTGATACTTTGGTAGGTCGAATAGCTTCATGTGCCTCTTGCGCTACCTTTGACTTTGTCTTAAACACACGACTTACTTGTGGCACAAATTCCTTTCCATGGGTTTGTTCTATATATGATCGTGATTCCCCCAAAAACTTTTCTGATAAATTTACACTATCGGTACGATGATATGTTATGTACCCTTCTTCATATAATTTCTGTGCGATCTGCATAGTTCGCTTCGAGGAGAAATACAATTTTCTTCCTGCATCTTGTTGTAATGTGCTCGTAGTAAACGGTGGCGGAGGCGAGCGTTTTACTTCTTTTTTTGCGACAGAAGAAACAATATATGGACTGGCAAGATCTGCGACAACTGCTGCTGCTTCTGCTTCATTCGTAAGCGATGAGCTTGAGGTAGTATACACTCCGTCAAATAAATTAAAGGTGAGCGTCTTCTCATATTTCACTCCATTTTTTGCAACTAAATGTGCTTGTATTTGACTCCCCGCATGACTAGTATCCGGTAGAAAAACGCCGTCTATCGTCCAGTATTCTCGGCTCTCAAACTTCCCTATCTCACGCTCTCGCTCAACGATAAGCCGAACAACGACCGACTGCACTCGCCCTGCAGACAGCCAGCGCTTTGATAGCTTTTGCCAAAGCAGAGGTGAAAGTTTATATCCCACCAAACGGTCGAGCACACGCCTAGCTTGCTGCGCATCGACCAACTTCATATCTATGACCCCAGGGTGTTCAAGTGCTTCTTTGATCGCTGATTCTGTGATTTCATGGAACGCTATTCGTACAAATTTTTTTGGATCGGTTTTTGTTTTTTTCGTCTTCGACTTTGCAGCTTCTTTCTTTTGTTCATCACCGGCAAAAATAGATGCTATATGCCATGCGATAGCTTCTCCTTCACGATCTGGGTCTGTAGCGAGGATGATTTGATCTACATTTTTTGCCGCAGCGCGTAACTCGTTTACCTGCTTCGTTTTGTCACGTGGGATAAGATAACTCGGCTCAAAATTATTATCCAAATCTACGCCCAATGTACTTTTTGGAAGATCCCGTACATGCCCCATAGAGGCTTCGATACGATAATCCTTCCCCAAAAATCGAGATAGTGTTCTAGCCTTGGTCGGTGATTCCACGATAATTAACTGCATAATCCGTATGTTTTTTCTCCAAAATCTTTCACAATATTGCGCATCTCAAGAACCGTCAGAGTAGCGGCCACCTGTGCAATTGTCAAGTTTGTTCTATGCACGAGCATATCGATATGCATTCGCTCTTTTTGCAATGATTCTATGATCTGCCGCTCTTCCTTTGTTTCTCCGTACGCGCTATATTTAGCCTCAAATCTTGGTATTTCGGACATCCCTAGCTCATCGAGAATATCTTTCGCCGATTCTACAAGCTTTGCTCCATTTTTTAACAATTTTGCAGGCCCTCGACTATATGGACTGGTTATGGGTCCCGGAACCGCAAACACCTCTCTACCCTGCTCACCTGCGTATCGTGCTGTTATAAGTGCTCCGCTGTCATCGGCTCCCTCAGTCACAACAATGCCGAGACTTAACCCACTGATAATGCGATTGCGCGCGGGAAACAATCCCTTACTTGGGCGCATCCCGAGCGGCATCTCAGATACTATCGCGCCATACCCCGCTACAATTTGGGTATAAAGATTAGCATTGCTTGGTGGAGCGATAATGTCAATACCGCATCCCAAAACCGCAATCGTATTTCCTCCTTTATCCATCGCTACTTTGTGTGCAATCGCGTCTACTCCATATGCTAAACCCGAAACTATAGTAAACCCGTACGAAACAAGCTCTGCGACTAATCGCTCTGTCACCTCAGAGCCATACGAGGTGACGTGACGAGTACCTACCACCCCAATTGTCCGTGAAAGATCTAGGGGCACCTTGGGCTGACTACCTTTTACGTAAAGCACGAATGGCGCATCAGAAATCTGTGCCAAATGTGCTGGATATTTTTTATCTTGAAGCGTCAAAGTTCCAACGTGGAGTGTTTCTAATTTTTTACGATACTCAGAAATATCAAATGTTTTTCGAAATCGTATAAATTCTACACGAATTCGCTCATTCAATTTTATGGCTGCAAGCTCTGTGTCTGACGCACGCCATGCAGCCTCAGCAGACCCAAAATATTCCAAAAGAAGCCTAAACCGCACAGGCCCTATACCCGGAAACACACTAAACCCTATCCAGCAGGATCGTTCGTCCATCACTATAACGGTACCAGATTTGAACGCTTACGGAAAATAATCAAGCACTCGAACGAGATGTTTTTGCAAAACACGCAATACTCGCATGGTCGCCGGTGGAATATCTGTCGCTTGTTGTACTACGACTTGAGATACTAAATCTTTCGCCTCTACAACATACGCAAATATTGCATCTGGTACTGTTTGCTTCGCCCATTTCCCCAAAATATACACATGCTGCAACTTCACAGTTACCACTCGCTTATCTTTGTGTAAATCGTTCAACAGCAACTCCACACCATACCCCACACGCTTCATCGAAGCGATCACAGGATATACGATGCTGCGTCGCACTGCGCGTAAACCCGTCACATCATTGAACGGTTCGAGTGTACCTACACTCCAAAACCGTGCAGCCCCCAAAGACATGTCTGCGCGATTTTTTAATACAGGTTCGACAATGGCATCAAAATCCTTGTGCGTAGCACCAACCACGTCTCCATCAAAAAAGAACAAAATGTCACCTTTGCTTTTTGTGACCCCTTTATAGATAGCGTAACCTTTTCCTTGATTTTTTTTATACGTGATCACGGTGATGGTTTTGCCAAACTGAGCAAGTGCTGAAAGCGTTTTGTCAGCAGATCCATCATTTACTATGATAATTTCAATAGCTCTTCCCCATGTCCGAAAAAGTTCGATGATAGTGCTTATCGTACGTTCTTCATTGTAGACGGGGATAATGATTGATATGGTGGGTTGGGATACTTTCATATGGTTCCGTAAATCATATGATATGCCCACAAATAAACACCAGCTGTCCACGCAAATGGTCCTTCGCTTCTATAGATAAAACGACGAACGGGGGTACCGTTTTTTTCAAACACCTCATACACATCCCCAGCATCTACTATTTTTTGAGAGATAGCATCAAGCACATTCTTTGCTTCTTTTTTCCTCCCTACATGGGATAGCGCAACCGCATACCAAATTCCCGTTTGTAACCACATACATCCACGATTATGATAATCTGCCATGCCAACTACTCTCTGTAAAAGTGGAATTCGCCACCACTCATAGTGTGGATAATTTGACTCCAAAGTCCACCCATTCCAACAATGTTTTGTAGCATATGACAATATAGAAGTCGCTTGTGTTTGTGTAGCCAGACCAAACACTACGGCCATCATGTTTGCGTGCGTTGCTATATAATCATGCCGCGCGTAATCAATCCAATCTGCAAAAAATACTCCATTCCAAAATTTACTCTGAAGAAGTGCATAAATCTTTTCTTGCCATGCAAGATACATGCTGCTTTCTGATTTCTTCTTTAGTCTTTTTGCCATCCATGCCATATCTCCAAGCGCCTTCCAATACAATACGTTGGTATAGAGTGTGGTGCCCACTTTTAATACGGCATCTGCCCACTCACACAGAAACCATTCACGCACCAAGCCTGTATGAAACCTTCTCCAATACCAAATAAGTCCACGCTCTAGTGCCGCAAAATTTTCTTTCAAAAACCGCATATCACCTGAGGATTCTACATACTCTCGAGTGGCGATTATCGCCATCAGTCCACCATCCATCACAATCCCTCCTGACTGATTGGAACGATAGTGTGGAACTGGCGTTTGGTAATACGAGTGTCTACGGAAGTATTTCCCCACAGTCATGCGACTACGTAGTATAAGATACGGTATAAGTCCATCCGCTCGCTGATGCGCCAAAAAACTCTTGATGGTCGTTTTGGATCGAACCGAACTCCCGACCGTATTTGCACCAAATGTCGCAAACAGACTGTCTCTCGCCCACAAATCGACAAAATGATGAGTCCCTGCCACATACCCCAATGAAGTATCACACGCCAAAAGCGCATTTGTTGCAAGCAATTTGGCAGTACGGACATCTTTCCTGTTCATACGAAGATATGCTATCCTAACAGTCTAGTCTAGAAAAATAAAGACCGATTCGTATGAAAAAAGCATCTGTCCCATATATAAGCGTCGTAATCCCTACCAAAAACGAGGCAAAGCTTCTGCCAGCGTGCCTCAGATCTCTCAAGAATCAACAAACCAAATATACCTACGAAGTGATCATCGTCGACACAAAATCAACCGATGGCACACAAACAATCGCGAAATCATTTGGCGCACGAGTCATAACAGAAAAACAAAAAGGGAAAATCTATGCATTTCGTAAAGGTGCTGCAGCCGCCAGAGGTAAAATTCTGGCGTTCACTGAAGCAGATTGTGTAGTACCCACTCATTGGATCGAAACAATCGCAACGCATCTAGATCGCCATAACCATGTAGCGGCTATCTGTGGGCTATATACATTTACCAAGTCGAGTTTCTTGTCAAAAATAGGTACATTTGTCGCGCACACCATCGGTCATGCGCTGCACTATGTATACTTTGGCCATCACGCACTTCGTGCAAGTAATTTCGCAGTGCGTAAAAAAATATATAATGCAATCGGTGGATTCTCTCTCCATTTTTTTGAACTCTATGATGTGGAAATAGCCCAACGTATAGCAAAATATGGAGATATTCAGGTATTAAGTGGACTCACTACTCAGACATCGGATCGCAGAATAAAAGGGCGGTTGTTCCAATATCTTCAAGAATTATTTCCTGCAATTCTTGCGCTCATGCAACGAAAACCGTTGACCAAGCAGACCTACGCCGATATACGATAACTTCATGAACTCCATAACTTCTAATATCCAATTCATCGCATCACACATTTCTAGACTTAATCATACATCGATATTAGGCTTTATAAGCCATGCTTATAGCAAATCAAGAATCGGAAAACTTATCCCCAAAAACGCTATCATCCTAGAAGCGGGAGCACATAAAGGAGAAGATACAGTAGAGATGGCCAAGCGCTGGCCAGATGCTACCATTCATGCGTTTGAGCCTGTACCAGAGTTATTTGATATTCTTACAAAAAACACGAAGCGATTCTCTAATGTTCATCGATACCAACTCGCGCTCAGCGACACAAATGGCTCATCGACACTTCACATAAGTGAAGGAACGTCAGATGCATCCAGCTCGCTTCTTGCACCCAAGGATCATCTAAAAATTCACCCTACAGTAGAATTTAAAAAACAAATAAAAGTTAAAACAATGACGCTAGATACATGGGCAAAAACATACAACGTCACACACATCGACTTCATGTGGCTCGACATGCAAGGTATGGAATATAACGTACTCAAGACTTCCAAACGAATATTTCCCCATACTCAACTTCTTTATACAGAAATAAATATAAAAGAAAATTATACAAAAGCCACGCTCTATCCAGAATACAAAAAATGGTTGAAAAAATCTGGGATGACGCTCTCGTCTGAAACTACGTATTGGAACGATTCGGGCAATGCATTGTTTGTACGAAAATAAGTAGCAATATTTTTTATATTGCCGTCTTTACCGCAGCTTGTGGCAACAATTCTGCGACCCGCTGATACATCCAAAGATCAGGACTCACCCCGCTTGCGGCAATAGTGCTTCCAATACGATCGCTTTTGTAACAATCCCCAATATCAATTCGCATACGTTCGCCTATATGTGCGCCTTTTTGGAGTTTACCGTTTTGCGCTGATTCAGGATACGAGACCCCCATAGGCAATACAGAATATTGAAGCTCTGGGAATTGATTCATATAATTCCAAAATTTAGAAAACGTTCTGCGTTGATGCGTCATGTCAAGCTTATCAAGATTGCCTTGTGCTTGTGGCGCCACGATAACTATACCCCCATGTTCTAATGCTTTTTTCGAAGCAGCGAGATACTGCTGAAGACTCGTTTCTACATCGAGATAATCTTCTTTCGGTACGAGTATGCGATCGAAAACCGAAAGCTCTTTACGAGTTGCTTTGTCTTTCGCCAGCACATGCTTGCGTCGTACCTCCGGTGAATGGACAGGCATCAACGTAATTCCCAACAATTTTTCTCCCGGCCAATAGGCCTTATATAACATGCTATTGATAGGAAGCACAAATTCTTTTTTCTTAAACTCCGGAACTTTCTTTAACATCATAAGTGCAGCCACCATGTCATTTTTCGCATTGTGGCTACAAAACACCACTGTTCCCAATCCCTGCTTTGATCGTTCGATTGCAGCTTTCAAACCACCGTTTGTGTCATGGGTTTCAGTGTTTAGCAACATCTGACGCAAACCTTTGCGTTCAACGATAGACTGCTCGGTAGGCGCTGCGGCCTTACCCCAAAAAATTGAGCCTGTTTCTGCCATAGGTAAACTGTATCAAATGTTCATCTCCCAAACCATTCTGCAAAAATTTTGATCATTAGGATTTAGTGAGTGTCCATATACAAAAATAGTATGCTACTTTCGCACCACTATTTCTTGAGGAAGCAA
>CAZXHY010000037.1:0-13037 GCA_964639945.1 uncultured Gammaproteobacteria bacterium
CAAAAGTGTCGTGGACCACTTTCACGATCAAGGAACTATAAAAACTTCATATACAAAAGGAGATATAAAACGAATTGTGTATCGGAATCAATATATATTTATTTGGAAAAATATTTCAGATGTATCTCTTATAGTTTCGCATATTGTTTGGACACCCATTCGGTTGATACAGGGATTATTGCGCGGAGATATGCTCATGATTACGGGGTATGTGTGGGCGATAACGCGCTTTGTTTCTATCTGGAGGTCTCGCAGTAAGGCAAAATCTCTGTGGAAGCGAGCTGATCGTGATTTATTTTCAATCATATGACATGTATGCTTTGTAGCTCCCGTATGGAGCGTTTTTTGTTCAAAAATGGATATTGGTTATACCGATGTCCTCGTTGTCAGTTTGCGCAAACTGACTTAGCAAAAAATTATCTCACTTTCGTAAAAGATCACTACTCGGAGGGATATTTTTTGGGTGATCCTACTCGAAGTGCTTACGCGAACTATGAATTAGATAAGCCTGTTATTGTTCAAAATATGAGAAAGTTTTTGGGTCGTATACTTCAAAAAAAGACTTCGGGTAAACTTTTGGACGTAGGCTGTGCGTATGGATACTTTGTAGAGTTGGCGATGCAAAATGGATTTGATGCATATGGGTTTGACCCATCCACATATGCGGTAAGCCAAGCGAGAAAACTGGTAGGAAAGGCTCGTATTCAAGAAGGCACCATAAGTGAGGTTCGATATAAAAAAAATACCTATGATGTTATAACGTTGTTTGATGTGTTTGAGCATTTACAAGATCCGATTGCTGATCTGAAAAAGCTTCGTGGGTTGCTTAAGCATGACGGAATTATTATTATTGCGACAGGAAATGCACAAAGTATTGCTGCAAAAGTATTTGGCAGGAGATGGACGTTTTATATACCACCACAGCACTTATCATTTTTTACGAAATTAAACCTACAAACATTTTTAACTAGAGTCGGGCTTTCTCCGATTGACTGGTTTGGTATTGGAAAGTGGTTGAGCTTGGACTATATACTCCATTTGGCAAAGACAACGGGAGAAAGTACGATAGGGGCTATTTTGCATCATTGGCTTTCGAGGTCATTCGTGTCCCGATTGCCAATATATGTGCCTATGATGGATAATATGGTTGTTATAGCTCAAAAAAAATAAACGACCAATTATGAAAAAGATTTGGGGTTGGTTAGGCTCGGTAGACTGGAAGACTGTTATTCCTCTTCTTCTATTGCTTAGTGTGTTTGTGGTGAATGCATTTCATGAGAAATATCCAGATGAATTCGATAGTATCGTAGGTGGAAAGTATATATTGGAGGCAAAGATTCCATATAGGGATTGGTTTCAGCATCACCAACCTGGGGCTTATGTACTGTCAGCAATTCTGTTACCCTTCGCCCAAGGATCGTTTGTAAAATTACGTGTGCTTGTTGCGTTGAGTTTTTTTGGAATTGTCGCTGCTACATATTTTTTGATAAAAAAACGGGTTCCTAAATACGACGCCACCTATTATTTGTTTTTCGCGTTTACTCTGGCGATAGCTGGAACGTATTTTTGGGGTCAGATGCTTCTTGCGGATACTCTTGCTGCATACTTATTTATCCCTGCATATATACTTCTTCTTCTGAAGGATTATTTTCGTCAGAAGTTTGATGCATCAGATTTAGCAATTGTGACATTTTGCGCATTTCTCGTTTGGTTTACGTCTATGACGTATTTATTTGCGATATCTGGCATCGTACTGTATGCGATATATCTGTATGGAAGAGGCAAGGCGCAAGAAGGTGAAAGTCTCACGCGTATAAGTATTGATGTCGCACGCATTGTCGCACTCCCTTATATTCTGTATTTTCTTTTTTGGACTGTCACAGGAAGTCTAAAAGATTGGTATTTTGCTAACGTAACCTATAACCAAGAATACTATATTTTTAATTATCCACGAGCCGCGGGGGCCATGTTTAATCCGATTCGATACGCGATCATCATAGCAAATACGTTCATGAATAATTATTTGCCTGCACTTTGGGGAGTATTGCAGTTTCCTATAGGTGATCCACTTCAAGTAACCCTCGCGATGAGTAATGCGGTATTTATTATAGTGCTTATTCTGTCTAAACGAGTGAGCTTTATACTGCCATTTATCATTGCCTTAATTTTTTCTAACGGAAGAAGTAACCCTCAGCAGATAAAGGAAACTGATTATTGGGCAAGTGTCTATATCGTACTTTCCTTTATCAACGGCACATTTTCGCTGTATGCGTTGACGAGTCTCGTAAATCAGGTAAAAGAATCACTCTCTGTACGAGTGATTTCAGGGGCCTTGCTTATTGTCACATGGATATATTGGGTGTTTATGCCTACTGGCATGTTTTTACGGATGGAAGACAAGTTTTTTCCTAAATATATGGGTGAGGCGCCGCTTATCTATGATCGGCCACAAGTCGCCCCCATGGTAAATCAGCTTGTTACGAAAGACGAATATGCATGGATTGGTCCATTTAATTTTGAAGAGCTGTTTTATCTCAAGGCAAAAATTCCAACAAAGCATCATTGGTTTTTAGATCCTGCTGCGAAATCAAAAATCAAAGATGAGATTATGCGTGATTTAAACGCCCACAGACCAAAGGTTGTTGTATTTCAAAGAAACTATGCCCCATGGGGAGGAGACGCGCATACGTTTAATTATTTTGTAACTGATTTTTTGGATGAGCACTATTTCCGTATTTTTAAACTAAATGAAACGCTCAGCGACATACAGTACGAGTGGAAAGTGAGTAACACTCAGAATTTTGATATAGATGGTGACTTCAATTTTGATAAAAGATATCAAAAAGAGATGCTAGACAAACTTATTTCTTTAGGGTATTTAGAAGCTGTTCCAAAGGTAAAAGACACAGGAGAGAAAAAGTAATACAGGAGTTAGTCTACTCGTGTGGCAGAAACAAAAACGTTTTGAGCGATTATCCCATGTATAGTACTGACGAGGGTAAATGATTTTTTGTGTGCTTCATATTCAAGTGGCGTGAGAATATATAGGGTGCTTCCTGTGGTTGCTAGGTCATCGAGCTTGGTGTTTTTGTCAATAAGTTTTATCCCGTTACTATCCCATGGAGCTGATGTAAATATATATTTGCCATATCGTTCTCGGTTTCCGTGTTGTTGATAGGATGTGGGGTCAATATTTCCCCAGTAGAGCATAAATATGTATGGTCGCCAATAATATCCTGATATGACTATTGTGTCGTAGAGATGTTCGTTTGATTGTACGTATGCAACCATTTGTTTGTAGCCATCACCAAAAGCTAGGGCATTTTTCGACGGGTTTTCGTAAAAATACGCTCGATAGAAGCGGGGGAAAGAGAAGTTTATGCACATACAAAATAACCCCAATATTGCGATCGTGCCGAAAGTATATTTTTTACTTTTTTCCAGAAGTAGCCATAGACCTAGCCCTGAAAGTATAGAAAATACTGGAGCTGCGATAAGTGTTCTGAGTGTATTGGGTTGATTTACGCTAAATGCGCCTGGGAGGAATGATGTGATGAGCCAAACAAGTATAAGATACGCACTAAATCGCGAGATAAAAAATAATGAGATAAAACCGAGTGGTAAAAGAATAATTTCAAAGGGGTATAGTGTCCCGTATGTTCCGGTTCCTGTTACGAATAAATTTCTATATGATATATTTTTGCTGTAATTTTCTATGATAGTTTGAAAAAGCGCTACGCGTCTGTTGTATATAATTTTTGAAATCAGTGAAGGCGTCACCCCAAGCTTTTGGACGTATTGGTCCCGCCTTTGTAGGTAATTGGGATCATTGGCGACACTGACGATTGATATGCGTTCCATACCGCCTTTGGAGAGCATTTCTTTACCCATAGGTAGGAATAAACTGATACAGATAATTCCACTAAAAAGCGTAAATTTCCAATGAGCGGATACCTGTTTCCATTGCGTTGCGAGGTAGAGAATTCCGATAAATGGAATGACTAGTCTGACTGAATAGTAGAAGTACAGTGAGATGACAAAACATATTCCTGCCCAAACTATGTTTTTGTATTTCTTCAAGCTTCGGAGTAAGAAATATATGCCCATCATGCACCAAAAAACAGCTCCGTTACTTTCAAATAGTTGTCGTGAGAAGTTTATATGCCATGGAGATATAGCAAGCATGAGTGTTGGCAGGAGGGCACCGTCTAGCTCTGTGTTGTGAAATTTTATCCATCGCCTTTTCCCCAGAAGCCCTATGGCTATCCCAAAAATTACTACGATCGAGAGTATTCCAAATGTAGCAGAAGGTAGTCGTGCGGCCAGTTCAGAAAGTCCAAAAAGGGAAACCATGGGAACTGTGGCATATACCATGCCGGGGAGTTTGTAGTCGTCGAACGAACGGAATAGAAGCGGATACGGTGTGCCGTATTCATCTTTGCCGGTTTTTAGGATGGAATATGCATTGTAGGCTATCGCTGTTTCATCGTGTGAAAGTGACGGGGGGATTTGCGTCAGTCTATCTAGTCGTAAATATATTCCAATACAAAGGATTATGGTGAAAATAATTGTAGAAAGAAGTGATTTGTTCATTGTTTGTCAGTGTCTATGACGACATAGTGTGGTGTGCCATCGGGAAGGGTAATAGTTGCGATTGCGTTTTGGTGAAGTTCAGAAGGGGCCTCGGACGCACGTGTTATTATGAGCGTGTTTGGTGAGTTTAGATCTTTTTCCCAATCAATTGCGCGAAACGTAAATCTGCCAAATCCAGCCACATCGGTAAATCCATCGCGAGATATTGGGTATCGTTTTGCCTGTTTTTGGTAATCCGAAGGGCTATATGCGCTATAAAACATAAGGTATATATAGGGAGATGTTTCGGGATGAGTCATAATTATTTGCTTATTTGCGTGTGAAGGATGCGAAATAATTGGAATAAGTTTTTTATATGCATATCCCCAATTTTGACTTTCATTTCTTGGAAAATGATTAAAGTACATATCTAGATATATGCTCATAGACGCCGCAAATCCTAAAAGTAGAATCATGAGAATTATTCTGTGAAGCAGGAGTGTTTTTATGCGCATGAGTGTGTCGATTCCTGCTGCAAGTGCTATGGCCAATGCTGGGACAACGGCAAGCGTACGATTGCTGTGGGGAGCATCCTTCGTGATTGCGGCAGCCACGCCCCCGATTGCTATCCACCATAGTATATATTTGGCTCCTTTATTCTTTGTGGCGCTATAGAGCCATATAATCCCCAAAAGAAGGAGTGGCGCCCCTATGGGATGTAGGTTTCCGTATCCCTGTATATTGTGTGCGCTGTTTCCTCCGCCTTTTATGAACAGAAACTCTGGTCCGTATGCCTTTAGGTAATTTTGAAATATAGTTATCGCACCGTATGTAACCCTGTTATGGGTGAGTTTTGCCATAAATGAATTTGGATTTGTGTGTTCGAGTCTCGGTAATTCGATTTGTTTATGTACTACGGTCGGGTCGCCAAAAATGCTTATACCACTGAGTTTTGTATGATCCGCAGAAAATCCGATAGATAATATTGTTCCGACCAATACCACACCTGTTATAAGTGCGTACCACCATTTGGTGATTTTAGTAATATCTTTCCAATATAGTACAGAAAGTCCCAAAATGAGCAGTGTCGTCGAAACGTGGTTCCCGTGGTAGGTGTAATACGTGGAGGAAAAAATGACTGCTGCACCTATCAATAACGTGCGCGACGTATGTTTTATGGCTCGTAGGAAAACAAAAGAACCGACTATGAGCGCAAGCGTTGCGACAATAGCTTCTGATTCGACGCGAGAGATGTGTATGTGCCATGGCATGATTGCGAGCATAAATGCGGCGGATAACGCGATGGTTTCAGAAGAAAACAATGCGAGTGCGAGCGCATAGATTGCGCCCACTGAAGCTATTCCAGCGAGAGCTGATGGGAGTCGTACGGTTAGCTCTGTGAGGCCCAGTACTTGTACAAACGGTATAGTCAGATATATATACAATGGCATTTTCCAGTCTCCAAATGATTCAAAGGATAGTGGAAGACTTTTTCCATATTCATCGCGACCTGTCGTGAGCAGCGAGTATGCAGTTACTCCGATAGAGGCTTCGTCACGATTTATCCCTGGTGGAACAGTGTCGAGCCGATAGAGTCGTAGCACTGACGCAATAATGAGAATACCTGCAAGTATAAATAAAGAATAGCGTTTCATTTATGATGTTTTGGTTTGGTGATAATTATAAGAATAAGTAATCCTGTACTTATCATACTTAATACTATTCCAATGCGCACGCTTAATGGTTCGTAGATAAACGTTATGGTGTGCGCGCCACTTGGTACGATAATCGCTCGGTGTGTCCAGTTTGCGCGTATGATGGGAGTTGGTGTTTGATCTATTTTTGCGTACCATCCTGGGTAATACGTGTCTGTGAGAACGAGTATTTTGCTAGCAGTACTGTCTGTTTGAATCGTCACACGTTCCGGTGAATACTTGATGATAAATGCGGACCCCGTTGCCGTATCGGGTTGTAATCCAGATGGGTGGGTGGGGATCAGCACTGATGTTGCAGGGTCAAATGTTGATGAAAAAAATTTTTGAGAGAAATCTTCGTCACTATCATATGTGACGATGTGATCTGCAAGATACACACGAGGCGTTGCTTTGGTACTTTTAAAGATGTGCCAGTCTGCCTTTTGGTACGCGACCTCAAATAGATCTGAAGGAAATGTTTCTTGCGTGCTACCGTTTTCTGTGCGATCGAGAATATATCCGACACTGAGAGCTGCGAGAATTTTATTTTTTCGATAATCAGATAATCCATTCGAGCCAAATCCTGACACGATGGCAGCATCTGAACGAGTAGAGTTGCTAAATGCTTTAAGCAGTTTACCCTGTGTATAGGAATATATAAACTCGCCATACCATTTTGGATACAATGGGTCATATCCTTCGGGGGAAAACCCTTGAAATTCTGTCGCAAGATTTGCTGGAATAGCAGCAGTTCCATATCCCCAATATCGTGCGTCACTGTGCTCTTTGATAAAAGTTGTTATTTCGTGTTTGGGAAATATAAGTGATGCTGCGACAAATGGATTAAATCGTTGAAAAAATATAAAAAGATCAGCGATATGTATAACAAGAAGTGCCATGACTGAAAGTTTAAGTAGTCGGGGTTTGGTGATAGCAATCCAAAATAACACAAGAGTACTTATCGCAATAATGCTTCCGTACAATACAGCGCGGGTTATCACAGCAGAATGCGGGTGTAGTGTTGGAATTTTTGCTGATAACATAAATAGTGTGAGGATAAATCCGACTTGGAGCGTTCGTTTCGTGAGTTTTTTTATCGAGTGTTTTTCTACTATCCAATGATCTAGTCCAAATCCACATAATATAGACATGCAAAATGCGAGTAAAAATGCCATGAGAGTAGGGCTACTTGATGCGAGAATAGGTAAGGGTAGCTGATAGAGGAGATACGATACGGGATTTGCACTCAGGAGTATGATGATACCTATCGTTATCCAAAAAAACCATCGCACTATTGGTTCGGTTCGACGGAAAATAGCAGGAAGAAAAAATAACGGGACTATTCCTATGGTAGTAACTTTCCCCAAGAATGTATCGGCGAGCCAGTATGTACGTGTTGCGGGATTTCCAAAAAAATTTGGAAATATTATTGAAATAAACTGCCATGGCTGAATAAGAATACTCGTAAAAAACTGATGAAAATCATGAGGGCTACGCGCCGACAATCTGATGAGTTCTATTCCTGGAATAAGTTGAATACTGGCGATGCCAATTCCAAGAAGCGAAATAATAAGTATCCAGATTTTTATGGCTAGATTTTTTGCGCGGGTGTGTGCATACAATAGTGAAAAGACAAGCATGTATCCGTAAATTTGCGGATGTCCCGCAAGGAGACCGCATGTGTGAGCGAGTGCAAGTGTGAGAATCCAGCGTCCAGAGAGTTGAACACGGAGCTTTTCTATGGATAGAAGTATAAGCGGTAACCAGAGGATGACGTGTCCCACCGTGTTGTATTCTAGCCACACGGCCATAAACCCACTAAATGCATAGGAAATAGCTGCCAGTAATGATCCCAACAACCCTATCCCTAGAGATCGCGCAAAAAAGTATGTAAATATGAGCGCGAGAAGCGGTTGAACTGCAACCAAAATTGACCAGCCAGATATTTGTGAGGTAGCCGCATAAACAATATTAAGTGGGTAAAGTGATGCAGATTGGAAATTGGCAAGAAGCGGAGAGCCTGAAAAGTTGTACGGATTCCACAGTGGAAGTTTACCTGACGCGAGTGAGTCGAGGGCAAGCGTTTTCCATGGGTAAATTTGTCGAACAGTATCAGGATATTGTGCCTTGTGTGGGATTGCCGCAGGTGCAAACCCAAGGTAAGACGTTGAGCGCCATGGTTGGTATTCGTTTACCAAAACATCCGCTGGAAATGGCACAAGACCTTTTGTGATCGTTTTATAAAAAAATATGCACGTTATGCATAGTAAGAGTCCAATGATATATATGTGTTCTTTATTTTTTATCATGTTTAGTCTTGCGTCGTATCAGAATGGTCCATAGGCATGCGGCAACAACACACAGCACGCTCACAAGTTGCGCGACTTGTCGTATGGGAGAATCGCCAAATTCAACTCGTACAGAATGCTTGCCCTGTGGCACAGCGAATGTGATGAGCCCTCTCCAGTTTTGATCTTGAAACTCTATTGGAGTTTTTTTGTCGTCGACAAACACTCTCCATCCCGGAAAAAATTGTGTATTATCTACAACTTTTGTGGCAGTGTCGGCTATTACGCTAAAAGAATGTCGAGTTCCAAGTTTTACGGGATTTTGAATGGTGGCTCTGCCTTCGATTATTTCAAACGGATGCACTGGATATTTACCTCTCATGCCTGCAGACCAAATGCTATCTATTTCACCGAAAAACGTAGTGTTGAGGGGATAGTTCCAGAGAGATTTTTCATTGACAGAGTCAAACCCCAACGGTGGTTTCCAATAAGTAACTGTGGAAAGCACGCTGATAGACAGAATGAGAATGATAAATACGTTTGTAGTGTTTTTCTTAACAAGTACGACGGCCCCAAGAATCGCAAAGGCAAAGACCGTGACATTCAGAAATCTCCATGGAAACTGAAACGCGCGGAGAATAGAAATTTGACTCCACAAGAATGTAGATATCGGCTGCATGATAAACAGAGAAGCCAAAAGCGCGATAAGACAAAGCACGACGAGTTGTTGTGATGATTTTTGAATTTTTTTGCTATACAGTTGCCATAGTGCGACGAAAAGACTCACTGTGGGAATAATGCCAAAATTTACCGCGATGCCGCCGATCTGAAGCTTTTCTGTATTGGTTAGATTTGGAACAAAAAACATCCACAGTGGTGCAAAGTGAGTTGTGTACATGTCTTTCATAAATAGATCGCCATAGGTAAATTTACGTTCCATCATGATAGGTAGCCAAAAAAAAGTAGTAAACAACACGCCGAGTCCAAGTCCTGCCCACGCATACAGTCTTTTGATGTTTGTTGGGGCGATCAAGAGGGTAAATAATACAGATACCCCAAAGAGCATAAGGCCGATGGTGCTGTGAGATAGAATCATCAGTGTTGTGGCAACTGAAATTGGCACGACAAACGGTTTATTATCATCAGCATGAAACATTCGGGTAATGTAGAAAAGAATAAGCGGTAGGAATGTTAATGCTAATCCTTCACCGGTGTCGCCTCGTACAATGAGGTCGATAATGTGAAAAGGAGCGAATTGATAGAGTATAGTCGCCACATATGCCTTGCGAATGTCACCAAAAAGTTCGCGGGAGAATGCGAACATAAAAATACCAGAAAACACAAAGCTTGCAATAAGAATTATTTTAAATGATGCGACTAGCCCCATTCCTACGGCCATAAGCGGGACTGCAAAAAGGTACGGTAAGTGGTAATAAAAGCTAAATAGAGGGGTGCCATATCCATAATCAAATCCTGCTGCCCATCGAGGAAGTATTTGACCTTCCATAATCGCTTTGTAGTATGCGGGCATACGTGCCAGATGCATGGGGCCATCATGAGAATGAAGCATCAGTGGGTTTATGATGATGCTTATGAATGGCAATAAGGAAATTGCAATGATCAGGAGATAATGTTTTAATGATTTCATGCGAAAGCAACGACCTGATTCCATTATAGCAAAAGTTAAACCCGTACAGCGAGATGTATGGATCATTTGTATTCTTGTCATCGGGAGTTTTCTGCGATTGTTTAATTTGAGCAGCTTAACAGAGTTTTTGGGAGATCAAGGGCGTACAAGTATGATCCTTCAGACGTGGCTTTCCGGTGGATCCATGCCGCTTATTGGCCCCACGACTCTTACAGGGCAATATCTTGGGCCTGCTTTCTATTTTCTTCTTGCTCCATTCTATGCACTTGGTGGATTTACGCCACAGGGCGCTGTATTTGGAATGGTTTGTTTTGGTATTGCATCTATTTACTTAGCATATGTCGTGGTGAAATTGGTGTATGGGGTGGTACCAGCCAGATGCGTATCGTTTCTTTTGGCGATATCACCAGCCATGGTACGAGCAGATAGGATAATCTGGGAGCCTAATCTCGTTCCATTTTTTGGGTTATTTTTTGCATACTTTGCTATTCGTCAGCATGAGCGGATAAATTTCTGGGATAACGTGGGATTAGGTGCAACGGTAGGGATACTCATTCAGTTGCATTATCCAAACTTATTCTTTTTGGGATTATCAGGATTGTTATTTGTAGGCCATTCTATACGAGTGCGCGATTGGGGAACGGTGATAAAAGCAACATTTGGATGGATTGCTGGATTTGTCGTAGTGTTGACGCCGTTTCTTATGTATGAATTTGCTCATAATTTTATCGATATAACGCAAATATTGAACATCATTCACACGGGAAGTGTAGGGCTGGGGAAGCGTCAGGCGCTTATCTATGCCGTAGATTATGGCGGGAGAGTCTTTGGTCTTATAATTCCATTCCTGCAGACGGGTTGGGTGATAGGATTGATGGTTTCTTGGGTAGTGTTTTTGATCATACAATTTACTGCATGGAATATATTCTGGACATGTTGGTTTGCCATAGGACTCCTTATTATCGCTCGATACAACGGGGTTGTGTACGATCATTATTTGTTGTTTTTGTTGCCACCAGTGCTTCTTGCTGTGGCTGCAGTCATAAAATGGATACAAACGAAATCATCAATATTGGGAGCAGTTTGTGTCGGGGTTGTGCTTATCATTGGCATAGTTCAGCTTCGTAAAACAGATGTGTTAACAGTGGGTAGTAATGATTTGTTGCGGACACAACTTTTGACAAATGCGGTAGTTGCTGATGCGCAAGGCGCCACATTCTCGTTTACATTGGTGGCTAGTCGATCATTTTCTGATTTACATTATCGATACTATATGCTGAAGCAAGGAGCACGTGTATCTGGGATAGAGGGGGTTGTGTACGAAAGATTATATGTAGTCTGTGATTCATTGGCATGTCCTTTACCAGCCGAGCTCAGTGTCCAACCGCATCAGGTGATATGCTTTGAGCCACATTGTGAAGGGGAGTATCCTAAAATTGATTTAGTGCGTGATTTTGTTTTTGAACGGACTATTCAGATTCCTATGAGCCTTGGGCAGGTTGGCGTTGTCTACGTTTTTACTCCTCGTCGATGATCTAATGCTCGTGCCGCTTGGTTTCAAAACCAAATATTGTGTACAATGAAGTTGAACTTATGATGTCACCAACTCTTGATGCATTGCTTCTTTACGCACTGGCTATCCCAATCGTTATGCAGTACCGACTGCTTCCTATAGATGGCACGCCATATTGGCTTTTTGGCATATTATTTATTGTGCTTACCGCAAATGTGGTTATTTCTGGGTATCCAAATATTTTGGGGATTTGGAAAAAGCATCTAGATAGGATTAAAGATGTATTTCTGGTGATAGTGCTGAGTATTGTATTAGTCGGGGTCATGGTGACTGCCATGGTCGATCGGGCACGCACAGCACCTGTGTATGGGGTGCACGATATTATATTGCAACAGGAAGCGGCCATGCGATTTTTGATCGTCGGAAAGAATCCATATAAAGAAACGTATTTTGGTACGCAAGTTGAGTCATTTAATTATGATGAGCCCGGTGATACTGAAGCGGTAAATCCTGCCTTATATCACTTCGTTATGCCTCCATGGTATCTTTTGTTTCCTTTTTCTTTTTATTATACTGCCCGACCTGTAGTGGGATATTTCGATGGGCGATTTGTCTCGTTATTTTGTATGATCGCATTGCTTTTTGTTATACGTAAATGGTTTAAGCATCCTGCAGTCGGTCGTACTGCCATAATTTTAAGTGCTCTTTCTCCTGCTGTGTTTGATTACTTTATAGAAGGTCGAAGTGATGTGTTTGCGTTCTTTTGGCTCATTTTCTCTTTATGGCTTTTGGAACGCAAAAAATATTTATGGAGCGCTGGGGTAATTGCATTAGCATTTATGAGTAAGCAAACAACATGGTTTGTTTTTCCGTTTTATGCGGTGTATATATGGGTGAGTATGCGTGCATCGTATGTGCGCATGATACCCTCGCTTGCTGTGATTGGTGTCGTCGTTGCTTTTCTTGCTGCTCCGTTTATGGTGTGGGACAGTACAGCGTTTTTAAATAGTGTTATTTTTTACCTCAGCGGTAATGCGCCACACAGCTACCCAGTCTCAGGATATGGATTAAGCATGGTATTGAAAGAAATAGGAATCATCCGCGATATACATGCGTACTATCCATTCGCTGTGTGGCAAGCAGTGTTTGGAATACCAGCGGTTGTTGGATTGGGTATGTGGTTGCGAAAAGCACCCACTATGTCAAAGCTTCTTGTGGCGTATGGTGTATTACTTACTATAATTTGGTATACCAGTAGATATTTTAATAATAGTCATTTGGGGTATATATCAATGATATTTGTTTTAGGACTTGCCAAAGAC
>CAZXHY010000038.1:0-12783 GCA_964639945.1 uncultured Gammaproteobacteria bacterium
CGGTTCCGTTTACCGTACCTACCCCCGCGCCGCTTCCTATAAATAGCACGGGAATATATCCGGGTTCTGAAATCACAGCACAAGGAGTGGTAGTTCTCGATCTCGATTCCAATGTAACCATGTATAAACGCAATGAATTAGAATTGCTTGCCCCTGCTTCCACCACAAAAATTTTGACCGCACTGGTCGCGCTCGATCATTATCAGTTGGATGACGTGGTGACTGTTGCAACCGCAGCAAACGATGGTCAGGTAATGGGACTGATCCCTGGGGAACGGATAACTGTAGAAAATCTTTTGTATGGAGCACTTATTCATTCTGGAAATGATGCCGCATGGGCGTTGGGAGAACATTATAAAGGTGGTATGGCTGCGTTTGTTGCTGAAATGAACGCGAAAGCGAAACGTATTCATTTAGATAATAGCAATTTTACCAACCCTGTAGGCTATGATGATCCAAATCATAAGATGACTCCAACTGATTTGGCGAGGCTTGCCGCATATGCGCTGACGAATAAAACGATTGCAAAAATTGTAGCTATTCCGCAGATAACAATTTCAGATGTCACTCATACATATTTTCATTCGTTAACAAATGTAAATCAGTTATTGGGGAAAATTCCGGGAGTGGGAGGTATTAAGACTGGTTGGACAGAAGATGCAGGAGAAAATTTAGTTACATTGGTTGAGCGAGATGGTCATCGAGTGATTATAGTTGTGCTCAAAAGTGCTAGTAGATTTACAGAAACCGCAGCGCTTATACACTGGGTATTCTCTTCGTATCAATGGAAAGTGTTTGAGCCTCCAACGCAGTAAATTTACTCTGTCCATTCGGGGGATACCGCAGGAACAAATGCTTGAAATCCATCATCTCCTTCAAATACGAATACTGGTTGCAAGTACGTCTGTGGTTCAAACGAGTCATAATAGGCCAGATATACACTGCGCACAGTTATAACCTGCGTGTTGGGGTATTTGAGTACATACCCTCCGCCGCTTTGAAGTTCTTGCCACGCAAGAGTGCTAGATTTGAGCGGGTATGTTGCGTTAGTTTGGTGATCGATAGGCCAATATGTGTAATCAAACTGCAAAATGCGTTTTTTTGTATTTTTAGACCCAGATAGCGTGATAGAGATAGGTCCTTGTGTGGGGTTAGTAGAGACGAGTGTGGTATCAGCGATTTTGGGCCGGAAAAAATCTATCCGTACGGCATCTGCTTGCGATTGACTTGCCACAGGTGTCAGTTTACCTTCTGCGACACTGTAATATGCCACTTTTATGGTTCCACCGGTAAAATCTGTGGGAAATAGTGCATATGTTTGTAGAAGATTTCTGGCTTCTGCTTGGGCCGCGGGGGCTTGTGGCACATTGCGTTCTAAAAATAACCCTGCGTCTTGTTCGTAGCTATATCGCAAGATAAAGTTTGTAGATACTATGTCGTACCATAGGTGCCGAAGTGAGGAAGTGGCATCGTCGAAACGATATACATTTTTATTGCTTGGTTCTGGGATTGGTGTGGTTGCAAACCCAAGACGTTTTGCAAAATTTTGTGCGGTAGAAAGGGCGAGTAGGTTCGATCCAGTTTTTGGCATAAAATATACGTTTGCAGATTCGGAAGCACGAGGTACAGATCCTTCTATCGTTTCAAGCTGATATATCAATTGTCCTGATGGAGATGCGATTTGCGCGGGGAAATTAATAGCTGGAAGTTTCCCAAACGCGTGATTTGCTGCCTGAGGTTTCGGTGGGAACACCGCCAAATACGCCGTCGAAAATATCCCCCATGCAAATCGCAGGACGACATACCCGATAACGATAAAGATCGACCAGTTCACTGTTCGCCGTGTGTAGTATGCTGTTTCTGTCAGAGATGCCATAGTGTGCCTACATTGAGTATATGGATAAAGGCTGATAGAATCAATCGTATGAACGTGCGCACACGTATAGCTCCATCTCCTACAGGGTTTCCACACATAGGCACCATTTATCAGGTGCTTATCGATTTTGCGTATGCCAAAAAATATCATGGAAAGTTTGTTATGCGACTTGAAGATACAGACAGGGCTAGATTTATTCAGAATGCAGAAGAAGTCATATATAGTGCTTTGTCTTGGTTTGGTCTAAATCCCGATGAAGATCCCAAACACGGTGGACCATTTGCTCCGTATAGGCAATCAGAGCGACTCGATATTTATAAAAAATATGCAGATCAACTGCTATCACGTGGTCATGCATATTACTGTTTTTGTACCAAAGAGCGATTAGAGCAGATGCGGAAAGATCAAGAAGCGAGGCACGAGCCTCCGATGTATGACAAAATGTGCATGCATCTTTCGAAATCAGAAGTAGAAGAAAAATTGAAAAATGGTGAGACGCATGTGGTGCGCATGAAAATACCAGAACACGAAAAAATAATCGTGCCAGATGTTATCTCAGGGGATATAGAGTTTGATAGCGATGTCATCGATCATCAAGTCATCATGAAATCGGATGGGTTTCCGACATATCATTTTGCCGTTGTCGTCGATGATCACCTCATGGAGATAACGCACATATTTCGAGGAAAGGAGTGGATTCCCTCGACACCAAAACACGTATTGTTATATAAATACTTTGGTTGGACCATGCCAGTGCATGGACATTTACCTCTTATTTTAAATGAAGATGGAAAGGGAAAATTATCCAAACGACACGGTCATGCTTCGGTGGATTATTATCGTAAGCTTGGATATTTGCCTGAGGCGGTGCTGAATTATCTCTCAAATATTGTATGGAATCACCCTGCAGGCAATGAGATATATCCGCTTTCGGATTTTATCAAAAATTTTGATATCACCCAGATTACTTCTCAGGCACCACGATTTGATTTGAAGAAATTGGATTGGGTAAACAGCATGTATATCAGAAATATGACGGATGATGAGTTGGCCAATAGAGTCGGTGAGTTTAATCCTAAAGTAGCAGAGCTGGATCAGAAGTTGGTGCGCACTATTATGCCGCTTGTCAAAGAACGCATGAGAACATTGAGTGATTTTTGGCTACTGGCTGGATTTTTCTTCGAAAGACCCACAGAGTTTGAACAACTGTTTGTGTCAGAGCAGATAGCAGTACTTGTGTCAGCGCTATCTGATTGCGAGTGGACACATGCCGCCATGGAAGAGGCGATTCGTGCAGTGTCAGAAAAGGCAGGTATGAAAGCGAGAGATGTGTTTATGGAGCTTCGCATGGCAGTGACAGGGAGAACAATTGGTCCACCACTTCTGGAGGCATTGGAAATATTAGGAAAAGAAGAGACACTGGCGCGGTTGGTGATGTGAGAGGGTTAGACGTGATCCATCCAGTGAGGATCAGTTTCTACAGTGAGGTCCAAAAATACTTTTTTCCCAGAAGCTACTTCTAATTCTTTTCTGGCTGTGGCACCAATTTCTTTTATCATGCGAGCGTCTTTTCCGATTATCATTCCTTTGTATCGATCGGCCGCAGTAAGGATGCGAGCTTTTATATAGAGAATACCGTTGGCTCGTTCATCCAACTCGTCGACGACGGCTGTGATGGCATAGGGAACCTCTTTGCGAAGTTCCAAAAATGCTTTCTCTCGGATAATCTCAGCAACAAACGTTTTGCTATCTATATTGATTCCGGGTTGTGACATGGACGTTCGATCTACCATAGGCGTGCCTTCTGGTAATAACTCGAAGATTGCGTCTAAAAGTAGTGGGATATGCTTACCTTCTTTTGCAGAAAGCGAGACGACGTGATCAAATTCCGCCTCCATGAATTTGTATTGGACTATAAATGTAGGTTCTTTTATATCTACTTTGTTTATGACCAAGATTTTTGGGACTTTTACTTTGCGTACGATTCCCAGCGCTCTGTTTTCTTCTTCTGCTCTTTCTCTCGTGTGGTCGACTATGTATGCGATGACATCTACACCTTGCTCCACAGCTTCTTCTGTGCGGGCATTTATGCGGCCAGAGATCTGATCTTTGATTTTGGCAAAAACCCCCGGAGTGTCTACAAACACTATTTGGCCTCGTTCGTCTTCAAAAACAGCTTGTATAGGAAATCGTGTGGTTTGAGGCTTGGGTGAAGTGATGGCCACTTTGTGTCCCAAGATATTATTTAGAAGCGTTGATTTGCCTGCGTTTGGTCTACCGATAAGGGCTACTATACCTGCCTTCATGCTCGTATTGTACTATAATTAGCCTACTATATGCGCGATTACTCAGATGAGGAGCTAGTAGGTCAGATTCAGGAGGGGGACATATTTGCTTTTGAGCAGCTCGTGAAACGATACCAATCGAAACTTCTCGGGTTCGTATATCATATAATTCGTGATGAACAAGCAGCGGATGACATAGTACAGGAATCATTTATCAACTTGTATAAAACTATTGACCGTGTTGATCGTTCGAAAAAGTTTTCTTCGTATGTATTTTCTATAGCCAGAAACACAACCATCTCTCATATACGTAAATATAAAAAAGAAGTCCCACTTGATGATATATTGGCATCGAGCGAAGAAGAATCATTGTATGCGCAAATCGTACAAGCAGAACAGTCTCACACGATACGCGGTGCTTTATCAAAAATTCCAGTGCAGTATCAGAAGGTGATTAGACTTTATTATTTCGAGGACTTATCCTATGAAGAGGTGGCAAAGTCTCTCGCGCTACCGATAAACACTATTCGTACACATCTGCGTCGCGGGAAAGATATGTTGCGAGACTTACTATCATATGAAAAAAATTGACGTTACAGAAAATGTTATGAAACAGGTGGAGCGATTTGAAAAATCGCGATCTTCTATGTGGCTGCGCGGATTTTATACTGGTGTGGTGGTTATGGTGATCCTTGTGGGAATATTTTTTTGGAGTAGTATACAGACGATTTCAGATCTACAAGGATGGGATCTCCTTTCTGTCTTTACCCAAGATCGTGAAATCATACGTGACTATTGGCAAGATACGGTACTGACGTTTATCACTGAGTTACCTCTAGAAACACTCGCTGTGGCGTTTGCGATTTTTGTATTTTTGGTCATTATCGTGTTTATTACTCGAAAACGACGGATGATATATGAGTTTCGTATGCGTGAACTTGCAAAACGTAGCAATATACGCAAAAATAGCAAATGAAAGGAGTGCATATGAACTTGAAATCACTTTCTATCATTTTGTTGGTGGCAATATTATTTGGTGGCGTATGGTTTGTGTATCGCGATACGCAGTCTGCTCAAAAATCTGCAACCTCAGAAGTATCTGAATCAATTCCTACACCAGATATTTCACCTGTCACAACACCCATAATAAATGGCGGATCAGTTATCGCCTCAGAGATTTCTCTGACTATTTCCTCTCCAGTAAATGGAGCAACGTTGACGACCGAAACTGTTGTGGTTCGTGGAAAAACTAAACCAAACGCTGAGGTTTTTGTGAATGATGAAACAACAGTCGCGGACACGAGTGGAAATTTTTCAGTTACCCTGACTCTCGACGAAGGGGATAATCCGATTGTCGTGTCTGCAAATGACACAGATGGAAACATAGCTGAAAGAGAGCTTATCGTAAATTACGACTCAGGCAACTGACAGGTGCCGTGGTCTCCGAAGTCTCCTCAGACGAAGGAGTGAAACTTTTTTTAAGATTCCTGCGTACTACATATAAGAAAGGTAAAAAATATGAAAAATATATATATGACGAAATTTGTATTGGTCTCGATTTTTGCTCTCTCTATAGTTACTCCCGCATATGCCATAGATTTTGGCGTAAAAGCGCGTGTTGAAGAACGCATGGAGGATAGACAAGAGAAGCGAGAAGAACGAAAAGAAGCGACGAAGCAAGGACTGCTCAATCGCCTTTTTAATCGTGGAAACCGCGTAACCATAATAAATGGAAAAGTGACCATCATATCTGGCACGACGCTTACTGTAGAAAAAGATGGAAAGACTTTTACAGTAAATACCGATTCAAATACACAATTCCGACGAAAATTCTGGGGAAGTTCTTCTTTGGATGAATTTTCGGTAGGGAACATGGTAAACGTCATAGGTCATTGGACAGATGATTCACGTACCACCGTGCTAGCCAAACATGTGCGTAATTTATCTATCCAAAAAAGGTTTGGCGTATTTTTCGGAATAGTGAAGTCTCTCAGTGCAAATGGGTGGGTTATGAGTACTACCAGTTTGAAGCGAGCGGACCAAACAGTGACCGTATCGTCTAACACAAAGTATACCAACCGCAAAGAAGAGACTATTTCACAATCCGATGTTAAAGTTGGAGCGCGAGTCCGCGTTCGAGGACTCTGGGACAGTTCGGCAAACACTGTTACAGAAGTCACAGCAGTCAAGAACTTTAGCCTACCTGTTAAAGTTACAACTACGACGCCTACTGTGACAGTAGCTGCAACAGCAACAGTAGCACCTACAGTGACACCTACTGCTACTCCGTAAAAGATACTTAGAATATAAACGTGAAAAACTCCCTCTGCCGAGGGAGTTTTTTTGGTAGAATAAGCGGTATGCGAATTTCTAAGGAAAAGATAGACGAGTTCCAAAAAATGATTTTTCTATGGTGGAGAAAAAATCGGCGTTCACTCCCATGGAGAAAAACAAACGATCCGTATAGCATATTGGTATCTGAAGTTATGCTACAACAGACGCAGGTGGTTCGAGTTTTACCAAAGTATGAAGAATTTTTATATTTTTTTCCCGATGTGTATGCGCTAGCAGCAGCGTCTCCAGCCAAAGTATTGCAGCTTTGGCGAGGCATGGGATACAACAGGAGAGCGCTGTATTTGAAAAAAACTGCAGAAGTAGTAGTGAACACATATCATGGATATTTTCCAGAAACTGAGTTGGAACTGCGTAAACTTGCAGGAGTGGGGAAATATACTGCTCGAGCTATTATGGTGTTCGCAAATCGCGCGCCGGTCGCCATGATAGACACAAATATACGACAGATACTTGTTCATTTCTTCTTTGGCGGATTGCCGCAAAAGGAAAAAGATGTGCAAGAAGTGGCAGATCAGCTGGTGCCAAAGGGTAAATCATGGGAATGGCATCAGGCGCTTATGGACTACGGCGCTTTGGAGTTACCAAATATAGTGGATACCTCCAAAAAGCAGAAGAAGCCAAAGTCTAAACCATTTAAAGAGACAGATAGGTATTTCCGAGGTCGAATTGTTGATGCGCTTTGTGAGAAATCGTGGGATGAGAATACTCTCACTTTGTATCTGAGCGACTTTTATAAAAAGCCCGCGGTGTATATAGGAAAAATTGTAGATGGATTGATCCGTGATGGACTCGTAGAAAGAGCAAAAAATACTCTGCGACTGCCGCGAGGATAACTTACGCCACAGAGACGATGGTATAGGCGATAGTTCTTTCAGGTGCGCGTACCTTTACGCTGTCGCCAGCAATTTTTCCGATCATAGCTTTTCCCAATGGGGATACATGAGAGATTGTATGGTTTACTGGGTCGGATTCATATCCACCTACTATAGTGTACTCTGCTTCCTTTTCTCCTGTTTTTACTTTTACGACACTGCCAATTTGTACGGATCTGCTTCCGTGGGAGGTGACTATAATGGCAAGTTTTAGCAGTCTAGTCGTTCGACGTAGCCTTGCGTCTAAGAACGACAGTGCAGCTCTGGATGCTTTGTAGTAACCATTTTCTGAGAGATCGCCTAGCTCGCGAGATTTTCGTAAATTTTCTACCGCTGCGGGTCGATCCGCAGTCAGCTTGGCGTGCTCTGCCACAAGCTTGTCATAACCATCTTGGGTAAATGGGATGCGAGGTTCTTTTTTTATATAATATTTTTTCATTCGTGATATTCGGCCAGTAGTTGCACGACTTGGGCTTTGAGCAAATCTATTTGCTCAGGCTGGTAGATAGAACAGGTAAATACAGTTTTTCCCATTTTTGTAAATAATTTTTTGGCTTTTTCAACTTGTTTGGGATCTGCCAAATCTACTTTGTTTAGCACTATATACTCGGGTTTAGAAAGGAGTGCCGCATCAAACGCTTTGAATTCTTTGCGAATAGTGTTGTAGTCATCCTTGAGATGTTCTCCTGTTACATCGATACAGTGAAGGAGAATTTTGGTTTTTTCTATATGTCGCAAAAATTCGACTCCCAATCCTTTACCACGAGAGGCGCCTTCTATAAGCCCCGGAATATCTGCGATGGGATAGACGTCTAGCATGCCGATAGTAGGCTCTAGTGTTGTGAATGGGTAGGCACCGATGGTGGGGGTGGCATTGGTAAGTGCTGTGAGTAAGCTACTTTTTCCTGCATTAGGAAGACCGATGAGGCCAACGTCTGCGATAAGCGTGAGTTCTAGTAGTAAGTTTTTCACTTCTCCTAAAAATCCTAACTCTCGTGTAGTCGGCGCTTGGTTTACCGATGATTTATATGTCACGTTTCCTCGGCCACCACGACCGCCTTTTGCGATTAAAATAGGTTCTGTGGTTTCTCCTATTTCTATAACGGATTTATCGTCGAGGTTGGTAATACGGGTTCCCCAAGGCACGAGAATGGTCGTATCAGGAGCCTTTTTGCCGTTCATTTGCTGACGTGCGCCATGTCCACCACTTTCAGCGAGAATTTTCTTTTTGAAACGAAATTCACGAAGGTCAGTGAGGTTGTGAGAGCCGGCGAAGTAAACATTTCCCCCGTTTCCGCCGTTACCACCATCAGGACCACCACGGGCGGTCTGACCGTCACTACGGAACGTCGCAGCACCATTTCCACCGCTTCCTGCACGTACAACTAGTTTGATGTTGTCTACTAACATACTTTGATTGTACCATTTATGACGCTCTATCCGACGTTTGAGGTTTTTAACTAGTAAATACAAGAGGCGGGTGTTCTGGTGGGTAGTTATGAGCGAGAGTGGAGTGTTTGTTTACACAGAAACGAGAATAACACCAATAGTGGTAAGTATAGCTCCGAGAATCTTTTTCCCCAGATGTTTTCTTTCATTGAGGAATATACTCGATAAGATAACGGTGAGTATGATACTTGCGCGAAATATCGTGCTTGCTTGTCCTGCCATAGCACCATTTTCTATGGATAGATAAAATCCGATGGTGCTTATGGTATAGAGGGCAAAAAAGGTAAGTAAGTATTTGTTTGCATTTTTGATTGTATGAACGACTACCGATGTTTTGTTGTGGAACCATAAGAGCATGGTGAGGCCAGTCCCAAATGCTGCGATCGGAATAAATGAAGCAGCCTCAAACGCGCGAATGATGATTGTGTCAAAGATTACTGCTGTACCATAACAGGCAGCGCCAGCGATGGCATACCACATTCCTTTATTTATCACGATGCCGTGTTTGTTGTAGTTTATGACGACGACAGCGAGTAATATGAGAAATGCTCCGAAGAGTTGTGTCGCAGATAGTGATTCGTGAAGAAATATAAAAGAAGCGATTATTGTTACAAGCGTTCCTGCACTGCTTAATATTGTCATCTCTGAAGCTTCTATAAGTTTGATACCCTTAAAAAATGCTACGGTACCCATGGCGTACATAATCATGCTGACGAGAAAGTATGGTGCAAGGGAGATGTCAGGAAAATGAAATCCTTTTATCAACGCATAGGTAAGATATCCCACCCCTGTGACCAATTGAAATGCTATAGCAGAGCCAACTGCGTCACTTTTTTCTTCACGCATCGCTATTTTTTGGAAAAGATTTGAAACAGATCCAGCGACGACGCTAATAATTGCAAAAAATAACCAATTCATGTTGTAACTATATCACAGGGAACATCATCTCCGTATTTGGCTTACGTGGTCTATTTGGCGAATGTTTGCAAATGAAGAAAGTAGATCCTCTGGAACAAGTCGGTGCGTGAGTGGTTGATGAAGCAGATTGAGTTCTACATTTTTGGGCACGACAGGGGCTAGGCGCAGGATAGTACGACCATCGTCGTCTACAAATCGTACTTGTTCATACATGCGGCTCAATGTGTGTAGGGCTTCTGCTTTGCTTTCTGCGGTGCTGACGCCTTCCGGTCGAAAGAACATTCCAGTAAATAGATGTCCGATACCATAATAGGAGAGTCTACCTTTCGTCATCTCTACCCATGCTTCGACATTTGGTCTCCCTGTGTTTACATACGCTGCTTCTTTTTTGTGGTGGATTGTGCCTATAAGACGCGGAACTCCCTGATACATCCAGCGCCTCGCGTGAATGTTTAGGAGCGTACGTTCTGGTCCGCGGACAGGTCTTCTACTTACCGTGCGATCAAGTTCGCGAATGCGTAGCTTATCGTGGTGTATATCCCGTGTGAGCATGCCAAACAAATACCCGCCCAGACGTGTGACTCCGCCACGATTAAACATGACATCATCTACGTCTAACACATATGCGATTTCACCCGTGTATGCCATAGGAATTGTAGAATCCGAAAAATACTTGCGTAAATATACCACGTTAGAGAATTTCAGGTAATTATCAGGATCGGAGGGTACTATATACAAACGATAGGAGGTGATATATACGATGAATTATAAAGCAGTAACATTGGGTGTATTGGCAGGTGGAGTTTTGATGAGCATGGTAGCAGTTCCCAAAGCAGAAGCGAGCTTCTGGCCGACGGATTTGATCACTAAGCTTTCATCTCGTTTTCGTCTAAATGAGACGGAAGTGAAATCTGTGTTTACACAGTTTCACGAGGAACGTCAGGCCGAGCGTACAAAAGAAATTTCAGATAAATTATCTGCCGCGGTAACCGCGGGTACTATCACCGAAGCACAAAAGCAGCTGATTTTGAATAAACACAAAGAACAGCAAGAGCTTCGAGAAAAAGAAATGGCAAATGCTACGACACTTACGCGCCAACAGCGACGTGAGCAAATGCAAAACCACAGAGAGGAAATGGATGCGTGGGCAAAAGCAAACAACATTTCCGCAGATCTTCTCTTTGGTGGTAACCAAATGCATGGTCGGGGTATGGGTCGTGGGTTTGGGCAAAAGTAACAGTCACAATTATGCGCGGGTTGATCGAGAACCCGCGAAATTATTTACTATAATTCCTAGAAAACTCCCCGTGCACAGGGAGTTTTCTCTGGTGAGCCACCGTCATTTCTTGGCAGAAGTCTTCACTGTTATTCGTTTGGGTTTGGCAGCTTCTGCAATCGTCGCTCTTATCGTCACAACTCCATCTTTTACCTCTGCTTCGATATTGTTTGCATCGATTGGGCGAGGTAAGTATGTCGTGTAATCCACTGATGAAACCATTTGTTTGCGGTAGATTACTTTGTGTTTTTTCTTCTCTTCTTCGGTCTCTACAGCTGTTCCTTGGATGTGCAACACACCGTCTTCGTAGGTGATGTTGAGTTTGTCCTCAGGAATTCCGGGGACCGCTGCTTTTACCACAACACCGTCGTCTTCTTCGTAGACGTTGAGGCCTTGGGTGAGCGTAAGCTCCGGCCAGTCTTCTACATCTTCAAAGAATGGTTGAGACAGATGTCTGAACGGGAAGAATTCATTTCGATATGGATCGAAACGTATGATCGCCATGTATTGTCACCTCCTTTCGTCATTAGAAATCGTAAAACCTAAATTTCTAATATATTAGCAGTCTATAGCAGAGAGTGCCAATTTGTCAAGAAGTTTATTGTATTTTACTGAAAATTTAGCCTCAAAATGAGCCTGTTTTGACGTCTCCTGATTTTTTAAAATTAGCAAATATGATGCCACTCGGAGATGATTTAGACTCTGTTAGAGTAAATGCAGCAGGGATGGTGCCCTCGGCAAACAGTCGCTTGCCGGCTCCCAGAGTGACGGGAAATATTTTCAGCCACAGCTCATCGACTAAATCGTGCTTGAGTAATGTTTGGATAAAGTTACCACTACCATGCACTTGTAGCTCTGGTCCGTCTTGGTCTTTGAGCTTTTTGATTTCCGCGACCACGTCACCTTTGAGGAACACTGTTTTTTCCCATGTGCTTTCGCGCAATGTGTTTGAGGCGACGTATTTTGTGGCATTGTTTATGCCCGCTCCTTCTTCTTTGTGTTGAGGCCAGTAGCTAGCAAATATTTCAAATGTTTTTCTGCCCAAGAGGAGGTCAAATGGGTGGCCCATTTGTTCTTCCATAATCTTACCCGCAAATTCATCAAAATACGGGAAGCTCCATCCGCCGTAAGTAAACCCACCGCTCGTATCTTCTTGTGGCCCGCCGGGAGCTTGCATGACGCCGTCGAGAGAGAGGAATGAAAGGACGATTATCTTTCTCATAGAGTTATGCCCTTTTGTCAAAAGCCAATTTACGATGACTTATCGCGAAAAGCGTTGAGATAAGTCCAAGATAGAGTATGCCGCTTATACAAGATGTACCCAGAGTAGTGGGATTGGCGATGACGAGCAGGACGCCACTAGCTAGGGTCGCTAGAGTGAGGAACTGTGTGGTGCGGATTTTGGATCTGGTGGGAGATAGAACGGTGAGAAAAGAAGTAAGCACACTTATGACCGCTACTGTGATATGAATTACCAAAACCATATCATAATAATATCATGGAGTTGTCATAATTTCAGAGAGCATGTTTATCGTCATGGTAGAATAGCAAATGTATGAAAGACCTAAAAAATCATAGGATATACAAAATGAGTGTCGCAGAGGTGTACCCTGCGTATGTCGCCAAGGCAGAGAGAAAAGGTCGTACGAAAGCTGAGGTCGATGAGATCATACGCTGGTTGACCGGATACACACAGAAGCAGTTTGAAGTGCAGTTGGATAAGCAAACAAATTTTAAAGACTTTTTTGCAGA
>CAZXHY010000039.1:0-11771 GCA_964639945.1 uncultured Gammaproteobacteria bacterium
CCTTCGCGCATAGCTTGGCGGACTTTTCGTTGGAATTCTGGACGAGTAAATCGTTGTGAGAAATGGATCCAGTAGTTTTCGCTTTTGATAAACGTGTTATTTATGTAGGGAGCGATAAGTGTACTGTCGCGAGCTACGCGTTCAGCGCAGGATTGGATGATTTCAAAGCCATGTTGCGTGCCGGGTTCGAGGAGTATGACGACCCCTACTTTCATACGAGTGAGTACATCGAGAAGTTTATTTTTGGTTTCACCAGATAGTTCGTTTATGACACTAGAAACTATAACGAGATCATACGTTTCATCGTTAGCGGTTTCGCTCCAGCGAGAGACCGATTGTTGGATCCAGTTTACTTCGATATCCAGTTTGGCGCCGTGCATAAGTTCTTTTCCGAGGGTGAGAAAGAAGCTTTCTTGGTCTATGGCGGTGGCGCGTGTGATCGTAGGCCAGACAGATTTGGCCGCATGTATCCCTGTGGCAGGGCCGCATCCTAGGTCCAGCATAGTTTTGGGTTGCCAGTTTGGAATACGTTCTTGTACTTGTAAAAGGGCGCTGGTGATTTGGGCGTAGGTAGCTGGGAAGCGCAAGGAAAGGTATGCCAGCATATCTTTAGCGTTTCGCAAAAGAGGAGATTTTTCTTTTCGTTCTGGTGCCATGTACCGCCCATGTAAATTTTTCGCATGGGTATGTACATCTTTGGGATTCGTATCGGCGACAACAGCAGCAGTTGCTTCAGATAATAATGGTGGAAGATTGATAAATGTTTGTACGGTCATGCGCTAGAGAGTTCCAAATAAAGTAACGATGCTTGCAGTTATTATAACGCAAACCGATACTGCAAATAATCGAAAAAATGCAGGAGACCCATTTGTTTTTGCGTAGAGAATTTTTGTTCCGAGATTTACCGTGTTTGCTACTACCAACGCTATGAGTGCATTGGAAAATGTGAGAGATTTACCCGCCATGTCGGCTATCGTGATTACTATCGCATCCATACCAGCGATGGCTCCAAAGGCGCTGGTTATGATGACGCCACTTTCACCAAATAGTTGGCGTGCCAGTTGGGAACCGGAGCGAATCAGACTAAAGATAAGTGCGAATTTAAGCGCAGAATGGAGAGAGAATACCGAAGTGCCACTTGGAAGAGGTTGAGATCCTTGACCCGCTCGTATATTCAGAATGATACTTACGATGACACCGCTAGCGAGAAGTACTGCAAAAAAGAGAGAGCTATAGGTAAAGAATGCTGCGTTGAGTGGCAGTACCAATAACATCATTTGAACAAAGCTGGTGGTGTTGGCAAGTACTGCAGCGGTCACAAGCGCTATCGTGTGTGTTGTTTTTTTGCTCCGTTGTGCCAGTGCGAGCGTGGATGCTGTAGAGGAAATAAATCCTCCGGTGACAGCCGCCAACAACCAGCCTTTTTGACCACCGAGTATTTTTTGTAGTAAATATCCAAGTAAATCTATACCAGTTATCAGCGTAACCACAAGCCATAGTCTGTATGGATTGAGTAATTCTATAGAGGCAAATTGTGCTATCGGTATGTGGTAAGCAGAGGCCAGCTGCAGGAGAAGTGTCAAATCACCGAGGCGAATCCATATGTTTGGTAAAAATGGCAGGATGACAAATGCGATAACGCCGTACATCACAAATGCATTTGTTTCCGCGCGATGTAGATTATGGGTTATAGATTTGATTTCGTCTTTTCGGGATAACAAAAATGTGACGATAAGAGTGGTGGCAAATACAAGCGCAAGAGGAAATGTTGGGATAAAAAGTAACGTACCGATAAAAAATGTTGCGACTGCACCCATTTCTGAGGTGGGTCCATGGTCATGCGTATGAATGCTGGATAGTATATAGTTGGCCACGATCATGAAGCCTGTTATTCCTGCTACAAACCACGCAAGTGGATTTCCTGACTGCACGAGGTATCCACATAAACCTCCCAAAAATGAAATCAAGGAATAGGTGCGAATTCCCATGGAGTTGGCGCGTTTGCGTTTCGAGCCTTTTTCATCGTGTTGATACTCTCGTTCGAGTCCTACGATAGCACCAATGATAAAGCTCAGTCCTAGACGTAATAAAAGATCGTTTTGCATATCCTATAGCTATTATACTAAGAATGTCGGAAGAGGTAAATGCGTCGTCAGAATAGGTAAAACTGTGTTATTTAGATTTCTACCACATCCCCACCAAGTTTTTTTATAAAACTAGAATCGTGGGATATGTACAGGATGCCTCCGTTGTATGAAAGAAGTGCATTTTCTAGTTCTTCTATGGATGGAAGATCCAAATGGTTGGTCGGTTCGTCGAGAATCAGCAAGTTTGGTTTGTTTGCAAACATTTTTATGAGTTGAAATCGAGCCTTTTGGCCTCCGGAAAGATTTTCTACTTTTATCTTGCTATCTACTTTGGCATCAAAGAGATACCGAGAGAGGGTAGTCAGCACCATCTCACGATCGGCTGGGATATCATGCTCTTCGTATACTTTATGTACTGCGGCTTCTAGGGTAAGGGGGAGATATTGCGTATTTATTTCCTGTTCGTATTCTCCAATTCTTGTCATTGAGCCTACTTTGATGTGTCCTTCGTATACTTTGGCTTCCGGTTTATCACCTTTATAGTGAGATATGATAGTGCGAACGAGTGTACTTTTACCTGCCCCGTTTCGTCCTTTTATAAACACACGGCCTTCGCTTCCTACTTTGAATGTTTTGTCAGAAAAGAGTGGGTGATCGTACCCAAGAGATAAATCTTTCACTGCAACAAGCTCGCTTATACGGTCAGTACTTACGGGGATAGCAATGTTTACATTTTTTTCTTTGAATTTGTGATACGAATCAGTGACGCGTTTGTCTAATCCCTCCACTGATTCTTGGTCTATCCAAAATGACGGTTTTACCGTTTCTGCTTTTATCTTTTCATAATCTTTGACCCAGTGATCGTAGCGGATTTTCCATGCTTTGCTTTTGGCACGCATCTGCAATCCCCAACTGACGCGTTCTTTGGCTTCTTTGAGTTTTTTGAGTTGGTTTTGGTAGAGGATGACAGAATTGGTCGTTTGCGCCGTGTTTTGGGTAAGGTATGCATCGTAGTTCCCTTTGAATGACGAGATTGTTTTATCTTTCAGCTCAATGATGCGATCGACGTTTGAGAGTACGTCGCGGTCATGGGTGACGACGAGGATGCCTTCTTCTACCATGCTCATCCATGCGATAAATT
Organism: uncultured Gammaproteobacteria bacterium; assembly: GCA_964639945.1. Lineage (GTDB taxonomy): Bacteria > Patescibacteriota > Microgenomatia > UBA10105 > UBA927 > UBA927. Next base: position 3,229 of record CAZXHY010000039.1, read on the forward strand.
GTTCTTTCCCTATGTAATCCATGTGGTTGGTCGGTTCATCGATAAGCAAAAGTTCTGCTTGGGAATACATCATGCGGGTAAGTTCTACAAAGCGTTTTTCTCCTCCAGATAATGTGACCAGAGGATTATTTGCTGTTTCGTTTGATATCTGAAAATCAGAAAGTGTCGCCATAATCAGGTCTTTTATATAGTAGTACCCATTTTCGGAAAAGTACTCCATGGCAGTGGTATAGAGATGTAAATCCTCGTGGTGACCTTTTTCGAAGTCGCCCAATACTTTCTCATATTCTGTGTAGTGGGGCACGCTATCGAGGATATATTCCAGAGCACTCATTTTATTGTCGGTCAGATGCTCTTGGCGTGTGAGGATAGTTCGGAGATTTTTTTTCCGTACTATCTCGCCTTGGAAATCGAGGTCGGCACCACCCAATATATTCATGAGGGTAGATTTGCCTTCGCCATTGCGGCCAATGAGCGCTACTTTTTCTTTTGGACCTATATGGATATCGAGATCCGTAAAAAGTGTTTTGGATCCGATAGTTTTCGATAAATGTTGGGCAGCGATGAGCATAGTTGTTCATTATACCATCCAAAGCAGGCTCACAGCATGCTATAATTTCGTATCATGACGGAAAATGACCAACCCAAAGAGCATAATGTGGATGCTTCTCAAATAGGTATAAAAGTTCTTATTTTAAACTCGAAGGATGAAGTGCTTTTGTTAAAACGGAATCCTGATGCGTACGGGGATGGAGAAAGTTATTGGGATATCCCAGGTGGAAGAGCACAAAAAGACGTCGATATAGCTTCGATAATTGACACGGGAGTGGTGCATCCTGAGTTAAATCGGGAGCTACAAGAGGAAATTGGGTGGACACCAGAGAGCAACCAGAGCCTTGTATATGTGGCTCAGCAGCAAATTGTGACGTCCAAAAAGATCAATGTGAACAGATACACCTTCGCATTGCGGATTCACGATGATATTCAGGTTCGATTAAGTCCCGAACATACAGATCATAAATGGACACCCGTTGATGAATTGAAAAATACAGCAAATCTTGGAAGCGCTTTGAAGGCATTAGTATTGGAAAATAAAATCAGTCCTAAATTATAGTTGATCTCGTTTGTTGCAGAAATATACGTTACAATAAGAATATGAATCTGAAAATTGGTATAGTCGGTCTTCCAAACGCAGGGAAATCTACATTATTTAATGCGCTGCTGAAAAAGCAGGTGGCATTTGCTGCTAACTACCCGTTTGCGACTATTGAGCCAAATGTAGGTGTAGTTCCTGTACCGGATAGCAGACTTGCCAAAATTGCAGCAATCACCAAAGAAGAAGATAAATTAGAAAAAATGCCACCATTACGTCCCGCGACGGTTGAGTTTGTCGATATAGCAGGGTTAGTAAAAGGAGCATCGGAAGGTGAAGGATTGGGAAATAAATTTCTTGCCCACATTCGCGAGACAAACATCATCTGTAACGTTCTACGGTTTTTCCCTGATTCAAACATCGTTCATACCGAAGGAAATATAGATGCCAAACGGGATCGAGATATCGTCGAAACAGAGCTTGTATTGGCAGATCTGCAGACACTTGGCAAGCAAGGCGAACCGAAAATGAACGCGACCAAAGAAGATCGTGCACGATTTGAAGTAGTGAAACGGTTGTTGGTTGCCATGGATGGAGGTAAAAAAGCGAGAGAAGTGCTTACTGATCCAGATGAGCAGGAGCTTATACGTCCGCTACAACTCCTGACAATGAAGCCATTTATATATGTAGGAAATGTGTCAGAGACACAACTAGGGGTCCCGCCCGAGACGGATATAGCGCCTATTGTATTTATCTGTGCACAAACAGAATCTGAGCTTGCGACCATGAGTGAAGAGGAGCAAGTCGATTATCTGAAGTCTCTGGGCGTTGCGTCATCGGGCCTAGATCTTTTGATTCAAAAATCTTATGAGACTTTAGGGCTTATCTCATTTTTGACTACTGGGGAGCTGGAATCTCGCGCATGGACTATAGATAAAGGCATGCTTGCTCCACAAGCGGCTGGCGTGATCCATACAGATTTTGAGAAAAAGTTTATAAAATGTGACACAGTGGCGTTTGACGATTTTGTGGCACTCGGCGGATGGAAGAAAGCGCGCGAGGCAGGAAAGGCCCGAAGTGAAGGCAAAGAATATGTCATGCAAGATGGGGATGTAGTCGAATTTAAGATAGGAGCGTGATTCCCGCTTGGATTCTGAGCCTCGCTATGGTATTATTTATTCCTATGAAGGCAGTTTACGAGTTTATGTTGTTGGTTCACCCAGATGTGGACCTCACCGACGAAAAAAAGCAAAATACCTATCTTTCCAAGCTTCTTGGAGATAATGTGGTAATTTCTAGCCTCACATCTTTGGGCAAGAAGCAGCTTGCATACACAATCAAAAAGCAGGAAATGGCTACCTATTTGGTAGCAGAGCTTTCCGCAGATGCGATAAAAGTGAGTGACATCGAGAAGAAAACACGACTTAATGACGAGATATTGCGATACATGTTGATTGTAAAAGAGTAAGGTAAGGGCTATATGTCATCCAGAAGTTTAAATAAAGTGACATTGATCGGGAATCTGACACGGGATCCAGAACTGCGATATACGCCGACAGGGGCAGCAGTTTGTACGATAGGTTTAGCTACCAACCGTGCATGGGTTACCGATAGCGGAGAGAAAAAAGAAGAGACAGAGTTTCATCGAGTTGTCGCATGGAACAAACTTGCAGAACTGTGTAGTCAACTGCTTGCAAAGGGTCGTAAAGTATATGTGGAAGGACGACTCCGAACAAGTGCATGGACAGCACAAGACGGTGGACAGCGTACCACGACAGAGATAGTCATAGAAGATATGATCGTGTTAGACTCGAAACGAGTTGGAGATGAAGGCGCAGTTGCAGCGGAGCCACAGACACCCGCGGCAGTAGCACCAGCACCCAAAGTGACCAAAAAAGCGACAAAAGATGAACCTGAGGAAGTAAAAGTATCTGCACCAGCAGAAAATGTGAATCCAGACGATATACCGTTTTAACTTGTAACAAAAATGACAAAGTGACAGTTAACTTGTTAATTTGTCAAATTGTTAAATTGTCAAATATATGCAAAGAAAAGGTAAATTTGTTAAACGATTGAGACCAGTTCCAACCAACTGTCCTTTCTGTGCGGCCAAATCCGTACCAGATTATAAAGATGTTGCTATGTTGTCCAAATACATCACAGAACGTGGTAAGTTTTTGGGCCGAAGCCGAAGTGGTGTATGTGCCAAACATCAACGCAAACTTGAACAAGCAGTCAAACGAGCTCGCATCGTTGCGTTATTGCCATTTGTGGTAAGAGCGTAAATTCCAAATACTTGGTATACTATTTTTCATGAGTACTCTGCCGTTCTCAAAAATACGCTCTTTCATTGTTATCCTTTCATTAGTTCTTCTCGTCGGTGGTGCAGGGTACTGGCTCGGCGAACGTAAAGCATCCATTGGTATAAGTAGCGACAAGGGTGTCGTCGTGCATACAGAAGCACCCGCTGCAGTCGGAGATATAGAATTCGCTCTATTTTGGGATGTATGGAGCAAAGTAATCCACTATTATGTAGATCCCAAAACTATCGATGTCCAAAAGCTCGTGTATGGTGCAATTACTGGCATGGTAAACGCAGTGGGCGACCCATACACATCGTTCTTTCCTCCCAAAGAAAACAAAGATTTCAAAGAGGAGTTGGGTGGAGCATTTGAAGGTATCGGTGCCCAGCTTGGCCTCAACGAGGGGTATGTGATTATAGAATCTCCGCTACGTGGATCTCCTGCAGAAAAAGCAGGACTCAAGCCGAAAGATTATATTTTGAAAGTTGATGGAAAAGAAACAGTAGGGTGGAGTGTGCAAGATGCAGTAAACAAAATTCGTGGACCAAAAGGCACAAAAGTACTTCTTACAATTTTGCATGAATCTGCCACGAAGCCTGTCGATATATCTATAGAACGGGCGACTATCACCATTCCCTCTGTCGTTTCTTGGATCAAAAGCCCAGCAGAGATTACGGAAATATCGGCAGCGACGGAAGCTGCAAGTTTCCGAAACGATGCAACAAAGGCTGTTGCCTATATCCAGCTTTCTCGTTTTGGTGACAACACAAACAATGACTGGATAAAGGCAGTGAGCGAGATCGTGGCGTATAAGAAGAATAATGGGAACAAACTCGCAGGCTTCATTCTCGACATGAGAAATAATCCGGGAGGATACTTGGAGGGTTCTGTTTTTGTCGCGAGTGAATTTATCAAAAGTGGCGTGGTGGTGAGTCAGAAAAACAGTGATGGATCGCTCCAAGAGTATAAAGTAAATCGTTCAGGGTCTCTTTTGGATATTCCTATGGTGGTCATAATAAACAAAGGTAGCGCTTCTGCTGCGGAAATCGTGACCGGCGCACTACGTGACTACAAACGAGCTACAGTAGTCGGGGAGAAATCATTTGGCAAAGGTACAGTACAGACACCGTTTGATCTGTCAGGCGGGTCTAGTGTGCATATCACGACAGGAAAATGGTTGTTACCAAAGGGTGATTCTATCAGCGAAAAAGGAATAACTCCAGATATTACGGTTACGCTTGGTGAGGGAACTACTGCCACAAGCGACGCACAACTTGCCAAAGCGCTTGAATTGCTCCTAAAATAATATACAAATGAGTGAAAAGTCTACACCTTTCACGCGAATTCTTTCAGCGTTTTTAATACACAAAGCGGATGAAACTGATGGTGCGCCTCAATTAGTGGAAGATTTAGTCACAGCGCATCAAATGAATGTTGAGCATCTGCCTCCACTTGCCCCCATAGAACCACGACGCCGTAAAAATATTGAGGATGAAATAAAAAAAGTTAATCCTGTGGCAAAGAAAAAATGGAACGGTGGTGGTGGGTTTGTCGATTTTACTCAAAAGGGTTCAGGTTCACACGTACAGACGCTTGCGGAGGATGTAGACAGCCGTGTAAGCGCGCGTATTAGAGCGCGTAAAGAGGAATATGAAAAGACGAGAGTGCAAAAAGCAAAAGCGCTAGTACAAGAAATTTTAGAGGAAATTGCAAGACGAAACGGATGGAAATAATGGCGGCGCTTGTGTTTGCTCTGGTATGGTAAACAATTTTACGCGGTGATGCTAAGCATTGCTTCAGTAATCTTTTGCATTTTACCTTCTACAATATCTTCGAGGTTATGCCATGATTTATTTATACGGTGATCAGTCACACGGTTCTGTGCATAATTATACGTTCGTATTTTTTCGCTCCTCATGCCTCGGCCTATGATGCTGCGTTGTTCGCTCATAGACTGTTCTCGCTCGAGCAATTGTCTTTCCCATAGTTTTGCACGTAACATACCCAGTGCTACTTGGCGGTTTTGATATTGATCTCGTTCTGTCTGGCACTGTACGACGATACCAGTCGGTGTGTGGCGTATACGTACTGCACTAGATACTTTGTTTACGTTTTGTCCGCCTTTGCCTCCTGCACGGTAGAAATCCCACTCTATATCTTCAGGGCGAACCAAGATTTCATTCTCAGGGATTTCTGGCAATACTGCGATTGTTGCAGTCGATGTGTGGATACGTCCGTGACGCTCTGTAGTGGGGATACGCTGGACGCGGTGAGTTCCTGCTTCATACTGGAGTTTGGTGAATGCTTCTGTCCCCTTGATGCGAATGACGAGGTCGTCGAGTTGTTCTACTTTCCATCCCAAGATGTTGGCGTAGCGCGAGTACATACGCATGAGGTCTGCTGCCCATATACGCGCTTCATCACCTCCGGGGCCTTGGCGAAACTCCATGATAGCAATGTCGGTTTTCATAGGATAAATAGAACGAAGGAGGATGTGTTGAGTCTCATCTACTTAGAACCCATCAACATCTCTTTGAGACTTTTCGGAGCTGGAGCATTAGATTGTAGTTGTTTTTTCTTTTTCTTAGATATGTAGGCTGCGCCTGAATTCTGCTTCTGTTTCGCTTGGAATCGTTCTACTCGACCCATGGTGTCGACGAAACGCATTTCACCAGTATAAAATGGGTGGCATTTTGCGCAGATATCGACCATGATTTTATCCTTGGTTGCGCCCACGGTGAAAGAATTCCCACATGTGCAGGATACTTGTGCGTCTGCATACCATTTTGGATGAATAGCGGTTTTCATAGAGATTTAATTATACAAGAAATAGACACAACTGTCTATCAGCTGGCTATTGCAGTGAAATTGACGCGTTTTAAGAACTCTTCCGTGATTTGCGGATCGTAAGCAAGAGCAGCCTTGATATTCATGTGTATATACTTACGTATGACTTGATCAGGAGGGTGACTCCACAGTAGTGGAGAAGCCTTTTTCATCCATTTTGAGGCAATTCGCGTGTGTTCTGGGGTAAATTGTATTCCCAAGGCGGCGCCTATGCGTAAGCCTCGGGTAAGCATATCTGTGACATTTATAGCTGCTTGTATGTCGGTGCCATTTGAAAGGCTTCTCTCATGTAATTCTATGGCCGAGTCAGGAAGGAAAACGGCTGTCGGAGTCTCAGGAACTTGCACCTCCAGTATTCCATTTCGATGGAATATTTTTCCCCATAACCCGTCAACATTTGTGCAGTTTTTTGGGTTTCGCATGTCTGTGTCTTCACCTGTTGGATAGACGCGCCAGTATGACAAGGGAAGTTTGGTTATATGGGTGCTTCCAGCGCCAACCCAGTCAACTTCCAGTTGGATACCAGCATACGGCATCTTCCTGTTTGGCACTGTTCCTTCTGTCCAGTTGATACGTACTCTTGGTTTGAGTGCTTCATATGAACTTTTCAGTTTAGCCGATGCTTCTGGGTGTAGATAACAAGGCACATCGAGCATTTTGTCATTTGTAGGTATTCTCATCGAAGCTCTCAGGCCTTGGGCTACATGGGCAAATGCCTCGATTGGTACGGGAAGCTTGAGTTCAATTTGATTGTCTACTGGTTTTTCGGTGTCTGGATCGGCAGCTGGGGCGAAGTGGCTCACGGGAACCATGCGTTGACTATAACGTACTTGTTTGCGTACTTCGTCAAACCTGCTTCGTTGGGATGGAGATAAAAGCATTCGAGTAAGTCTCGAGCCACGTAAAAAAGGACTGGCACCCCTTGTGATTAATGATCTAGTTGCTTCGTAGCCTAGTATGCCAAAATGTTCCCACGCTCCAGTACCTTCGTTTATATCTGGAGGAATATCAAGTGGTAATGATTCTATATGTGTCATAGTACAGTGATATATACGCCACTTTTCTTTTTACTTACTAGAGATAGTTTGGCTTGTCCTTTTACTGCTAATAATTTTTTTCGAAGGCGTGAGATAACCTTATCTAATGCCCAATCAGAATACTTTTCTTCCCTTTGCATGCCCCATAGCAAGCTTGCTGCTTCCTCGCGTGTAACGATTCTTCCGATTGGTGTGCAGGTTGCGGAAAATAGCGCTAGCTCTTGTGGTGATAGATGTGCACATTGGGATATTTCAGTTACCTTTACGGCTATGTCTCCTGCTAGAAATCGGTGAAGGGATTTTGAACGAATACCATATTGATGAGTAGTCGGTTCATGCCGCAGAAGGCCAATCCTAATTAATCGATCTATTAGGGGGTTTGAAGAGATGTCTGTGCCAAGCGCTACCTGTTTTATGAGTGATTGTTCATCAGGCGAAAGTGATTGCCAAAATAATTTGATGCGATCGGTATAGTCTGTGTGAGCGCGCACGAGTCCTTGAATCTCGTTTGTAGAGGATAGTGCTTCGCGTTTCGCTATGCGCACAGCCGCCTTGGCAAATAACGGCATACCACCTGCTTCATACACAATTTGATCTATAGCGCTTGGCGAAAGTTGATGATTCCAAACGCCTAGACGATATTGAACAAAGTGCCGTATTTCTTCGTCAGTGCGATGTGACGGTCGAATGATGTGTTGAAACAAGGAATTGAAAGGAACGATCGCTTTGGAAAAAGATGCATCGTCCCACGTTTGGTACAGAGTGAGAATGAAATGAACAGAGTTGGGGAGCGCATAGAGTGTTTTATTGGCCAGATGAAGAAATCTCTCAAGAGAGGATAATTTTAAATCTTCAGATATATTTACTACAAATACTATGTGAGTATTTTCTTCTTCAAGAGTTTGTCGAAGTAATGTAAAGAATGCCTCGAGTGTGGTGCATTTTTTATTAAATTCAGGTAAAGAATAGCATAGCTGTTCTATCCATTCTCGTGTTTCATCGTTTTCGGCAGGTCGAATAATGGCATGTTGCCAAAAGTATTTGGGTAAGTTGCTGCCAAATACACGTTCTCTATCTGATTTTCGCTCTCGTAAGTAATGCAGTAGGTGGTCTTTCCCAAAAAATGGAGGCAAAAGTAGTGCTGCGCTTTCGCCCATTTGAATAGGGGTATATATTTGATCTGCAATATTTTTGTAAAACTGCTCGGGGAAAGGATATGTTCCCACAGAGCCTAATTTAGGCACCATATTGTCAGGATTATAT
>CAZXHY010000040.1:0-10541 GCA_964639945.1 uncultured Gammaproteobacteria bacterium
AATATATCCTATAGGGAAATCCTGACAGTTAATGTCAAGCAGGGACCATATAAAACAGATACAGTCTAGATCATAAATATTATTTTCTGCCGTTATATGGAGGTTTTATGAAAAAAAGTACCGAAAAAGAAAAAGCACCACAGTTTCCTGTGGCTGATGGATTTGATGCTAAGCCTGTCGCGACTGGCAGGGGCTGTAACCCGCTTGGATGGCTTTTGGGATGGAAAACTCAGAGAAATATGGATACATTTTTAAGCGAGCACGATAAGCGAACAAGCGTGGGTGAGGGACAAGCACCTCAGCCGAAATAGAAAAAGAGCTATGTTGTATTTTTTAAAGCAAATTATTTATCGAGTCTGGCGACTATTCTACTCAAGAAATATCGCAAATGAATCGACCAAGTTTGATGCCATGGATAAACGTTGGACAGATGCGGTGTAGCGTAAGGAGCAAATAATGCAAGCAAAACAGGAAATAACATATTGCACATCTATCGTAAGAGCAGGAGGCACGGTAAAAGGTGTACTTCTGAAAGATTCAGCTGGTGAGCATATACGGATGAGTAGTAAAACTATTGTTGCGGAGCTATCCCTTACGCACGATCATCGTGGTATTACCCCCAAAAATTGGAGGGAGCAGTTATATATGCTTGCCAACGTGTCTAATAAAGGATCGTGAGGATAAAAACCTACCTCTTTTTCTTTTTCGCATTATTTGTGTTCTCTGCGACGATGACTCCCACCGCTATAATGATTCCCCCTACGATATACGACACAGTTATAGATTCACGGAGCCATAATACAGCCAGTATGGCAGCCCAGAGCGGTTGTAAATAAGTAAACAAACCAGATTCAGACACCTCTACTCGTTTGATTGCTATGTTTCGTATGGTGTATGCAACGGTTCCAGACAATATAGCCATAAACAGTACTCCCACATGTGCCTGCCACGGAGCAGAAAGAATTGTCTGCCAGATCATATCAGGGGACTGTCGCAGAAGGAGTAGTGGGACAAACACAACAAATCCGATGATGAATCCCATATGAGCCAAAAGTGATGGGCTTATGTTTCGTTTGACCGCTTCTTTAGACAACAACGCTGCGCTCATGTCGGCAATGACTGCAGCAAACATAATGAGGTTCCCCTCAAGTGGTCCCAGTGAGTCCTTTTGGCCTCCAAACAATAATGGAGAGAATGCAGTGATAAGCGTGCCAAAGATGGTAATTGCGATTCCCCAACGTTCATGCTCGTTTATTTTTTCGTGGAAAAAAATTGCACCACCAAGCACAAGAAGTAATGGGCCAGTTGCGGTAAACAAACTGCCGCTCAGCGCTGTGGTTTTTGTCAGTGCTTCAAAAAATAACCAGAGGGTAAGAGGAGCCGAGATGATGCTCGTGATAAGTACTAATCCGACGTCACTCGATTTGGTTGGAAATTTTGTTTTGGTAAGCCAAAGCGCAGGAAGCGCGATAAGTGCGCTTATGGCGAATCGATAGGTGAGAAATATCCATGGATCAAACCATTGGAGTGTGTATTTTACGACAGGACTTGCCGTTCCCCAGATGATGGAGACGAGAAGTAGCAGCAGATAGGCAGAGGTTCTGCGGGACATGAGAGTAGTATACGGTATATTTTTATGAAGCGGAATGGAGTTTGTCGATTACAGTAGAAAGTGCGATAGTATTTTGTTCTTGGGTTTTGAGATTTTTAAGTTTCATAACATTATTTTTCAGCTCTTCAGGCCCTTGAATAATGACATATGGAATACCTTTTTTATCTGCGTATTTGAGCTGTTTATCGAGCTTATTGGCATCAAAGCTTATTTCTGCATTTATGCCGCTTTCGCGAAGTTTAGATGTGATAGCCAGTGACTGGGGGGTAAGTTCCTCATAAAAAATAGTTACGAGAACTTGGGTGTTTGTTGGGATGACCGGAAGCAATTGCTTGAGTTCCATAGCCTCGACTAGTCGATCAAACCCAAATGCAAATCCAACTGCTGATACATCTTTTCCGGTAAATTGTCCAAGAAGCTTGTCATAGCGGCCGCCTCCAGCCACAGACCCTGCATCATAGCCATCTATGGTTACTTCCATGATGGTGCTTGTGTAGTAATCTAGTCCTCGAGCGAGGGTAGGATCAAATTTGATCATATTTTTGTCAGTGCCAAATGCGGTAACTGCATCAATAATTTTTTTCAAATTCTCTGTAGGCTTATTGTTTTTCACTGTTTCGAGAATGGTAGGGTCAAATCCTTTTTCACTCAGTTCTGCACGTACTCCTTCTGGTCCAATTTTATTGAGTTTGTCTATGACGCCAATTGCCGCAAGTGGGATGTCGCCAAAAAGCGTACGATCGTTTACCAAAATAGTAAATTTGTTAAACCCTAAGCTTTTTATGGTACTCCCTAAAAGGGCAATAAGTTCCGCATCAGCAAGGTATGAGTCGGTGCCATATATGTCCGCATCACATTGTAAAAATTCTCGAAATCGACCCCGCTGAGTATTTTCTGCACGCCATACGGGTTGAATTTGGTATCTCTTGAATGGTCGCGGTAGATCCATGTATTGAGCGACGACTCGAGAAGCTGGTACTGTCTGGTCGTATCGCATGCCCACTTTTCGTCCTCCTCGATCCTCGAATAGATAGAGCAATTTGTCTGCCTCATCGCCGTATTTTCCCAGTAACGTCTCAGCGTATTCAAGTGCGGGAGTTTCTAGTGGATCAAATCCAAATTTTTCAAAGCTTGCCTTGATTTTGGCGATAACAAATTGCCGTTTGATGCTGTCGGCAGGTAAAAAATCTCGAAATCCTTTGAGTGTTTGTGCTTTTATCATATTAGCTTCTCGCTAGGATAATAGATCCGGTCAGTACAATAAGTATACCAGCAAGTTGAGTAAAATTGAGAGACTCGTGAAAAAGCACCACTCCCGTGATGATGCCACCGACTCCGATGCCTCCTACGACTATCGGCATAACAAGCGATAAGGGCGCATTTTTGACAAATATTGTAAAAAAGAAAAAGTTTCCCAATGCCCACAAGATGCCAGATGCCATGGCAAAAAGTGGAGCATACCCGACGTTTTTGATTGCTGGCTCTCCAACCTTTGCGACAAACGCAAGTACTATAGTCACCAATAACGCTGCGAAGGTGAAATAAAATATACCCAACCCAGTCCCGAGTTTAGGAAGATAGAATTTTAGAAAAATATTAGAAGCTGATAAAAATATTACCGCGATGATTGTGGAAGTTAGCCAGTTCATAAGTTTAGAGTATTATAACGTCTTTTGTACTTTTAGATAACACGCTAATTCCGGTTTCTTTCATATATACAAGGTCCTCGATACGAATACCAAATTCATTTGGTATATAGGTGGCTGGTTCTATGGTGATTGTCATACGAGGCAATATCTTTGCGTCTTGATAGATAGAAAGTCGAGGTGCTTCATGGATATCTAGTCCGACTGCATGTCCCAAAGAGTGAGGGTAGTCTGGGAGTTTTGCGTTGGTTATGATATCGCGTGCGAGTCGATCGAGTGCAAGGCCACTTCTTTCACCGTTAGCTAGTGCGCCTATAGCCCTTTCGTTTGCAGCAAGTACTGCGCGGTAGGCATCTAGCCATTCTTTGCGGGGTGTGCCCACAAAAAGCATACGCGTCATATCGGCACAATACCCGTTTATGCGTGTACCGAAGTCGAGCAAAATTATATCTGATTCTTCGAGTGTTTTACCTGTGCCTTGCGGTATATAGTGTGGGAGGGCAGAGTTTTTGCCAAAGGCGACAATAGGTGCGAAAGCCAATTGTGCACCATTGCTGCGGAAAAAACTTTCGATTTCCCATGCGATCGCGCCTTCGGTTACACCGCTATGAATTTTGGTTTGGATAAAGGTAAAACATTCATCGGTTAGTTCTGCTGCTTTGGTGATCGAATCGATTTCGCTGGAAAATTTTTTCGTGCGAAGCGATTCTATGGGATTCTTCGATTGCGAGAGTGTGATCGGGGAGAGGACGTTTTTGAATGCGGTATATTCTAGAACCGTTACATCATCTGCTTCGTAGGTAAGTGCTTCTATGTCTTCCTGTGAGCAAACGGTAGATAATTGTTTGGCGATGCGATTATTAGCAGACAATATGCGTAGTTCGATTTTCGTAATCGCAGGGAAATGTTTTTGTAAAAATGAGTTTTCCAATGTGATACTTTTTGCTTCAGTCTCATAAAGACCCGAAACAAAAAGATACGCGCAGGTTTCCAATATGAGAAGAGATGCATCTCGACTTTCCACACCAATAAATCCGGTGAGATATCGGATATTTGTAGCGTTTGTGATAAATATATTTTCTGTGTTTATCATGATTATTTTGATGTGTTGTGCTGGGTCCTTGCACGCCACATCTTATGGTCTTATCAGAATGATACCATTTTGGCCTTCCCTCGTAACCAAGCCGCTTAGTTTTGATGCATCGGTTTTAAAGGCAATTGGCAACGCACGAATACCATTGGCATTTTCTACATCTCTTGGCGTCAGTAACGCAATAGTGTCCGTTTGCAGCCATTTATATAATGTATCTAATCGTGTCCATTTTTCTTCTTTTACGCTTTGTTTTGGATCGTTGTTTGAGATACTAAATAATTTGGATTCGCCTTTGTATGTCCACCATTGATCTCCATGATTTGGACTACCTGAGAGATACATACCAGAATCTTTACCAAATGCGCGGCATCGAGCGAAAAATCTTCGTTCGAATTCTTGCGCTTGGAACAGCGATGACCATTCTGGATAAAAAGCAGATCCTCGTGAAAATTCTAGTCGGGCCTCTCGTATTGGATTTCTTTCAATCATGTTGTTTCACCTCCTTTCTTCGATATCCCTAAGAGTTTTTTGGGATTGACGACGAGCATGGTGACAAGTTCTTTCTCAGTTATTCCACACTCTGCAAGCGCCACACAAAATTGAGTGAGCGCGATACTGGGCGGGGGACTATATGCTTGTCCACTGTCTGACGATATTATGCAGTTGTTGGCTCCTACTGCTTTTATCTCTGCTGCTATGTCGGTTATGGGAATTTCATCTATTTTCCACATCGACCAACACAGTTCAATTTTGGCGCCTTGTGTGCTGAGTTTTTTCTGCATCTTGATAGGCATTGCGATGCGTTGGTATATAGGGTGGGTGATAATGATATTTTTTATACCCATCCTGCTTGCACGCGATACCAACGCATATGATTCCTGCCATGAGATGTGACCGGTAGCCAATATCGAGCCTGTTTCTTTTATCGCACGAAGCACATCAATGCTAGATTTTGATAGGCGACCTGATGCATCAAATATTTGTATCGGATTTACCGAGTTGGCCCGACGTGACTGAAAAGACTTTTTCTTTACCCACTCGGGTGCTATCTCCCATACACTGTTATCTAGAAATTGCTTGGCACTTACTGTCGGAAACCACACGATAAATCGTGTGTCGGAAAGCGTACTGGTTGCATAGATTGCATCAGCATTTAATCCGCCGACAAAGTTATTTAGCACAATAGACCCAAATAATTTAAATGGTGATTGAGCAGCACTTGCTATAAACGGTGTGGTTGGAAAAAAGTGATTTTTGAGCGCCACGCCTGCAAGCTTTTCCGTCTGATTTTTCACGAGGGTTGGGACTGTATATTTCCTCGGAATTATTTCTGGCCCTATGTGAACGTGTAGATCGTATGCTCGCCTGATGATAGATGAAATATTATCTTTCATATACACCTCCCATGTCTGGCATCCAAGGAAATCGGAGATTTCTTGGCAATATATAGAGTCGTGGCAAGTCTCGATCTACTACATTATCCTTCTTGGGACTTACCATGCTAATCTTGATCGGCTTATACACATCATCTATGATGCGAGCTTCAGCGACGCGCTCTTTGAGGTAATCAAATGCAGCCTTAGCAATATCATCTTTATCCTGTTTGCTTCGGCGAGTCGCTGCGTTTAATAAATCTCCCCACAGAGATTTTGGGGTAGATCGCCATAATGATTCTAGACTCGCTTCTCGTTGGGTTATGCGGTCATACATCCGTTGATTTGCCTGACGTATTTGTGACCATGGTGCCACCTCAAATCCTTTCCGCTGTGCCGCACGGGTGACGGTCGAAAAATATCTGCTCGCTGCACTTGCCTCATAGTTGTTTACCTCAGTTGCGTACACATCAGCAGGCATAACTAATACATTCGAATACACGCCATTTTTTCCTAAAAGTCGTTGGTACGCTTGCACTGCATCAAGTGCTTCTGTCTCTTTGGATCCAAATTCCCCAGCAGGTCGCACACCCCACGGCACAAAAAGGGTGAGTGGTTTGGCACGAGAGCTCATAGCAAACCGTGACAATATATCTCCAAAATAGGAGCCGTCTTCCACAAGGAGCGGCTTTGTCGCTGCCCATGCTGCCTCCGCGTTTTGCGGAAATCTAATTTCTTTGTACATATACCTCCTTTATTCGTAGGGAAAACAATATATAAATCTACGAATGGGTGAGGCGACAAAGCGCGCGCTTATAGTAGGGAATAGTGGTAAGAATAGGTGATATCACCTCAACCATGCAAAGATTTAGTTGAGGGTATGATGGAGGACAGCACTGCGTGTGCTGCTTGTGGTCGGTGCAATAGTGATAGCAATAATAGAATCTGTATTTTTCATAAATTCTCCCGTTGCAATAATGTCAACATGTTACCATGTTAACACGATGATATGACGTTGTCAATAGAAATTGTGGATGGATATGTGTAAATACGAAATAGGTTTACGAATTGAGTGAGAAATAAAATAAAGCGAGGGTTACATCTGGTTGGGGATTCGCATGCCTTTGAGTTTTCCGCTTTTGAATTTTGGTGCTTGGTGGAAATCGGGATTTTTTCGTGTGTCAAAAAGTCTTGTGGCGATAGCTTTGTATCCGCCACGGCCGGAGTGGAGCCAGTGCGCGACACGGGTGACTGTAGTTGTGGATACGTTGAGTACGGTTGCGATAGCAAGATACGACTCTCCATGCACTAGGCGTTTGACGATCTGCCAACGATTGGCAAATTCTGATAGTTCTGCTGGGGTAAGTAAGTCTCGGAAAAAATTAACTGCTTCATCGGTGGATTGGATTTCTCGTATGGCCACAAAGAGCTCGTTCATTTCAGGCGTAGGGTATAACGTTGCAGATTTTTTCATATCACTATGATATCACGCAAATCGAGTGAGGGACAATAAATGTTATGGAGTAGAGGTAGCAGTAGGTCGCACGGTCGGTCTCGCGGTTGGTTTCGGAGTGGCCTTGGGTGTAGCAGAATCAGAAGCCACTGGAGAGGGCGCTACCGTTGTGGTTGGAGCTACCCCAGAAAGATTTCCGATATCCAGTATCCGGAGCGCGCTTATACGATTATCCTTTTTGGGAACCACTGATCCCACTATGTGTACTGTGTCTCCGACAAGAATTTTGGAAAATCCACCTTTGGCTATACCATCTGCTTGAGACCATGTCGTTGTCTTTGTCGCCTTTTCTATATCGACGGTAATACTTCTTCCCTCGCTGGTTTGTACGACTATGGTAAATCCTTCACGATCTACCTCTGTTACTGTGCCAGATAGGTGCTCATACACTTTAGTACTTTCTATGAATATTGCTTTTGCTTTCAACAGATCTAGCGTTGCATCATAACTGCCAAATACGGTTATTTGATCATCCTTGGAAATATCATCCACTGTTAATGTTGTACGTTTGCCATTGATGAGCTGAGTGACTGCAATGTCGTCTGCAAGTTCTATTTTTACATCTTTAGTTTTTGTTTCGATCGTCGCTGAACTTACGGAAACTGATTTGACAGTGCCATTCATTGCGCGTCTGACAATATCACGAAGTTCTGCGACTTTTGTAGCCAATCGGTCTTTGAGCGCTTCTAGATCTTGTGTTTCTTTTGGTGTAGCAGTGGGAGTGGCAACTGTTGCGGCATACACTGGATTCGATCCAATGAGGCCTGTGGTTATGATAAGTGTAAAAAGTGATGATGTGAGAAATTTATTCATGGTTAAAATTTTTCAGGTGTGTAAAACACTGTTACATTTTGTTTTTGTACTTTCGTCGATGTATAGGATGAGGCCATGATCTCGTTTTTACCTTCACCAAGGGTTATGGTTGCAGCGTATGCGCCTTTCGCGTTGGCCACTACAACAGCCTCATCACTTTCACCCTCTATAACAACTGTGGCATTTGGTGTGGTTCGTCCTGATACGAGTACTTCTGACTTTGCTTCTATAGAATCTGCAAGCGGGCTTTCGATGGCAAGATCAGTGCTATTTGGTCTGGGTGTTGGGTTTGGTTTTTTGGCAGTGCCAGATGATTTACCAGTAAACATAGATAGTGAGGGTAACTGTATACGTGGGAAGCTTTTGAAAATCGTAGGTCCCGCAAATACCAAACCTGTGATAACAAGGCCAATGCCGAATCCGATAATAGTAGCGAGCAATGCGTCTTTATTCATACGATGTATCAATATATGATACGATGATTGGCAGATAAAAATAAATACGAAGGCAAGTATTTCCCATGAGCTTATAGCAAAGGGATGTGTTGCTTAGGATACTTAAATCTGTTATAAATTGCAACTATGGAGATAACACCACTTGGGCTTTCATCGTTCAAACTTCGCGGTAAACAGGCGACTGTTGTCACAGATCCATATGATTCAAAGGCTGTAGGGTTGAAATTTCCCAAAAATATAGAAGCAGATGTTATCACTGTATCCCACGATCACCCCGATCATAATGAGGTGTCTGCTGTGTCTGGGAAACCATTTGTCATATCAGGACCCGGAGAGTATGAAATAAAAGGGGTTATGGTTATTGGAGTAGCTACATACCATGATGACGCGCACGGAGTAGATCGTGGAAAAAATACGATTTATCGCATAGAGATCGATGGGGTGAAGGTTGGGCATCTCGGTGATTTGGGTCATACGCTCACTTCAGCACAAGTAGATAGTCTAAATGGTGTCGATGTGTTATTTGTTCCAGTGGGTGGCGTGTATAGTCTAGACGCTGTAAAAGCCGCACAAGTCATTTCGGATCTTGATCCACGGATTGTCATTCCTATGCATTATCATACAGAGGGATTAGATGCAAAAACGTATGGCGCACTTTCTCCTGTGTCAGTATTTTTGAAGCAAATGAATAAAGAAGCCGTAGTTCCCGTGAGCAAATTGAGTGTTTCGAAAGATAAATTTGCTCCAGAGATGCAAGTTGTTGTTTTAGAATAACGGTAATCCGCGAGCTAAATAGCTGCCAAAGCAATTCTTATGGTCAATCCCAAAGTACCGCCACATGATTTGACTGCCGAACAATCAGTCCTCGGAGCAGTCCTTATCGATAAAGATGCCATGATCGATATAGCAGAATTTTTGCGACCTCATCATTTTTATAAAGACGCACATACACATATATATCAGGCAATGATGGATTTGTTTGAGGTACACGAACCTATCGATGTCGTCACGATCACCGCACATTTAAAAAAATCTGGAACGCTCAAAGACATTGGAGGTGCATCATACATATCCGATCTCCTCAATGTGGTTCCCACAAGTGCACATGCAGAGCAGTATGCACGTATTATCCAAGAAAACGCAACGAAACGTAGGTTGGTAGAATCTGCGGCAAAAATTACCGAAATGGCATTTCGCGAAGAAGGGACTGCACAACAGATCGTTGATGAGGCGGAGCAGGAAATATTTGCTATAGCCCAACAAACCACGAGACGAGACTTCATTGCGATTAAAGATGCGCTTGCTGCGTCATTTGATCGTCTTGACGAGTTACACAAACGTGCTGGTGGACTTCGAGGTGTACCGACTGGGTTTGCTGAGCTTGATGGTAAGCTTGCAGGAATGCAGGATTCCAACCTTATTATCCTTGCTGCACGCCCCGGAACAGGGAAAACTGCCATGATTCTCAATATCGCTCAATATGTGACAGTGAAAGAGAAAATTCCGGTCGGTATATTTTCCCTCGAAATGAGTAAGGAAGAATTGGTGGATCGTATGCTCGTGTCTCAAGCGGATATTGATGCATGGAGACTTAAAACTGGCAGACTTACAGACGATGACTTTACAAGGCTTTCTGATGCCATGGGAGAATTGGCAGAGGCGCCACTCTATATAGACGATACTCCCGGTATGAACATCGTTGAGATGCGTACCAAGGCGCGTCGACTACAGGTGGAACATGGTGTGAAATTTATTATCATCGATTATTTACAGCTCGCTGATTCTGGAAGAAAGTTTGATAACCGCGTGCAAGAGGTTTCCGTCATTTCTCAGAATATGAAAAATTTAGCTCGGGAACTTCGTATACCAGTGCTTGCGTGTTCGCAGCTGTCTCGTGCTGTGGAAACACGTGGTAACCGTGTTCCTGAGCTTTCTGATTTGAGAGAGTCAGGATCTATCGAGCAAGATGCAGACGTCGTTATGTTTTTATATCGCGAAGAGGGAGATCAGAATTTGTGGGGAGAACAAATTCCCAC
>CAZXHY010000041.1:0-9084 GCA_964639945.1 uncultured Gammaproteobacteria bacterium
AAATGATGTCACCACTTCTTTTCTTAGAAGAACCAGGGAAAACCAAAATTGTTGTGTGTGTGAACACTGCGCCAATCGCCGTATTGTCTACTGTTTCTCCCGGCGAAGAAATTATTCTCCATGCCAAAAATCATGCAGTAGAGATTCGCAACGAAAAAAATGTGTACTTAGGTGCGTTACCCGACGATTTAGCATTTAGAATTATTAAATTTTTAGCAGGTGGAAACACGTATCAAGCACTCGTTCAAGCAATCGGGAAAAACTCTCTTACGTTATTTATCCGTGAACTCACTCGCGGTAAACGATTTACCAATCAACCTTCATTTGCATCCACTGGCATCTATGTGCCACAAAGCCGCGCAGAGCGAGCTGAAGACAGTACAGAGCCCGCAGAAGATGCCGACGCAGATGACAAAGAGGATTAAAAAAACAACTTATTTCCTCGACACAAAAATCGCAGCATAGTCGGATCCCAACTGCAATGATAAATCAGACGTCCCCTGTGTTTCATCAATTTTTTTCACATCGCAATGAAAATATGAACGTATAAACTCAGCGGTCTGCGACCGTAAACTTTCCTGTGTGCCCGTAAGTATGCACCTTGAAAGCTTCGTTTCATCATTTCCTACAGTCACCACAGAAATTCCAAGTTGTGACAAAATTCTCGCTGCCCGTTGTCCGATGGTAGGCACCTCTGTTGTGTTATATACAGACACAGTTATTCCTTCAGTGCGTATGCGTGCATCCGTGAATAAATTCCCATAAAGATAATCAAATCGTTGTGAGTCAAAAATAGACACAATTGACCCGTCTGGTTGAACTTGATCAGCAAGTGCGTGTGTAGTGCTTATTGTTTCTACTTGATCAGCCTTAAGTGATGCAGTTGCCAAAACCCATGATGCCCATGTACCCCATGAAATCGACCGACGCTTCCCCACTTCAAACAACGATTGCCAAGAAAAAACTTCTCGCAAGAATTCAATGGAATTCGAAGACTCGGACGGTTGTGAGATTTGCATCATACCCACAAGAGGCAACCCAAGCGCGTCAGAAAGGCTTTCGACAAAAAGCCTACCTCCATGTCGATCAATAGTGTCAAGCTTTAAAAGCGAAAATAATGGATATCTTCCATATCCACGGGCTCCTTCTATTGCCACAGAGCCCAAAAGGCCTACTAACACTACGTGTTTACGCTCTGAATCCCAAGAAACAACATATACCTTATCACTAACCAAAACCGTTGATTGCCTATATTGAGCGGGTTGTGTGACTAACTGAAGACCCAACCAACCCAAGCAAAGCAGGAGCACAACTACAACTATCGTAGTGATAGCGGGCAGCAAACGAGTACGTTTACGATGATACGAAGCAGGTGATCTGTTCATCGGGACAAGAAAGGTTTACCAATCTTCTTTTTTGCCCTTTTTTATAATATCTACCTGTGGCAACTGCCAACCACCAGAAGAAGAAAGTTGTTTCTGCGCTTTCTTTTCCAATTGTCCTTTTTTCGGCTTTTTCTTATCCCCTTTATAAAATCCTCCAAATGATCCCATAGATACCTCCTTTATAAACCAATATATTTATCCATTGTAACCCCACATGCGGGCCAGATCAAGAAAACGATTTTCTCCTATCGCCAAACGAATTTCAGCAACTAATGTGTTAACAAAATGAATATTATGAATAGTGGTCAGTCTATATGCCAAAAGCTCTCGCACATGAAACAGATGATAAATATATGCACGAGAAAAATGCACACAAGTAAAACAGGTACATGCAGAATCTAGTGGACTCATATCAAACTCATACGCTTTTTTGGTTATATCCAACTGCGTATGATCCGTATATTTCCCAACATATACCCTTCCCATACGAGCCAACCTCGTGGGCTGCACACAATCAAACGTATCCATACCATGGGCGATAAGCGGAAAAATATCATCTATCTCCCCCACTCCAAGTAAATGTCTAGGTTTATGTTCAGGAAGGTGTGGAGTCACCCATTCTAAAACTTGTTTCATTTCTTGTTTGGTCTCTCCAACAGAAACCCCACCAATTGCCACGCCATCGGTACCCAGCGAACAAATAAATTCAGCGGAGCGTTTCCGTAAGTCTTCATAGATATTACCCTGAATGACGCCATATAGTGCCTGATACGGGCCGGTAGATTGCGCGGCCAGCCGTTTGTGTTCTGCAAGGCTTCGCGTCGCCCATCTATGTGTATGCTCCATAGAATCCTCTGCTGTCTTTTTTGTAACGGGATAGCTTGTGCAATCATCGAACGCGATATGTATATCGCTACCTAAATCCCACTGGTGTTGCATCGAAGATTCTGGAGTAAAAAGGTGCTCACTCCCATCCCAATGAGATTGAAATTTGACACCGTCCTCAGTAATTTTGACGAGCGACGGCAAATCTTCGCTACGATCCGTTGAGGTAAATTTAGGTCGTGCAAGCGAAAAGACTTGGAAGCCTCCACTGTCCGTGATGATCGGCCCATGCCAATCCATAAATTTATGCAACCCGCCAAATTTTTTTATCACGTCTAATCCCGGCCTAAGATACGTGTGGTAGGTGTTTACAAAAAACAATTGAACACCTAATGTACCCAACTCATCTGGAGTAAGAGACTTCACGCTGGCTTGAGTACCAACTGGCACAAATGCCGGAGTCTGGATGACACCATGAGGCGTGGTAATCGCGCCAAGTCGGGCCTTGGAATCACTACTCGAATGTAAAATAGAAAAAGCAAATCCAGACATATGGCGTATTTTACCATTCTTTCATCACATATGACTCACTCATCCTACGCCATGCTCAATTTTCAATCGACTCATTTTTCCTGCTACTTCTTCTTCTGGCACACCATAATCTGAAAGGAGTCGTGTCACGATGCTAAGTGCCGCTTCAAATTCAGGTTGAACTATAGTCTGCACCCCCAAAGACTTAAGATGTTTTTGATCTTCTTCGTGATGTGTACGACAAATGATTTTGATTCGTCGATTCAGAGACAAACTATTTCCTATAATCATCTCTTGCGTGTGCCTGTCAGGGATTGCAATCACAATAGAATGGGCCAAATCTACTTGTGCATAATCGAGCACATCCTTATCTGCAGGGTCTCCATACACTGTCAAAATCCCCTGTTCCTTCAACAACTTGAGGGCATGCTGATTGTAATCCACGACTAAAAATGGAATACTTGCCATTTGTAATGCACGTCCTATATATCGACCCACCCGACCATACCCACACACTACTACGTGATTTTTTATCGCAACACCTGTGTCTGGGAGTGTATTATCTACTGATTCAGGAAAAAATTTCGGAAATTTTTTTAACCGTTTCTGTATCGCGTAATACACCTTATGCACATTTGTCAGTAGTGGTGCGCTTATCATAATCGTTACAAATGTTACTGCGATAAGTATCGCCGCATGCTCTCGAGTCAACACTCCGAGTACGAGACCTGATTGAGCAAGAACAAACCCAAACTCACTGACTTGAGTTAAATATGCTCCCACCATAAACGCAGTCTTTCGGTGATATCGCAAAAATCTCAATAACCCATAAATCACGATTCCCTTGACCAATACAACGCTGATAACAAGATATATAACGACTGGCCATACAGCAACGAGCGTAGAAATCGTTAAATCCATTCCCAACGCCACAAAAAAAACAACTGCAAACAAATCCCGTAACGGTCTTATCTCTGCAAACACTGCATGATTTTGACTGGTCTCCGCAACGAGTAAGCCTGCTAAAAAAGCGCCCAACGCAACTGACAAGCCGAGTAGGTATGTAGTGAGCCCTACGGAAAACACGATTCCAATGGTGGTAAGTAAAAACAACTCTCGATTGCGGAATCCCGCAACAGCGGTAAGTAATTTGGGTATCCCAAACCTACCCAAAAATAAGATAACAGCCAAAAATATTCCTGCTTTGAGCATGGCAAGTCCCACTGTGGCAACCACAGAAATTACGGTTCCCTCTCCACCTGATACTGCCGAAAGTGCACCGAGTAAAATAAGTATTGGTACCACTGCCAAATCCTGTATTACAAGCCATCCTGTCGCTACTTCTCCCGGTACTGTATCTAGCTCTCCGCGCTCGGATAGTAATTTTATAACGACTGCGGTAGACGAGAGGGCTGCTGCAGCTGCTAAATATAGTGAAGGGATAAATGGCGTTCGAAGTGTGACAAGCAATAGCAATATAATCCCTATCGTTATAATAATCTGTGCCATGGCTGGCCACGAAACAATTGCTAATATTTTTCGCAATTTATGAAAAGAAAACTCAACGCCAAGTGTAAATAGCAAGAGTATTACCCCGCTTTCCGATATCATTTCAACCAAATGATGATCGATAATACCCCCAAATATATTCCCTACCAACACACCACCTGCTATATACCCCACTATAGATGGAAGCCGAAGCCTGACTGCGATTGCGCCTCCGCCAATGGCAGCGGCAAGCAGTAACATAAATGTACTAATAAGTGAGACGCTGGAATTCACTGTCTGATAGATGAGAAAAAATTATTTATTTTGTACAATCCCATTCATATCATCTGGTATCGGAGCTTCAATTGCAAGTCGTTTCAAGCTGACTGGATGCAACAAATCGATTTTCCATGCATGAAGCATAACTCTAGGCGCCCATACACGATCTGCTCTGGATGTTTTTCTCCCAGCATACTGAAAATCTCCAATAATTGGATGGTTGATATATTTGAGATGCACACGAATCTGATGCGTACGACCCGTTTCTGGATACAGCTCCACCAAACTAATTTTTTCTACATGCTTCCCTGTTTGATGTTCTATAACCTGCATGCACTTATATTTGGTGACTGAATCTTTTCCTCCAGGTACTATGCCAAATCGCTCACGATTCCAAGGCAATCGCCCGACAGGCGCCACTATCTCTCCAACTTCTGGAGCAATCACTCCGTGTGCCAACGCCAAATAAGTTTTCTTTATGGTCCGTTCTTTAAATTGTGCTTGTATGGCCAAAAATACTTCGGGATTTTTGGCGAGTACCAAACATCCTGAAGTTTCTTTGTCTATACGATGTACGATTCCAGCGCGGTCAAAAAATACTGAAGGATCCTGCTCAGTTGCTTGGGTAATTCGTTTCGGAGCTTGTGGAATATGGAGATAGCTTTCAGCCCACTCTTGCACTGTCGGCACTTGCACTGACTCCGCGCGGTTGACGACGACCCCAGAAGGCTTGTTTATAACCAATAGAAATTCGTCTTCAAAAAGTATGGGCAAATCTATCATTTCTTATCCACGCTTAGACGCTTGCAGCTCTTTCTCATGAGTCAAACAGAGTGTAGCGGTAGGAAGTACTGCAAGTCTATCTGTGTCAATCATGGTGTCACATACGGTACAAAATCCATACGAACCAGCTACAATGCGCGAAAGTGCGAGATCGATATGTTCAAGCTGTGTGGTAAGCTCGGAAACCAGCGCTGCCATACGATCATGATTCGATTCTTCATTTGCCTCTGTATCGCTGGCTGCGTTGTCATGCGCACGTTCTGGATCCGTGAATGGATCTTGTCCAGACAATGTCGCGATTCGAGCTACTATGCCTTTACGCTCTTCGTCAAGATGACTTCTGATCTCTGCTAGAAGATCTGCGGGAAAGTTTTTCATAAATATTTTTTCCTATCTGCCCGAGCTTTGTATGCATAGAACGGAATAAAGGACGGATTCGCTCCCTCCCTCCGCCCCGTACATACAGCACCCCGACGCTTTCAGCAAAAATGCCAATCAACATCCATTGATTGGCGGTAATGTTACCCCAGTATACACGACTATCTTTAAAAAACTCAAGCGCAAACATGACCACGCTATACAGCAATGTAAACCACACACCGACGATACCATATGCCCATTTTTGGTGTACCGCACGCCGTGCTATTCTCAGCATACAGATACCAATTACTCCCATGGCGATCATTTCATAGAGCTGTACTGGATGACGTAATCCCGCGTGGCCCGACAAATTCACTCCCCAAATAAGCGCTGTTTGCTTACCAATTTCTGTTCCATCAAGCAACGATCCCAGCTTGCCTATAATGATAGGAAATCCCAATGCCACTGGTAATGTATCTAGTACATGTCCTAATCGAATTTTTTGCTGACGACTCAAAAATACGAGGGTGGCTAGTCCCCCTACTAACCCACTGAGCCATGAAAGTCCTGGGGCCACCCAAAGGGCTAGCATGAGCAAACTGCTCTTTCCTACAAACGTATCCCAATGCGTAACTATGTATCCCGCACGAGCTGCGATAAATGCAACAATAGTTGCATAAAACGTTAGATCAAAAATATGATCTTCAGTGGCGCCTCCCGCACGCAGTCCTCGCCAAAAAAGAAATGAAAACACAAGCCAAGCAAGTACGATGGTAACGCTGGTGCTATACAACGAAACTGTGCCAATAGTAAAAAGAATCGGAAACATATGCTATGGACTATTGTACCCTATTTAGCGGGACATATCGAAGGCGATGAATTCCAAATAATCCAATAATGAGCCCGAGTGCAAAAATCACTTTTCCTACCCCAATAACATCCGCTAAAATGCCACCTATTACGACCGGCAAAATGCCGATACCTCCCACAACTGCAGATAAAATCCCGTATACCCTGCCTCGCAATTCACCATCCGCTTCCTTCTGAAGCGTGCTATTTGCTGGTACATCCAGCAGACTATTTGCCGCCCCCAAAATAAAAAATAAAAGAAAGGATACGATCAAAACAATCACTCGCGGAATAGAGGTAAACCAAAATACATTGGTCGTGGACACAAGAGCTGACACAAGCATAAGATCCGCGCCAGCCGTGAGTATGCCTATCGTAATCAATACGTTGGGCTTGTATTTGTACCCAAAATTTCCCATCCATAACGCGCCCAAAAGCACGCCGAATATCGCCGGTCCTACGACAAGCATAGAAGCATCTCGTACATCAATTTGTAATATTTTATCAGCAAACCCCGGACCCAAGGTTCCCAGTATCATCATGGTAATTTGCGTGCCAGTAAGTAATAACAGTGCATCAAGCAGAACTGGTGAATTTACGACATACCGCACACCTTGTGCCAGATCCGTCAACACCCGTTGCACTATATAAAAAATATTATAACGAAAAATTTTACGAAACGTACTAATACCTTCCCCTTGTGGGGGTATGCCACTCACAAAAAAAGCGGCTAGCAGAAACAATATACTGATAACCAACAATGATCCATCTGGGCCAAACACACGCAGCAATGGTCCTGCAGTAATAAACCCAAGCGCGGTGCTGCTATAAAACGTAAACGAAAATAGACTATTTGCTGATATAAGTTGAGATTTCGGCACCAATTGGGGTATAGTCGGACCCTCTGCGGGAGCCGTAAATTGCGTAATAACCGCGTTGATAAACACGATCAGATACACAACCCCTATATGGCGAGAACCTAGAAGCAATATCATCACCATAAGTGCTCGCAATAAATTGCTCACAATTAACACAATTCTTCGATCCAGCCTATCAACTACGGCGCCTGCCATCATGCCAAAAAAGAGTGCTGGAAATCCATATGCTAGAAACAAGCCAGAAACCGCGGCATTGCTACTCGTGTTCTGATACATCACCAACGCCAACGAAAACACAAGCATATTGATAGAAAGCTGAGAAGTAACCTGTTCGAGCCAAAGCCGTAGAAACGCTTTATTCGACAATACAGTACGAATAGGAGTCATTTTATCTTTTATTTGCATAACATAACGAGGGTGAGATTTTGCGCTCAGCACTATCTTATCATACAATATAGATATGACATCGACCGCACACGCACTCGTCGCTGGAGCAATAGCTGCACATGTTCACAATCCAGCAGCAGCCGCAGGATTTGCACTTATTTCACACTTTGTTATGGACAGTATCCCTCATTGGGATTTTGGTACCAACTGGAGAAACAGATCCAAGTCACATACAGGAATGTTAGCGATACTAGAGACATCTTTTGGCATTGGACTTTCATACGCTATGTTTGGGTATAGGTTACCATTCTGGCACTGGGCGATCACGGTAATGGCTGCAGAACTTCCAGACTGGCTAGAAACTCCGTGGTACATACTCTTTGCTCATAAGAACAAAAACTTCCCAAGTAAGCATGCCGGTGTGTTTGAAAAAATCTGCTATGCCTTTTATAAATTTCCCAATATGTTCCACGCAAAAGCGCAGTTACCTCTGGGACTCGTGACACAAATCATCACCGTAGGTTTTTTTCTCTTCTTGTTACAGTAAGTACGATCTTCTCGAAGCAATTATTTTTTCAAACGATTCACGCGGATAAGTCCGGAACATGGAGTGATTTTTATCCCCTTGGACTCGATAACATCTAGCAACAAATTCATACCGAGACTGTCAGAGCTCATGTGACCGGCGATGACTAAATTAATATGATATTTGAGCGCTTCTTTTCTATGTTCTTCGCCTGCATGCATACCAATGACCGTGCCCACACCCGCTTGTGCTAGCTTCTCATATACAATCGGTGACGGCTCAGTGCCTCCAGTAAATTCTATAGGTGCAATTTTTCCTGCACGATTATTTGGACTTCCGGCAAATATCATCGGGCCCGCCTTACCCTTGGTTGCTTCTTTGTATTCTTGTTCTCGATTTAACACATCCATCACTTCGCCGACTGTTTCTGGCTTTTCCTTGTCAAAAAGCTTCTCCATAAAGGCGTGTACGAGATTGTCAGTAATCGTGTGGGTTCCCATAAATGCAAATCCCAAAAGTCTTGCCGTATCTACTGCTTCCGCATGGTTTATAGGACTAAACCGTCGTTGTACTTCTCCGATGCGATCGCGCATGACGCCCTCTGCGATATTTATCGGCACGCCGTATTTGGCCCAAATATCTGCTTGCATATCCATAACTTCATGAAGTGAAGCCAGTGACTCACCTTCTGGATGATGAGTCAGCAGCAAATCAATACTTTCCCCTTTTTGGTTAAGTCTGTCGGCAAGCAATACTTCCGCTGCATTGATATCAATACCCGCCATGATACTAT
>CAZXHY010000042.1:0-8066 GCA_964639945.1 uncultured Gammaproteobacteria bacterium
ATCGTATGTCATCATAGTCGCAGGTTTATTATCTTTGGTTGATTGTGACCCTTTGCTTTCCACGAGCTTACTGCCCGCTGGCGCATACACACGCACCCAGTTTCGAAGTGGAGCATTCAAACATAGCCCGCCACTCTCGAGTCCGCAGTCACTACCCTGATATGGATTTTTGTAATCTACCGTAAGTTTTGTGGTTATGGTGCCATCACCATTTACCGTCACATCTTTCGTCACTTTTTCTTTCACGAACATGTTGGATTTGGCTCCAGCCATGTTGCTGTTGTTGAGGTGGACATAGTCCCAGCCTTGGTTTTCTTTGTATTTAAACAAGGTCGCAGATTCCGTACCAGTCACGATACGTCCTGCCATGTTGAAGCTTTCTGCTGCCTTTTGTGTTTCGCTATCATGGAAGTAAGTCAGTACATGCTTCTGTCCGATTTCGGTAAGCAACATTTGAAATAGTCTCCCCCAGTATTGAGATGGAGACACACCCAATGCTTTTTGTAATATCTGCTGAAGCAACACGCCGATGATATCTTTTCGCGCTGTACGTACATAGTTCACTGGGCGAGTAGAATAATCTTCGAGTTCATAGACTGCGCGAGGGCAGTCACAGCGTTTGTCTATGTCTGCAGAAAACACACGCCCCGAGATGGTCTCTGGACCCAATATTTTGAGCGCCTCTACCAACACGTGTGTATCGACAGCTATAATACCATCTATCTTTTCTTTGCTTCCTGCGAAGTTGTACATCTCTTCAAACATCTGCATGGATTCTTTGTAGTCTGGACTTAGGTTACTGTCGCGGATATGCAACGTAAACACATCTTTGTGGAAGGTGAGAATCTCACGAGGTGCTGGGAACTTTTTGCTGATCGATGCATCGAGTGCATAGATGTCATCTGCTTTTTCCAAAATCATCTTTCCTTTATCAAATCTAAACTGCGCATAAGCAGAGATAAATCCACCTGTGGAGCGTAGTTCTTTATCGTTTTGGAACAACACGAGATATCGTTTACTGTCGGGCTCGCCCAAGATATGTGGTAAGTTGATCAGAAGTGGCTGTGCATTTACAAACAAATTTGCTGCATTTTCAATAAGCTCTATCATGGAAGCAAGTCGTTCTCGAACCACCGTTTTTCCTATACGAGTAGGATATCTATTTGGATCTATCTGGTCCAACTCTTTTCGCATGGTGTCCACTGACTTGGACATCTCGTTTATCTTCGGAGTAAGCGCAGTCATAGTCTTTACCGCCACTTGAATTCGCTCATCGGCGCTTCCCATGACAAATTTGCTTCCACCCGTAAATCCTAGTAAATCTGCATTTGGCTCAAGTGCTTCAATCGCTCGATCTGCCGCATCAAGCGCTGCAAACCCCGCGTTTATCCCATGTGTTCCATCATTTATATACGCACCAAGTATTGGTACAAATTTCAATGGAGTGACTTTCCCATATTCGCGCGAAAGCTCTGTAAACTTCACTCGAGTTTTTGCCAGTCCTTCTTTGGTTTTTGCCAAATCTTGGTTTTTAAGTGCTGTCGCGGTTTCTTTTCCGACTGCTGCCACATCACGACCTTTGGAGATAACCCCTCGAAGCGGTAAAAGCATGACACCAACGATGGCTACCAACGCCACGATAATCCCAAGTGGGATCAAAACCATCTTTACTGGAAATTTCTTTTTCTTCTGCATGGGTGTTTGTTCAGGCAGTGTGTCTACAGTTATTTTTTTTAATTCATCGACCATAGTCTTTATTGTTTCGAAATATGAGATATTTGTCAATCAGACAAACAAAAAATTATTATACCGCGCCTTTGCCAGATATCATAGCCCATGGGCTTTTGAGAAGAATTTTTATATCCAAAAGTAGTGATTTATTTTTCACATAATCTGCATCCAGTTTTATCCGCTTATCAAAATTCACCTCGCTTCTTCCTGACACCTGCCAAAATCCGGTGATTCCGGGGCGAGACGACAACACAACTTTTACAAGCTCCCTCGTGTGTGGGTATTTGCGCTGTTGATCCATAAGCTCATCAGGATAATATGGCCGAGGCCCCACCAAACTCATGTCCCCTCGCAACACATTCAGAAACTGAGGAATTTCATCTAGCGAATGTTTTCGAATAAACTTTCCCACGCGAGTAACGCGAGGGTCCTCCAATAATTTATAACTATTTCGTTTGTATTCCGCATACAGAGATCGCAACGTAGGGTCATTTCGCAGTTTCTCGTGCGCGTTAACAATCATGGACCGAAATTTAAACAACTTAAATGGCTTCCCGTCTTTTCCAACTCGTTCTGGAGTATCAGCAAACACAGGGCCTCGCGTGTCCAAACGGATCATGATAGCGACAACTATGCAAATTGGAAGAAACAAAAGTGAAAGAAATACACTACCAACGATGTCTATGACCCGTTTCAAAACATTGTATTGCATAATAACGTTGTATCAGGTCAAATGATCTAAATCAGTTCCTTGAATAGATTCCACAAACTTTTTAATTTTTGGCACCGATGTTTTTTTACACACCAATAACACGTCGCCGGTGTTAACTACGAGTAATTCGTCTACATCTATACCTACTACAAGCTGATCTGTGTAGTTATAAACCAGACTATCCGACACATCAGTTAACATAACCTTTCCTTGGGTCACATTGTTTTTTTCACTTTCCTCAAGAGATTCTTTGAGTGCTTCCCACGCGCCTATATCGCTCCATTCTATATTTTCTGAAACAACCAGTGCGTCAGCCGGATCTAACTTCTCTAAAATCGCATTGTCAAAGCTTATTTTCTCCAGTGTCGGATATATTTCTCCCAATACTTTTTCGAAGTCTGGCGTTTTCCATGCCGCAGCGATTTTAGATAATCCTACCGTCAGATTAGGAGCAAATGTCTCAAACTGTTTCCATAAAAATGCTGGGGTTGTGACAAAGTATCCCAAGTTCCATGCGTGATGTCCGCTCTCAAAATAGGTTTGAGCAGTGGCTTTATCTGGACGATACTGGAAATCGACAAATGTATGGAACGCGACTTTACCTTGGGTCTTTGCGACATCGCCATACGATATCCAGCCCAAATTTTCACTAGCAAATCGAGGCTTTTGTGACACGAAAACTATTTTGTTTGGATCGCTTTTTACCACATCTCCAGCAGCCTTGAGGATCGATCGAAAAAGCTCTTCCTTCTTCACCTGATGATCACTCCAGAGAATAACCATAGGTTCCGTGGGAGATTCTTTGGCAAGAAGCGCGGTCATAAGGCCCACCGCAGGACCTACATCTCGCACCTGTGGCTCACCTATGACATGAGTGGGATCTACCTTTGAAAGCTGGTCTCGTACGATAGACACGTACGGTGCCCCCGTTGACACATACACATTTTCCCATGCGAAATCTGGTTGCAGGCGATTTGCAGCAAGTTGCAATGTGGATGAATCACCGATAATTTTTTCGAATTGTTTTGGAGATTTTCTACGTGATAGTGGCCAAAGTCTCGTCCCTACTCCCCCAGCAAAAATTATTGCTTTCATATGTGTTTTGCTTTAAGCGTTTGCTGCACAAGCTGCAGTATACGTTTTTCGAAAATTTTTATATCAAACCGTTCCGCATTTTTTTTACACTGCTTCGGATCGTAAGTCCACGTCTCAAACATTTTCAGTGCATCGATAAGTGCTTCTGGCGTTTGCGAATTATAGAGTATACCAGTTTTACCATCCAGTGTGCTTTCTGCGACCGCACTTTCGCGATAGGCGATCACTGGTTTACCGCTTGCCTGCGCCTCTACTGCCGCAATTCCAAAGTCTTCATCTGCTGCATACACGAACGCACGGCTTTCTTGATGATATCGGACTAGTTCTAAATCTGTCAAATGACGATCAACAAACTCTATAGAAGAGCCTGCAATACTTTGTAAATATTTTTTTTGATGACCGTTTCCCACGATGATAAGTTTCTGGCCAGTTTCATTAAAAGCGCGTATCAATACGTCGACACGTTTATATCCCACTAGCCTCGACACGGTGAGAAAATATTCTCCGCTTTTGTTTGAACTCTTTTGTATTTGTTTCGAAAAAAGACCTGTCTGAACCGGTGGATAGATCACCTCCGCCACATCTCTGTCGTAGTATTTTTGTATTCGCGCGCCCACACGGTGGGATATGGCAGCATACACATCGGGGCGAGCTGCTGCTACTCGATCCCATATTCGCAGTGTCGGCGCAAACCGTGTAAGCCAAAAGCTGGCGAGTCCGCTGAGCCACCCTAGTCCTGCAGCTTTGCGATACAGATCATACCCACTCCATAAGTATCGGGTTGGAGTGAGGCAGTAACAGATATGTGCAACTTGTGGTTTAGTAATTATACTTTTGGCTTCAGCGCTGGTTATGGAAATAACCACATCAAAATCATCAAACGAAAAAGACTCAAATGCCATTGGGGTAATCCATGGAAGGAACTCATGCAAACGATTGGCCAGCGGAATATACTGCAAGAAACTCGGGATTACCTTAAACTCATCTGCCCACTGTGCGCGTTTCTTATCGTAGACCGCGGTGTAGAGTGGTGCATCAGGCCACAAGCGATGCAATGCCATAAGCACTCGCTCTGCTCCTCCCCACTTGGTGACACGATCATAAACGAGTGCTACTCTCATAAATCTTTTTGGTCTCTCTTGCCATATATTCCCAACTATACTTCGCAAATTGATCGCTATGGATCGATTTTGTTTTTTTGGCAGATATCACAGTAAGCGATTTGGCTATCTCGTCTGGATCTGTCGAATCCATATATGTGGCATTTTCTTTTAGGATTTCATGAAAAATTGGAATATCCGAACACAACACGCGACTGCCCAATGCCAACGCCTCAAGGGCAGGAAGGCCAAATCCCTCCATAAGCGATGGAAACACCAAAGCCTCTGCCGTGCGATAGAGCGAGTGGAGCTCGTCGTCATTTGCACTGCCAAAAAACTCTACTCGATTTGATAACCCAAGACTTTCCACAAGCAATTTTAGCCGACGATAAAAATAATCCTCAGCTCCAACCAAAACTAATTTACATGGACCGCGATATTTGGCAAACCCAGCGATAAGCATATTCAAATTTTTGTGAGGATAGGCATTTCCTACATACAAAAAATATTTCCCATTTCGTAGGGGGGCGAGAGATTTAGTGTTTGTTTTATCGTGCATCAGTTTCGCATCGACTCCTTCATACGTCACATGTATCTTGGACGCAGGGACTGCGAAATGCGTTATGATTTCTTCTTTGGTCGTCTCTGACACAGAGATCACAGCGTGTGCTCGTCGCAACCCTACTGCCAGCTCTACCCAATACCCCAAACGCTTGAGTGCATATATAAATGGTGGCAAGGTCGTTGCTTTGCCCGTGTTGAAATGTAAAATCGTCAGATCGTGTATGGTAATCACCATGCGACCGAGATAAAAAATAGGAGGGTTATGATACGGTATGTGGACGAGATCAAGTTTCGCATCGCCAAACAACTTTGGCATAACAAACTGTTCACTCACTGTGTGCCACGCGACTTCTGCAAGCTGCTTGCGCCACCGGCTATTTGGAAGCACAAAAGAGTCAAAACTCTTTCTTCGCAAAAAAATTACATACGTATTCTCCGTATCGAGTTTTCCTAATTGTTCGATAAGGTTACGTATATATCTGCCTACCCCTGTTTCTGCAATCAATCGAGCGTCTATACCAATATTCATACGTTATATTCCAACTCGCTTCAACATAAATATTCGCGTGGCATAAAATACATTTACTATCACATTGAGCACAACGCCATATTTTTGGGCATAATGTTTTTTATAAAACAACCAATTATATGTATGAAAATATATCTCGGTGGTGACTCGTCTTTTCTGTAATGGATTTGCACGACCGCTTTGTTTTTTCTTATGCAAAATTGTGCATGTCGGATTATAGACTATCGGCCAGCCTTCTTTGCGAATCTTATATGCCCAATCTATATCTTCACCGTACATAAAATAGTCCTCGTCCATAGGACCTATACGCGCAATCACAGACTTGCGGATGAGAAAAAAAGCGCCCACGATACAATCAACTTCATGAATCGTAGAAAGATCTTTGTACCCTTGGTGATATTGCCCAAATAATTTTGACTTCGGGAACAGTTTTTCTAATTTCAGCATGTATGTTATCGATGCCCAAGGAGTCGGAAAGCCGCGGTGACAAGCTGGATCTATCGAACCATTTGGCAACAATACTTTACACGTCGATGCTCCGACGTCTAGGTGATCATCCATAAACGCAAGCATGGTAGCAAACGTTTCTTTGGGAACTTCTGTGTCGGTATTGAGAAGCAACACATATCTCCCCCGACTCTGTTTGATTCCGGGATTATTTCCTGCGGCAAATCCTAGATTTTTTTTGTTTTCGATTAATTGCGCTTTCGGAAACTCGCGTTTGATCATCTCGACACTTCCGTCTGCCGAGCCGTTGTCACAAACCAAAACTTCCATCGTATATTTGCCTAACTTTGAAGCAAAAACTGTGGCGAGGCATGTACGGGTTAACTCAATGGTGTTGTAATTTAATATAACGACCGATAAATCTATTGTTTTCATATATTTTTCCAAACCGTATCGAGTTTTTTTGCGATAGCGTCCCAAGTAAAGTTTTTCTCTACATGCGCTCTGGCTGCACGAGCAATCTGCGTGTTACGCGTTTTGTTTTCCCAAAGTATGTCTATGTGTTTCACAAAATCAGAAACAGACTCTGCAAGTAAATAATGCTTATTTGGCACAAGGTCTAATCCAGCGGCACCCGCAGATGTGGTAACAATGGGTAACCCACTACTCATGGCTTCTAACATTTTAAACTTTGTTCCTCCCGATATGCCGTGTGGTGCGACCAGTATGTCAGCATTTCGATATTCTACACTTATATCAGAAACGTTTTCCGCCACCTGCCCGCCTACTCGTGTAATCTGATTTTTCAATCGACTACTCAAGTGTCTCCCTACGATGCGTAGCTCCGCACCAATATATGCTTTTTGCACCAAAGGCCAAATATCATCGAGTAATACGTGGAGCGCATCAGTGTTTGGGAACCAACGAAAATCCCCTACAAACAAAAGGTGTGGCGCTTTGTGTTCTAGATGTTTTGTTCTATACACAAAATGACCACTATCTACCCCATTTGGCACTACAGAAATTTTTGTTTGTATTATTTTTTCTATTTGTGTAGCGTCATCTATCGATACTGCAGTAATCGCCTTTGCTTTACGCCATATATAGCCTTCCCAATAGGCGAGCTTTATAACATCTATCCAAAGAAATGGTCGCAAAAATGCCAGTGAAAATCGCTTTACATATTGGCCATACACTTCGTGCTCTATATTATGTTCCGAAATGATCAGTGGCATGGGAAGCGTAGGGAGTGACGGCCACACATAAAATGGCTCGATATGTACTGCATCAAATTCTGTTTGCACCAGAAGATCACGAATCTTTTGTCGCATAAGCGGATTTTTGTATGTGGTCAAAAGGAACGAAAATTTTCCAAAAATAGTAGACAGGAGATACTTGGGTTGCCACGCTTTCCCACGGAGAATCAAATGCACTTCTTTGCAGAAATTCAACGCAGGGAGATATTGTCGCTCATCTTCATTGCGTATAAAAGAAACGAGTGTAATTTCGTGATGTTTTGCCAAACGTGACAAAAGATTGTACATCCGTATCTGCCCCCCAGACTGCAACGGATATGGCAACACTGCAGATACAAACAAAATCTTCATGGTTTTTTAGGTTTGGTGAGATCGATAATCGCATATTTATCATTGCGAACTATCACTGTGTATTGCTCAGCCAGTGTCTTTGTCTCCCAATCATTATCAGTCGGAGATACAGTCACATACGTTGTAGCACCTTTTTTTATCTTATCTTCTATATCAAAGCCCAGCGGCCATCCTTGACGCTTGGTGTAGTAGAGAAATGTAGTATCTCCATTGTACGGTGCTATCACTTTGGCATCGGGCGGCAATAGTTTATCGGCCTCACGGCCCGCTTCAATAATTTC
>CAZXHY010000043.1:0-7418 GCA_964639945.1 uncultured Gammaproteobacteria bacterium
CATATCGATAGAGTACTGTATCGTTTATTGTCCACGTTCCAGTCCATGTTCCATTTGTATCAGTGCCTTCATTTCTCTTCATAGGAAATGTTTCTGATGTATTGTCAGAAAATAGTTGAAGAGAAACTTGCGAAATGGGGGAGGTGTGTGTGAATTTTGCGTTTACTGTTTGTTTTTGTCCCTTTTTGGGATCATGTGGATCTATGTCGACATAATTCATTTTTGGTACTGTAGTGCCTTCTCCCCAAGAATACACGTAAGATTCTTTACCAGACTTCAAATATGTTGAGGTTGGTGTGGGGATTGGCGCTGAGTTAGTCTGGCCTGATGGTTTTTGGGGAAGGGAGATGGATGGAGTTACTTGAACTTGCAGTACTCCAGTTTTTACCACAACAAAAGCTCCGATACCCGCAACAGCTATCAAGAGTACCAATAAACCAATAAATCCACTATTTGATCCGCTCTTTTTTTTCATTGTCTTATATCGTACAAATCAATTCTAATATACTCCTTCAACAGGGATAAGTGTCAAGGGGAGAGTGTGATGGGTTACGGTGTACCATTGCATGGTCATTGGTATACTACAAATATATGAAGCATTTGGCGGGAAAAACGTTTCGTTTATGGATTGGTAGATCTGTGTTGATTATGTTCGGATGCATGCTTACACTTGGATTGCTAGAAGTCGTTTTCACTATTTTCGCGTATCAAAAAACACAGGAAGGTTTGATTGCCCTTACCCCTGCAGATACGCCGAAGTATAGAATTCTCGCACTAGGTGAATCCACTACCGCGACGTTACGTGGCCCCGCGTGGCCAGAGTATTTAGAACAACTGTTAAATCAACACGCAGGAACTGAAAAATTTCGTGTAATAAACGCAGGTGTTTCGGGAACTACCACAAAGGAAGTGTCAGCACGGATCGACGACTATATTTCTCTCTATAATCCACACATGGTCATATCTATGTTGGGGATAAATGACGTTTCTTATCCTGATGCAGACATATTTGCGTCAACGAAATACGAAATTGTACGCGATGCCATAGTTCAAAGTCGTGTGTACCGATTTATTTCGATATTGAAGCGTCAGTTGCTGGGTAGACAATCAAAGGAGCTGTTGCAGCGTGCGATACATTGTACCGATGCGTCCATGGGAGAGACAGCATTTCAAAGATTAGACACGGAAGGCAATGAGACTCGTGAATCACGTTTATTGACGTATATATCTACATATCCTTTTTCATTTCACGGGTATGAGCTGATTGTGGATTATTATGCGCGAAACAATCGCTGGACGGATGTATTGGAATGGATTGATACGGCGCAACTTATGGATCCATTTATTCGATTATGTGTCATGCAATCAACAACAAAGGAAGAAGATCGACTTCACGAGCTTACGAGGCACATAAATACGATGATGCATTACATCGGAACGATGGAAAAAATTGCACAACATGCGCAAACTCAAACAAGAGGCATCGATGCATCTTGGTACAAGCAATTTGGAAGCTTGTTTCGAACACAACCATCGGATACTGGTACGTATTATCCTGCTATTGCCAGACGATTATATGAAAAAAATATTGTACATATTGCCATGCAATACCCCATGCTCTCGCTGGGAGAGCTTCAAAAAACACTTGGAGCAATTGATGACATTGTGTATGTAAGTAATGAAGAAAATTTTCAAAAAGCATTACAGACGCATAGTTATGATGAAATATTTGTGGATCATTTTACCGGTGTGTTTGGGCATACGACTGCATTGGGCTCAAAAATAATAGCTGAATCTCTTGTTTCTATGGTTTTGCGCATCGCCCAAAAAGAAGCATTATGAGAAGAAATACCTACAAAATTATCCCTAACGTTTTATTTGGTGGGCGTGGTCGGTATTCACGCTTTTGGAGAGCTGGCACGTGGATTTTTTTGGGTATATTTGGCGCATTTGTTTTTATAGAATTGTCGTTGTTTGTGGTTGGAAGCATTATTGTGCCAAAAAATAAGATTTCTAGTGGACAGGAGTTGGACGAAGATGGAGTGATTCGCGTGGTTGCGTTGGGGGAGTCGACGACTGCTCAATTGAACGGTCTTGCATGGCCAGAATATCTTGAGCTTGAGTTGAATCGTCGAATAGGGAAGCGTGTGTACCGCGTCTTCAACTATGGTGTGGCTGGGTCCAACTCGAGTGCTATCGTTGCGCGATTGCGTACACAAG
Source organism: uncultured Gammaproteobacteria bacterium (assembly GCA_964639945.1). Classification (GTDB taxonomy): domain Bacteria; phylum Patescibacteriota; class Microgenomatia; order UBA10105; family UBA927; genus UBA927. The sequence goes on from CAZXHY010000043.1 coordinate 2,221, forward strand.
TGTTAGCCCTGCGTCCTCATATTGTCGTTACCATGATGGGTGTAAATGACTCGAAATATCTTTCATTTCCCGTAAAAAAAGATTCTCTACGAGAACAAATTTTTACAGCAGGTAGCTCGCTGCGGACGGTAAAACTTTTTTCCATACTTTGGCGAATGATCAATAGTGGTAGCGATCGTATATTTATACAACGCGCTATGCAATGTGGCGAAGATCCGACTGGTGATCAGGCGTGGGAAAATGAGTATCTGCCACGATACGAAAGAATTATTACATCATTATATCCAGACCGATATGTAGGGCAATTTTTAAATTCTAGCGAGGATAAAAACGCAGCAGGAGTATTGATAGATTACCTGCGTTTGCATCCGTTTTCTTATCGTGCACTCGAGGTAATCGTAGACCATTATGCTACACGAAGTGATTGGCCAAGTGTATTGAGCTGGTCTCGTCGCGCGATACAATTAGAGCCGTATATTCGTCTGTGTATATCTAGAAATCCGAAACTGGACATTGAGACAAAGCAGCGGATGATACTGGGTTTAGATGACATCATGAATCTCATGAAATCACTGCGTGCATCTGCACAAGTGATTTTAGAAAAACGATTAGGATTGGGAGAAGAATTTTATCATCAGATACGTGAGTCATTAGACGTGCCTATAAACGCGTCAAATATCGATACCGCAACATCGTACAACGAGTTGGCGTCGCTACTTGCTTCTCTGGGGATTCGTCATGTGGCTGTGCAGTATCCGCTTCAACCAATAACTCAGTTGCATCAATTGCTCGCTGGTCAAAAAAATACTGTATTTGTGGGTAATGAAGAAAACTTTGAAAAGGCGCTGACACAGATGCCGTATACAGATGTGTTTGTGGATAATTTTGCGGGTATATTTGGACATACTACTGCGTTGGGATCTCAGATGATAGCAAGCGCTGCAGCAGATGTGATTGTAACATTGCCCGTGTCAACGCAATGATGAGTGAGTATTGGGATATATAGCCTGTGTGTACTGTTTTTTCAGGCGCTGAACAATATCAGGATATTTGCTGTAAACATCATGTATTTCGTGTGGGTCTTCCTGAAGGTTGTATAGCTTGTCCCGAACGTTTCCATAGGCGTCTTTATGCGTAAGGAGCATCCATTCGTTTGTGCGAATAGAGAGATCGTTTTCATAATTGAGTTGTGCGATGCTGAAGTTTGTGGATGCAGCTGAATCGTGGTCAAATATGGGCAACAGATTCCTTCCTGCTATTTGATGGGAGAAGGTGATATCAGAAATTGCGAGCAAGGTTGGGAATACATCGATAATTTGTGTAATTTTGTCGCTGATACGCGGTGATATGTTTGGTATATGAAGCATAAGTGGGACGTGCGTCAGAGTACTATGCGGCTCCATTGCATGACCCCAATACCCATGTTCACCTAAGTTTTCGCCATGATCAGAATATATAAGCGAAACTGTGTTGTTGGTCGGATTCGACAATACATCCAAAAATGGATCAATAGCAGAGTCGAGTCTTGCGAGCGTATCGTCATAGAGATTTGTTATATAACGAATATGGTCAGGATTGGTTAATGAGATAATTTTTGCAGCTTGTTCTTGATGTAAAAACATTTGTTGATCGGCGCTTAGTTGGTCAAATATTTGTTGGGCATGCGATAGGGAATATGGAGGAGAAAGTTGTGTTAGGAAATGTTCATATTGAGACTTTTTGGTCGGGTCGGTTTCATTGTCGCGGAGGCGTTGCATCAGTGAGATAGCGGCTAGCCGCACGCTCGGGGTGAAATTTTTTTCAAAGGCGACTGATGGAGGGATAAAATATGGATCAAGGGAGAATCTAGTTTTTTTTCCAAAATCCAAGCTTCTGTAGTAGCCTACAAATGTTGTGTAGATATACACGAATACTGGTTTTTTTTGATTTTTATGTTGGGTATATGTACGTATCCATTCTTGCACCTCTTTGTCTATAGGAAGACCTTTTGTTGATACGACCGTATCGAATTGTTTTGTAAGTTCTTTTGGAAAAGGGATATTGAGTTCCTGAGAGTTTATGATCGCAATTGTGTGATAACCTGCATCTTTGTACAGTTTGGGTAGGGTAGTGATGGAGGGATGGAGTGTGTCGACGGTGTTGTCGTACGCGCGATGACCCGAAGGGTACAATCCTGTCATCATGGATGTGGCGCTGGGAAATGTCCAACTTGATTGTGAATGGGCGTTGTCAAATAGAATGCCACGATCAGCGAACTGACAAAGGTTGGGCATTGTATTTTTTTTATACCCATAGCATGGGAGCTGGCTTGCCCGAACCGTATCAAGAGAAATAACAACTACGTTGCAGTTTTTACACGGGGGAGTTTTAACAAATGATAAGAATTTGGTTTGACTTCCTACTAAATAAAAACCTAAGAGAAGTATCAGGAAGATGAGTAAATGTGGAAGAAATGTACGCCTTTTTAGGATATTCATGGTTGTATCTGAGTAAGATCAATCGATGATGTAGATTGTAGTGAGTTTATTTTGTTCAAAAGAGACTTTAGCATTTCTGCGGTGGAAGCGTTGCGGGTTATACTATTTGTTTGCTCATCTGGGTCTTGTGTAAGGTCGTAGAGGGCAGTGTGTATCTCGCCGTCGTTTTCTTGATAATAACTCCATGTTGGGGTTCGAATGGTAGAAATCCAAGGCGCAGGTGCTAATTGTGCCACAGAGTAATTTCGAGTTAGTTGGTTCGTCGAACCCAAGATGAGTGGTAGCAAGTTTTCACCTTTGACCGTTGGGGGAGGGGTAAGCCCCAAAATAGCCATGAGTGTTGGATATAGATCGATATTCGAAACGAGTGTGCTAATTCGTTTTGGGAGCATATCTGGAATGCGCATAATTAGCGGTATGTGGGTCGTGCTTGCGAACAAATTTGTGCCATGACTCATCTTCCCATGCTCACCGAGCTCGTCTCCGTGATTTGATACCACGATGATGATTGTATTCTCGCTCCACGGTGGTTTTGTAAACGTGTCTAATATCGATGTGAGAGATTTGTCCAGTGTTGAGAGTCTTTCATCATATAAATTTCTCAATAATCGAACATGTTGCGGGTTTTTGAGGTCTATAAATTCAAAAAGTGAAAAAGCTTGAATAGTTTTTTGATCATCGAGAGATAACTGTTTAAAATATGTATATGCCTCTTGAGTAGACTTAGCATTTTTGAGCAACAAAAGTGTTCTTTTATATTCGTCAGATAATTTTAGTTTTTGTTCAAGAAAATGCATCGCATGTTTCCAAGTTACCGACATAAAATTGCGTGAATCATAGATGAGGGGTGGAACAAAGGTAGGGTCAAAGGTAAACTGTTTTGGTGGATCTGTCGCGCGATTCCAGCTAGCTGACATGTCAAAATTATGAATGAACAGAAAAAATGGCTTCTTTGGTGTAAATGTATCAAGAATTTTCGGAATCTGCGATTCGTCATGAGTATAGGTATGTACTGAATCAAATCCACGACCCAAGCCTCTATCTAGTGGAAGATGGCTGTTTTCGGTATCACCGATATAACTTGTGACGTAGCCAGCGCTTTTTAGTGCTTGTGGAAGGGTAACTACCGAGGGAGATAATACGCTTTGATGGGGGATAAGCATGCCGTGTTGATATGGATATTGTGAGGTGATCATGGACATGATACTAGGGAGTGTCCATGAAGACTGAGCATATGCGCTGGTAAATATTATGTTGCGATTTGCAAAACGACAAAGATTTGGTGTGGTAGTGTTCCTATAGCCAAAACATGGCAAATTATCTGCGCGCACAGGATCTATAGAAATAATCACCACGTTGCACTTGGGACAAAGTTGTTTTCTAAATACACTGGTAAATAGTGTTGATTTTGTCGTTCCATATATAAAACCAATCACAAGTAGTAACAGTATTAAGCGTGTGGATGTCGATAATTTCATAATGTAAGCCTCTTTGCGTATTCCGAAAGGAGTGTTTCTATAACCTTGGGGTACTGGGATGCAACATTGTTTAATTCTCGTGGGTCAGTTGTTCGATTATACAATTTCCCACTTTTTTGTGACTTTGGAGATGTGGGGTCAAAATGATATGACCAGAGTGTGGTTCGTACCGCCACAAGGCGCTTTTGGGGTTCTAGTTGACTGATGAGTACTGTGTTTGCGTTGTTCCAAAACGGATAAATAATGCGGCCATGTACGGAGTGGGGAAGTGGGATGCCAGTGAGTGAAAGTAGTGTTGGGGTGATGTCTATACTTTGGGTGAGAATATTAGATATCGCATTTTGCGTGTTTGGGATAGACATGATCAGTGGTATATGCGTCGTAGGGGGGTACAAATTTACACCATGTGTCGACTGGCCATGCTCGCCAAATTCTTCGCCATGATCTGACGTGATGGTGATAATGGTATTTTTTGGACTGATAGTTTGGATAGTCTGCAGTAAGGTTCCTAGCTGTATATCAATTTGACGTAGTCTTTCATCGTAGATCCTGCGATACGAGGCTATATTTGCAGCAGAATCTTTTGTTTGTAGAGTTACGGAATTTAGATAGTGATCAATGTATCCATATCGATATGTAGGATCGAGCGGAAATTTGGAGGGAGCAGTTTTTATGGAATTATTACGCAGTTCAAATGAATGGATGAAAACAAAAAGTGGTTTTTTTTGATCTTGTTTCATCAGCGTCCGTATGCTTTCCGATGCATCAGAAAATGATGTGAAGGGCAGTATAGTGTCAAAGCCACGACCTAGTCCTTTGTCGAGAGGTATGTGGTGCGCCGGATCTGCTACTGGCCCAATAAATACAGTTTGATATCCGGCAGTTTGTAGTGCCATCGGGAGAGTTGTGGTTTGAGCTGCTAACACATCTGTATCCGGTGAGAACATGGTGTGTTGGGATGGGAATTGAGATGTAAATAGTGAAACAACGCTTGGAAGCGTCCACGATGATTGGCTAAATGTATTTGTGTATCGGATATTTTTATCGGCGAAGGTACATAAATTTGGGGTGGTTTCTAATTTATACCCATAACAAGATAGCTCGTCAGCACGGAGTGGATCTATAACAATGAGTACAATATTACATTTATCACATATACCCGTTTTTCTAAGCGATAGTAATAGTTTTTTGCCTCCAATAATGCAAAAAAGAACAAAAAGACAGAGAAAAATAATTTTATATA
>CAZXHY010000044.1:0-6718 GCA_964639945.1 uncultured Gammaproteobacteria bacterium
ATCTTACTTGCAAGACCTTCAAACAAGGAACAAGAGGAATTCATAGGCAACCAAACAGGGGGTAGGGTCACATTCTTTCTTCAGACAGATGATTTCTGGCGTGACTACAAACAAATGATCAAAAGCGGTATTGAGTTTGCGCGTGAACCAAAAGAAGCAGGCTACGGGACGGTGGCTGTATTCAAGGACTTGTATGGCAATTTGTGGGATTTGTTGGAGATGAAAAAATAGTTTTCTATCTTCAGCGAAGATAGGAAACAGTTCCAAATTTCTTCCAATATTGGGAGCAAATATTATTGTATAATTCGTTGATGTACCCTACTTTAAAACGAGAGATGCATGTTGCGTTACATGCTCAAACCGCTAAGTTCCGCCTCATGAAATATCTCATTATTTTTTTAATACTATACATTCTATTCTTAAATGGTGGGTGGAATAGTGTAGTTCGGGGACTTCTCGTCATGTTAGCCCTAAGTCTTTCTATTCATTTCTTTTTTAGATGGAAAACAGAAGCTTGGACAAAAAACTGGTGGATCTATAGAATCAAGGTTCTAAAATAAGTTCCGATATTTTCCGTTAGGTGGACCCAAATATAATCACTTTCTCTACTTACTTTAATTTGCTATTATTATTGTATGGCAACAATAAATACTTGGATTAACTTCAATGGGAATGCAGAAGAGGCATTTACATTTTATAAATCAGTGTTCGGCGGCGAGTTTACGAAAGTTGTGCGTTTCAAAGATATCGCCAGCGACCAATTCCCCATACCAGAAAAAGAAGAAAATAAAATAATGTACATTGCTTTACCTATTGGCACCAGTACCATGCTGATAGCCAATGACGTGCCAGAGGTTCTGGGAAAAGTAAATGAGCATGAGAATAGAAGTAAAATTTTGGTAGCCGCGGAAAGCAAAGGAGAGGCGGACAGATTATTTACCGGCCTTTCGGCTGAAGGCGCTGTAGAAGGACCCATGGGAGACAGTCCGTGGGGCTCATATGCGGGTATGTTTCGAGATAAATACGGTATTGAATGGATAATAGAATTTTCTCCTGATAAATAAAATGAGTAAACTAATTACATGCATCTGGTTTGCCAACAATGACGGAGAAGAGGCAGCAAACTACTACATAGATACTTTCAATTCAGCCCCTGGTGATCATCAGGCAAAAATTGGAGACATCACAAAAAATCCTAAAGCAAGTGAAGAAGTTTCCGGAAGACCTGAAGGATCTGTTATGACAGCTGAATACGAGCTTGATGGAATAAGCTTCATGGCTCTCAATGGTGGTCCTGTTGATCAATTCAAACTTAACGGCGCAACTTCATATATTGTGGAGTGCGAAACACAAGAAGAAATTGATTTCTTCTGGGGAAAATTGTCCGCAGTCCCTGAAGCTGAGCAATGCGGATGGTGCACAGACAAATTCGGCGTCACATGGCAAATCGTCCCAAGAATTTTGGATGAAATGATGCGCGACCCACAAAAAACAGAGGCAGTAACAAAAGTCTTCTTGCCGATGAAAAAACTTGATCTTGAAGCAATCCGAAAAGCAGGAGAATAATACTGATTCAGGTTGAGGTTAAGAGATAAAAAACAACATAAACACAATTTGTTCCAAAAAAGCAGAGCGACATGATACAGTAAGCCTATGACCAAAAATCCTTTCATAAACGCCATAAGCGCATCAGCGTATATCATATTGGTAGTCACCATCATGACTGTGGTCACCCAACCCCTACGAAACAAGCCAGACACATTCTTTGCGCCAATCACGATGCTGTCTGTACTCACCCTTTCCGTGGCAGTCATGGCATACCTGTTTTTTTATCAACCACTTCAGCTTTTGATCAACGGAAAGAAAAAAGAGGCATTGAGTCTATTTACAAAGACAGTGGGTATTTTTGCAGCGATTACTGCCGTCATCCTCATACTTCTTTTTTCTGGGATTATCTAATCCCCTCTGATATAATTTACCCATGAACATGTTTAAACCCGTCAAGGCAAAGTCGAGCAAAGAGTATTTTGCAGCACTCCCAAAAGATCGAAAAGAAATCATAGAATTTATAGATAAATTCATAAAAACAAACGCACCGAGTCTCACACCAAACTTTCTCTACAATATGCCAGGATACGGCAGCTTCAAATACAAAGGCTCAAAGAAAGAATTATTAGACTGGCCTACCATCGCAGTAGCAAGTCAAAAAAATTATGTAAGTGTATATATTTGTGCGGTAAATAAAAATGGATATATAGCAGAACAAAACAAAAATGATCTGGGAAAAGTTAGCGTGGGCAAAAGTTGTATTCGATTTAAAAAAATTGAGGATTTGAACTTAGACGCGTTAAAAAAGGTAATTCAGATCGCAAAAAAATCACCTGGACTTGTTCTCTAATCAGGATAATTCATGATAAAGCCGCACGCAGTATCCCCCTTTATTTTATCTACTTTTTTAGGATTTATTTGTCTTGTCCCTATCATTATTTTTGAGCTTATCAATCGATGGAAATTCCATGAGTCTTTTCCGTTTGCTATGTTTACCTTTGCTTGGGTATTACAGGCCCTTTTTCTATTCATACTTATCCCAATCATTCGAACGATTCGGTCAGGCAAATCATTCATACAAAGCCCGATAATGATCGTATTGCGACTGCTTGGCTTGATGCTTATTGCCTATATCTGGGTTGGTTGGGCTATAGACCAATGGCCCTGTTTTATAGGTGTTCCAAATTGTGACTAGCCTCTATATAGCTTCGCAGTCACATCCATCCTCGTAGAGAAAACTCGCTTGGCACCCGTGTTATTAAGGCTCCTTATAATGCTCTATCACCGTTTTGATTACCAACAACGCTGGTACAGCAAACAATGCCCCAAGCGCTCCAAACATCGAAGTTCCTAAAATAACAACAAAAAGCAAGACTAGCGCATTTATTTTTATCATTTTCCCCACAAGAAACGGAGACAAAACGTAGTCTATCAACATATTGAGCACTCCATAGGAGATCAGTATTACGAGTCCATCAAATATCCGAGGAAGATTTGAAAAATAGTCAGTACCATCAAACATCGCTACACTCGCTGCTATCACAGCGGACAGTAGTAAACCAAAAACTGGAACTATAGACACCACCCCAGTAAATACAGCTAGTGTAAGCGCAAAGCGCACGTGAAAAAATGATAGCAACATCCATGTTGCGATGGCTACAAGAACACTCAAAGAAAGTTGCGTTTTGGCATATCCACCAAGCACAATAGATAACTTATCCAACAAGTTTATTTTAGATTTGTGCGACTTATTTTTCTTAATAGAACTCATATAAGTAGTATATCAAAACAACTCACCCTTGCGCCTTGCCAGCAACATGTGAGATGTCTTACTATAAATATAGGAGGAAATCATATGAATCATCATGACAATCACGCGGACTTAGTCCAAAGCTTTTATGAGGAACAAAAAGAAATTTTTGCATCATCGACACAAGGTGTGTATGCATTTCTTGATGATGACTCCAGAGTGTGTAACAGTAAATTTGCCAAAATGCTCGGCTTCGCTTCCCCAGACGAATGGGCAAGCGTAAACGTAGATGGATCATTTCCTGATGCGTTTATCGCGGAAAAGAGTCAACAAGAATTAGTCGACGCATATCAGAACGCCATGGAAAATGGGGCAGGAGCGACACTTGAAGTTACATGGAAAAAGAAATCTGGTGGCACAGTAGATACCACTGTTATCCTTGTACCAATTATGTATCAGGGCCATGCGTTAGCGTTACACTTTATTTCATAACAAAAATAAAGACAAAAGCCCAACTATAAACAATCACTCAGAGTGAAAGTAACCTACTTGCTAAACGTGCGTATACAGCAAGATTTCCATACCTGTATTTGAGAGCATGTTCCTTGTGCTACCATAGTGTGTATGAACGGAGCTCACCATAACGCCGTAAACAACCAGTCGCCAAAACACCTTCATGAAATAGCGAAAACTATATTCACAGTAGATATATGTATTCAACACCAAGACAGCATCTTAATGCTCAAAAGAAGCGAGACGAAAAAAGCATTCCCAGGGTGGCTCACACTCCCCGGCGGTCATATAGACGAAGGAGAGGATCCGCTTTCAGCAGCCCTTCGCGAAACCAAAGAGGAGACGGGAATCTCCCTATCTCCCAAAGAAGTGCGGTTGAAATTTACTGCTATCCATCATCATTTAGATAGAGAGGAACAATACATTGTGTTTGGTTTTTTAGCAAACTTAGCAAATAAGCCGACACATCTTGCACACAACATAGAAGGCTCACTCCATTGGATGAATAAAAATGATCTAGAGGTAGATACTAATCTATTCCCGCCAGTAAAATACTACCTCAACCACCTGTTAAACGGAAAAGGAATTTTATATAACAACAGTCTTTGGAAAAATACGAAGTTATTTAAAATATTAAGCGAACAAATCGATAACAATTCATAATCCTATATGGAACCATTTGGCACTCGCCCAATACAAAATGAGGCACAACTTCGACTTGCATTGGAACACATTCACTTCGCCTGTCACGCCTTATGTATGCAGATCCTCAATACCTATTTGCCAGTTGCAGGCAACATAGGTATATTCTGTCATGATGAAGCGGAATATATACGTCTCACAAAAATAAGAGAGATCCTTGCCGATCCTTCAAAAAATGTATACGGAAAATATTACAAACTTTATAACCCAATCATTGTCCCAGCCAAAGAAACAATTCCAGCGAGGACATATACCTACCTTTATATCCGTAAGCCTGATTCCAATAAGCCTCACATAGGAGATCTCGATTTTTACCTTGAGTCCAAGGCGTTTACCGAACTAAAACAATATGTGAGCGGCGGATCAGTCTTTGGAGCACGCCTACTTCCCAATCGCCCAGATCTAGATCTTATCGAGCTATATGATCCAAATATAGATGCCCTTGGGTATATCGGTGACAAACTTTGGAAGTGATAAAATATCGATCGAAAATATACCCATCTCTCGTTTTCACTTATTCATAAACTTTAGATAGAGAGTCATTGCAGACATATGATGCTGCATAAAGTCCACGCGCGTAGTTTCACACTGTACCGTGGCGCACATCGCTCCACTCGCGGAGGCGGACTCAGATTTATATCTACCATATGGACCACCTAATACGTAGACTAGCAGATAATCGAGAACACTTCGTACATGTTGATGTAGTTCTGTGTACACCTTCAGATCTTTCTCTTTGGCGATCCACCCTACATGAGCTATACCCTCTAAAAATACAGCAGCCGCAGGTGGCACTGGATCTCCTTCATTTTTTTGGATATATGCGTCATAATATTTTCCTCGCATGCTCATGTATGTCTTTGCGCTTTCCAAAAGAAACTTCCAATACCTCTCGTCTGGGGAAACATCGTATAAATAAGCAAACCCAGCCATACCCCAACTAAAAAATGAAGAGTTAAATTTTTTTGTTCCATAGTGTGATATGGCATAATCTGCCATGCGCCTTACAGAGGTTAAATACGAGTCTTTTTGGGTAAGCCGGTAACTGCGAATAAGCGCATACATGGTTTCTCCATTGTTATAGTCGGACTCAGTGGGGGTGGGCTCGTATGAATATATATATGCTCCAGACGTTGCCTGAGTAGATTCTAGATAATTAGAAAGCCGAACGAGATACTCCAAGTTCTCAGTCGTGTTGTTACGACTATCTGCTTCTATGTACTCAGTGAGACCCAACACAACAAGCGCTGTAGTATTGCTATACGTCGCGCCTTCATGGGAAATCATGGCCTGTGTCGCGCTTTTTGTCGCAGAAAGGCTGCGGAAGTAGGTTAAGTTTTTTTCAAAAGCTCGCATAACCTGAGGATCTTTTTTATACCCATACGCTTGCCCTAGGCCATACGATGCACCCGCCTGTCGAACAATACTGTTTGCATCATTTACTTCACCGGTTGCAGCAACTTGCTCATATACAAAGTCTCCGGTCTCTTTTTGATTATTGAGAAACCACGTCGTCTCCTGCGTTATGGCTTTTTCTAATTTTTGCTCTAAGCGCTCTTTTGGCCAAGCCAAAACGAGCTTATAAACAAAAAATACAGAAAGCGACGCCAATAAAACTATTCCAATCACCCATATACGAACCCAGTAATTCGGCTGATCTGATTTCATATTCATGGCGCAAAAAAATGGCGCTTTCGGCCTCAATATAACCATAGCATGGTTACTCATAATGCGCATGATATAATTTCTTTTGATATACCAAAAACGCCTAAAAAATGAACACTAAACAAAAAATCCTATCATTTATCGAAACACAAGCGCACATGGTAGTCGCTACTACCAATGGGAACGCTCCTGAAGCGGCTTTCGTGGGTTTTGCGTCTACCCCAGAGCTTGACCTCGTGTTTGGCACCAAAACGAATTCAAGAAAGTATAAAAATATACTCTCCCACCCAAATGTTGCCATAGTATTTGACGACGATAAGAAAATCACTGTGCAATACGAGGGAATTATATCTATGCTTTCAGGAGCAGAGCTAGAAGCGTACAAAAAAATATATTTTCAAAAAACTCCGTCTTCAAAAAAATACGAAAACCAACCTAATCAAATTTACCTTAAAGTAACACCGACATGGATACGATATACTAATTACAGCAACCATCCTGACGAGGTCTTTGAGATCACGTTTTAGATATATATTTATA
>CAZXHY010000045.1:0-6695 GCA_964639945.1 uncultured Gammaproteobacteria bacterium
ACAATATGCATACCTATGAGAACAAGTTGAATACATGTCTATGAAAAACCAGCGAATAATTTGGTATGCGTGTATTGTTTTTGGATTATTGCTGGTCATTGTTTTGGGCATGCAGCTCGTTACTCGTCAGAGATTTTTACCACAATTGGATAAGCTTGCCCCCACTCCCCCTATGGGGTGGAACGGATGGAATCATTTTGGTTGTAGCGAAAAGATAAATGAAGACTTTGTTAAAGAGATAGTGCTCGCGATGGTGAATTCTGGTATGAAAGATGCTGGGTATGAATATGTAGTGTTAGATGATTGTTGGCAAATTGGACGAGACGCACGAGGAAATATCATTCCTGATCCGAAAAAATTTCCAAGTGGCATGCGGGCGCTTGGTGATTATATACACAAGCATGGTATGAAGTTTGGTATTTATACGAGCGCAGGGAGAAAAACTTGTGAAAAACGCGAAGGCAGTTATAAGAGTGAACAAAGGGATGTGCAAGCATATGCGTCGTGGGGCGTCGATTATATAAAGGTGGACTGGTGTGGAATTGAGTATTTGGATACTAAAACGCAATACGAAAAATGGCGTAGGGCAATCGAGAAAACTGGCAGGCCAATTGTGCTGAGTATTGCCATAGCAGATATAGAGAAAATAGATAATAATGAAGTTTGGAAATGGGGTCGAGGCATCGGTCATCTATGGAGAACCGCGCGAGACGTTTTAGACTATTGGCCAGACGTGTTGCGTGTATTAGATAGAAATGCACAATATGCACAATATTCTGGACCTCACGGATGGAATGACGCAGACATGTTGCAGGTGGGAAACGGCGGGATGACAGACGAGGAATATAAGTCTCATTTTTCAATGTGGGCAATGATGGCGTCTCCCCTAATGGCAGGCAATGATGTGCGCTCCATGGAGCCTCGCATTAAAAAAATCCTTACCAATTATGAAGTGATTGCGATTGATCAAGACCCGTTAGGAATCCAAGGGACAAAAATATTTGATAACTCTCTCGGTCAAGAGATATGGAAGAAGCCACTTATAGGCGGAAGAGTTGCCTTGGCCGTGTTTAACAGGGCGGACGACGAGGCCTCAGTGACTTTTTCTTGGGATACACTTGGTGTTGCTACGCTGTCAGCACAGGTGAGAAACGCATGGTCACATGACGTAGTAGATATATCGAGCAATGATACTACAGTGATGCTTCCGTCACACGGTGTGGAGGTTTTTATTGCTGCATCTCGTTAATGTTATTCTTTCGAAGGTTTTTGTTTTTTTTCGGGTATAAGAATTTTATATACTTTTGCGTTTCCTTGAGAAAACACCAACGAGTAATTAGCCTTGTTATAATATTCGACTGGATACGGCATTGCCTCAGGATACGAAATTTTGTCTCCGATATATGCATACGCAGGTCGCAGCATTGATTGCGCCAAAAATAATTCATCAAATATGTGTGGACTCGAATCGTTTCGAGTTATCATTCTCCCCGTGTATACAGGAAGCCATATTCCAGCGTCACCTTCGTTGTTTGCTATAACATCAGAGCTGTTTGTGTTTTTTATTATCCACCTAAAAGCAGCCATGTCATTGTCAGTGACCGATGCATGAAGTCTGCCCGCGCGGCGTACCGTAGTATATTCGCTCACGTGCATAGAAATGACAAAGGGAATACATATAACCATAAACAGTGGCAAAAGTATTTTGGAAAAGCCTGATAGTGGACGAAAGTTTGTGAGTTCGGGCAGCGCTCTTCCGATAAAATATGCATAAACAATGGAAAATAATCCCAAGATTCGATCTGGGTATAGCCCGAAAGAAAAAGGGAGAAACCATAGTTTTGTGTTGGCGATTATAAGCCAAAAAATTGGAACAGCCACGAAATGCCACGCATCGTTTGATTTGGTGTTAAGTATCGCAACGCCCATCCCAACAACCCAAAAAAGCATTAGATGTGATCCAATTTCCTTCGATATAAATGTGGGTGTGGATATAAACAATCCAGCAAGATCAGAAGACATTGTGTAGTACGGGGCTGTTTGTAGGTAATGTTTTACAAATGCAATGGTATCAGGAGACGGGAGATCTGTAGAGGCTAGAAACGGGAGGAGAAATATCCCAACAAGTGTACCAAGTAATCCCATCTGTTTAAATGTTTGTACTCGATCAGGTGATCGTATGATGTTTGTGAGCACATATACGAAAGCAAAGTAGACAAAACCAAGCAGCGCAACTTGATGTGTATAAAAAGATGCAGCAAATAATATCGCCACAATCGGCAGATGCGTGGTTAGGCTACGCGCTCGCAGCTTAAGTCGTATATAGAGCCAGATACCAGCGATAAGAAAAGTTATGGACCACACAGTGATATTCCCTCCCCAAGGGAAGAAGCCGCGAATGTGTTGGCCGGCGATGAAAACTATATAAGTAATGAGAAGCGATTTATATTTCGAGTAAAAGTTACCTAAATATAGGTACAGCACCATCCAAAATATTGGATAAGATAAAATGGATAAAAGTAAAAGTGATTTGTAGATGGGAATAGTAGATAGGAGTGTAATCATGGCTGAAATAACAGAGAATCCTATGGGCGCAAACCCAAAGTGATCTATGGGGAGCAAAGGCACATACGTAGTTGGATATTTATTTACCGACGAGATAACGGTCGCAGTGTAGCTAATAATCCCCATGTCGTTTCCTACGGGTCCATGAAAGTCGTTATAGAGAAAAATATAAGGTAAAAAAATAGATAGAAACCCAAAGAGCAGCGTCCAATCGCTTCTCTGAAAGAATTGATGCTTATGTGCAAGACCCTTTGTGATTAGATATACAAAACAACAAAATTGCACTATCGCTATAAACGTGGTTAGTGGTAGGGGTATGTATTTTAGAAAAGAAAAAGATACGACCCAAAATGCTAACGATAAAAATCCAGCGAGTAACGTTTTTTCGAATAAGGTAAAAAGCTGGTCTGTCCGTCGGGTGTACAGTAAAATACCAGGAAAAATGAGTATTTGAAGTGGAGCTGCGGGCGTATAATTCAACAAACATAAGCACGCGATAATAAGTATTTCATTTGTACGCAGTTTTAATATGTTTAAAAAGTTCATACGCATTACGTGCTTACCATATAGTTTACATATGTTACGTAGGTGATAGGTAAATTACAATAGTCTTAGTCGATCGGCAATCATGTTGTTAGATTTCTGTAACATCGTATAATACGGCACATGCACAAGACTCGAAAAGCTATTTCGATAGCGGTTATTATTCCAACCTTGGCACCACTATCTCACGCTAGGATCGCCACGCTTTTTCGACGCCTCAGGCAGATGGAGAGAGAGGCTCGGTTACTTCGTGTGATTCTTGTGGTAAACAATATGCCACCCAGCTCTGGTAATAAAATTCGGGATATGGCAAAAAAATTTAACGTCGAAACGTTGTTTTCCGCCATAAATAAGGGCTTTGCGCAGGCGGTCAACGACGGCATAAGCTATGCTCGAGCGACACGAAAACACGATTGGTATTTTGTGCTAAATGATGATGCGTTGCCCTCTAAACAGCTGATTGAGCGTCTTTCAGCGCAACTATATGTGCACCAGTATGACGCAATAAGCTGTAAGGTGCTGACTCGCGATAAACGCGTTGAAAGCGTTGGGTTGGTATACTCCCCCACGGGTTTGGCATTCCCGCGTACAAAAGACATCCAGACTGGAGAGGTGCAAATTTTTACAGGCACAGCAACGCTGCTATCAAATAAAAGGGTAGAAAAAGAGCTGCTTCGTTGGGGGTATGTCTTTAACCCACTATTTTTTGCATACGCAGAAGATTTGGAGTTGTCGTTACGAATTTTAAAGGATAATGGGCGTATATACATATCAAACGAAGGACTGGTTATGCATAGCGGATCACAAACTGCACACAGGGGCAGTTACGTGCAGCTGTACCATGGGTTCAGAAATTTTCTGCTTGTTATCTGTCTTTTTTGGTCACCAAGCGCTATTTTTTTCCGATTACCCTTTATTTTGGCGGGACAGATCTACGTTATCGGCATGAGTATGTGGAAAGGGTATGTTTTTTTGTACCCCAAGCTTTGGTGGTGGATTTTTCATAATTGGAAAACCCTCATGTGGCAAAGACAGATGTATGAATATAACAAATAATATATTTCTTTTTGCGTTTAACGCTAAGCTTTCCGATGGGTGTGATTATGCTACCCAGACCATGAGCATTGTGGGAGCGAGCGCAAAAGTGTTTGCTCTTTTATTGGGAGAGCCGTTGACATGGAGAGATATTGTATATTCACGCAAACAGAGCTCGTGGATTCAGCGTAAGTACAACAGTGTTCTTATACGCCCCTTTTTTATAATTCCCGGACAACGACTCCCATGGGTTAAGCGGGCTAACTATTTTATAAATGCGGTGATAATTCGTGTTATTTTGGCGCGTGTATATCCAAAAAAAAAGAAGATCTTTTGGTTTTTTGAGCCATGGAATGTTGTTCCTGTGTTTGTTGCGTTGAGAGGATATACGACTATATACGACTGTGTGGATTATTTTGCCCCATTGGGCTATGAGTCACGCGAGAGCGAGTTGTACCTTATGCGACATGCATCACTTATGACGTGCGTATCAGAGTCGTTAGCCAGAAAGCTCCAAGTGCATCGTGGAGATATCCGAATAGTGCCCTTGGGGTTTGCTCGAGCTACACTAGTCCCACCCAGAGCAGCACCCGTTCTTCTAAATAAAAAACTTGTGGTTGGGTACATGGGCGGGATCAACTATAGACTGGATTACCCTTTGCTTTTGCGCACTATTCGCGCCATGCCTGAAGTGCAGTTTATATTTGTTGGACCTATTCAGCGAAACTTGATTTCTCACGAAGAAGATCTTATGAGCAATATTCAGTTACTTTTTTCATATCCAAATGTGAAATACGTGGGCGAAGTGTCCAAAGCACGAGCCATGCAGTACATGACACAGTTTTCTGTAGGGATTATTCCTTATAGTTTAAAATTCGATTTTAATCGTTTTTCATATCCCATGAAGCTGATGGAGTATTTTGGGTTTGGTCTCCCTGTGATTTCTACATCATTGTTTGAGTTGCGTCGATTTGTGCCATTGCTAAGAATAATAAAAAATAGTTTTGAATTTGTTGCTTCGATTAAACAGCTGCAACGTTTTCCGCAGCCAAAATACACGGTGAGGGCTCGGCGGGCTGTGGCGCGGGTAAATAGTTGGGAAAATAAAATAACTGCTATGAGCGCATTAATTTATGAACTCGATGCTGATCGCTCGTTAGTGTGACCCACAAAGCCGCGATAAGACACCCAAGCAAATGTATAAACGTTGCACCTATTTGCATATAAATGACCCCCAACAGTCCAAAGCGAGGAATAGCATATATTCCTATCCCCCCTTTTACGATTAAAGAAAAGGCCATGAGAAATAATGTTGTTCGGACATAACCATAAAAATCTAAAAAATGTCGAACAGGCAATATTATTGAGGTTTTTATAGCGGTAAGAAACAGAAACATGCCAACGAATGGAATAATATATGAATATTCATTGCCCAAGAATATGCGGACTATGTCGTGTCTTAGTATGAAAAGTACGGAACACATGCCAATTGCTGTTACAAAAAATATGATGCTGTTTGTGGTCAAAAACAACGCGCCTTTTCGAATAGACGCATGAGCTTTTCCCATGTGAGCTTGAAAAATATCAAGCAATGGAACAAATAACGCATTCGGTACATCGGCAATTAAGACCAAGGCAGAGAGCAATCCAATATCTTTCGTTCCCAAGTAGCGCGCAACAAGGATGGTATCCAAGGCTTCATAGAGAACAAACAATATAAAAGACCCATTCATTGGTACGGCAAAAGAGATAAACCCAATAAGCTGTTGTTTGGTAAGTGGAATGATTTGGGTTAAGTGGTTTTTCATGAAGGCGAGCGAGAGTAGGAACGCAAGAAGCGCTGCTATAACTGGATGAATAATGAGCGACATATCAACCCGTGCTCCGATAACTATAAGCGTGATTAGTGCTATGAGTCGAAAGGATGGTGGTGCTATATATTTTGCAAGCGCGTATTCTGACATGTGTTTTATGGAAGCAAGATACGACCAGAATACTTCTGTAAGCGATATAAAGGGCACAATCCAGAGATATCGTTGTATTTGCGCAAGTTGATTTGATGAAGCAGAAAATAATACAGGAAGTGCATGTGGAAATAAGAGAAAGAAAGCTATGATGCACAAAGCCAGACTTAGTGAAATCCGTAATACTACGTTGAGTAGTGCACGAGCTGTTTGTGTTGCGTTTTTTACCGTGGCAATGGTGACGAACCTAATAAGAGCTGTGTGAAAACCAAGTAAAGAAAGCGAGCCAAGTGAAAATAGCACAGTCATTGTAATCTCGACGAGCCCGAGGCTTGAAGGGCCTAAACGAGCAAGATAGAGCTTCCAGATAAGCGAAATAAGCTTCCCGATGATTACAGCCGCAAGAATACTTATTCCGCTTTTCCAATACGAAGCGAGCATTTGTGTGGGTACATGAATGTTTCGAGCGAAAGCATGTATTGTTCTCATGTGGATTGTGTTTGACGATAGAATCGCTTGACAACGTTTTCATTTGACGGTATTGGTATCAATTTGGCGTATATAAATGCAATTATTATTCCTTTGCAT
>CAZXHY010000046.1:0-6448 GCA_964639945.1 uncultured Gammaproteobacteria bacterium
AATCATAAGTTCTCTTATAGCTATTATGATTATTGAGTTAATATTACGCCTCGTTGAATATAAATTTGATACAATAAAAAAATTAACCTATTCGCCTTATAAAAAAACAGGTATTGATAAAATTGTAGACTGGCAATCACTGCAGTACACCACTGGATGCGCTTTGCTTCCAAATCAAAAAATTTCAGATTTTTCTACAAACTCCCATGGCTTTTTATCAGAGGAAATTTCTTATTATAATCCGCTGGGCGCTAAGAGAATTGTATTTTTGGGAGACTCTTTTCTTACTACAACCCCTTTTAGATATCACTTTATACCCCTAATTCATGCTGAGATTAAAGCCGCATTCGCACCTATGCCAGTGCAATCGATCAATCTTGGGATCGCCTGCACTGGCACGAGTGTTTACCGAAAAGTTTTTGAGGTAGAAGGAGTGCATTATAAACCTGATATTGTAGTTGTTAACCTATTTGTTGGAAATGACTTTACAGATGACATGAGCAATATTAAAAATATCAATGAAACATATCGCTCTAATGAAAATCAACTTACAAAAAAACTTTACAATATCAGAATCTTTGCACTTCTAAAAAACATGTCAGTTATACTTGCTGCTTATATGCCTTCACGTCCATATCCCGTTCCCCTCGATGGCATACGAGCATTCGGAGACTGGACTAAGTCGAATAGTAATGAAGAAGATGATCCGTTCGCTCCATCGTTTTCTAAAGAGCAACATCTTAAAATTGAAAAACGTCGTTCTGAAATCTTGCTACCTAACTCTTACATATATGAGAACATGCCATTGATTAAGAATAATTTACTACACATAAAAAATCTTGCTCTTTCCATAGGTGCCGATGTACTTATTGTAATAATACCCGATGAGCTTCAGGTCAACAAAACACTTCGAGATGAGGTGAATAATTTAACTCCTGAAAATGTATACAATATTCGATATCCTCAAAAACAACTTATACAATTTTTTACTGAAAACCAAATTGATTACATTGACCTCCTAGAATATTTTGAACGAGATCCATATCCCGAAACCTACTATAAACCAAGGGATACACACTTCAATGCGATTGGAAATAAACGAGTTTCTGAAATACTCTCACCAAAACTTCAAAAGATTCTTGAGAAATCAATAACTTCACCGTAGAAATTATCGGAAATAGGCTTCAAAAGTAAAGCATACCATAAAGTCATATTGCAGCCTGTTTACACATAGCATTTTTCAATTTTGAATGATAGGAAACGAGAGTTTTTCTATAGATTTTTTATATTTACTGAGTCCTAGAATATCCATAGGTATCCATATTGTATAGGATTTTGATAGAATAGGGATATCGGGGTGTGGCTCAGTTGGTAGAGTGCTCGCTTTGGGAGCGAGAGGTCGAGAGTTCGAGTCTCTCCACCCCGACCAAGTTTTTAACCTAAAGATCCTGTATATCGACAGGATTTCAAGTTAACCTTACCATCGCTGGTAAATACTATTCCCTCAAATTCTAATAATCGTAGTTGTTCTTTAGGTCCTCCAAAAGCAAATCCTGTTGCTAAACTTCCATCTGCAAATACTACACGGTGACATGGAGTTTCCTGTGTTGGATTCGCATGCAACGCATGTCCAATACGGCGAGAGTCTTTTGTACCGATCGCACGAGCTATATCTCCATACGTGGTAACGTACCCTGCGGGGACTTTACGTACCACTTGATACACTCGTTCAAAAAATGATATTTCACTGGGCGCCTTCATAACTTAGGTCAATACCGATAAACAAAATCTAAATACACCATCGACAATCGAGTGTTTAAGCGGCATCTCCCCTTTTCCGGGGATTTCAGGAATAAATATTCGCTTGGCAACGTTATGCTCTACAAGCCAATTCATAGAATACCCCATTTCTTTTTCGTGAGGGTCGATGGTTGTGGAGATATATCCCTTCTCGACGTGTAGTCCTAGGTTTGCGTCTGTCTCATCATCTATTCCGGTATACAGTTTTGCCCCAGTCTCTGTCATAATATCGCGATAGTGCTCAAGTTCAACGTCAGTCATAACAGAACTATCATACATATAAAAGGAGGTCCGACGATCAGGATCCTCATGAAATGTTATTCCGAGTGGAACGGAAAATTCGCTCACTATTTCCATGATGGCTTTGGCCTCATCATCGACTGTGTCATCATGAAAATGTCGATTTAGATCTCTATCATGTTTGTTTCTTCTCGTTTTTTGCTCTACTGCAGATGGACTTACCTCTGGGATATACAAATAATCAGGTAAATTTTTTTGGTGATTATCTATATATGCGGTGACACATCCTGTTACTTCTGTCTCGTCACCATGCGTCCCTGACCAAATCATGAGTGTTGGATGAGTTCCACGGAGAATATATCGAATGCCTTTGTGGGTGTAAGTTTTGGGCTCCATGTGCCGAGGGCGGGGGTCGAACCCGCACGAAGTGTTAAGCTTCACGGGCTCTTAAGGCCCGCGTGTCTGCCAATTCCACCACCTCGGCGCATCTGCAATTGTACCTTTTTGTTTTAGTCTCGTGCAATATTTGCTATTATCGTTTTATGGCTGGGGATTTTTTTACCGCACTCAACACTATTGGAAGAGATCTGCGACGGCGCGCCAGCGAACGGGCTCACTCTTTGAAAAATGGCCCCACCACTTCTTTTCAACGACGAGAAAGTGATGTTTTAAAGGAAGTCGAGAGTGTAATGAAAGTTTGGAATACTCAAGGCAAACAAGATGAAGCGAGGCGCATGATTGCGTATTATCGCAAACTAGCAGAAAACCTTGGTGATCGTGGGGATGGTCATCTAAAAGAAATTATTTC
Source organism: uncultured Gammaproteobacteria bacterium (assembly GCA_964639945.1). GTDB lineage: Bacteria > Patescibacteriota > Microgenomatia > UBA10105 > UBA927 > UBA927. The sequence goes on from CAZXHY010000046.1 coordinate 2,849, forward strand.
TAGACTCGAGGCTTTGGGTGTTACTGATCAATAAATTACACCAATATCTGAGAGTGAACATTTGAAGATGTTTTTCGGAGCTTAGCAACAAAAAATCCTTCCATGGTTTCGCTCGGTAATATCCTTGCGCATTTTGAAACTTCAGGATTATATGTTTTTTCACCCCATTGAATCACTGATGCATCCTCCGTTAAATTTGGAACATCAATTGGTAATAACTCAACATTTCCAGCTTCTTTTTGAAGTATCCAATCTATCACCCCCTCATTCTCCTCAGGAGAAAGTGTGCACGTTGAATAAACAATGACACCTCCAAGCTTAGTAGCGCTTATGGCAGAGCGCAAAAGCCAACGCTGTAAATTGGAAAGTATTTTTACTTTTTTGGGTGACCAATCTTTATAGGTTTTGGCATCCGAACCCAAAAATCTTCCCTCCATACTACATGGCACGTCGACAAGTGTTTTATCAAAATATTCTGGATACTCCTGCCAAATGCTTCTTCCATCCATTTTTTCAATTTTGCCTATCGTAACACCTTGCATCTCTAAATTCGCTTGTAGCCTATACCGTCGTACGTGACTCGTATCATTTGCGACAATTTCACCTACATTATTCATCATTGCTGCCATTTGAGTAGTTTTGCTTCCAGGAGCTGCTGCTATATCAAGTATTTTTTCACCTGTTTTTGGATCAAGAACCAATGGAGGCAACATGCTCGATAAACTCTGAACATATAATTGTCCATTTTTGTATGCCTCAAAGCTGGTTAGTTCTCGCAGTTGTGGAGACTTCACTATAAACGCTAACGGATTCCAGTCAACCGATTCAAGTATCGCTCCGTGGGAAATCAAATCTTCTTTAAGAGCTTGGACTTCGGATTTCAATGTGTTTACCCGAATAGTAGTAGGGCGTCTTTGAGCAAATGACTCCAATACACTTGCCAATTTCTCTGGGGGCACAAGAGCAGACAATCGATTAATGAAGTCCGTGGGCAAACTAGTGATAGGTGTAACCATGTTTCTATTTTACTTCTGCGAGGTGCGAAATAGCTATGTTATAATTTCCACGAACAAATGCGTGGTCAAAAAAGTAACAGTACCCACATTTGCGATATGCCGATGTGGTGGAATTGGTAGACACGTACGCTTCAGGTGCGTATGCCGCAAGGTTTGGGAGTCCGAGTCTCCCCATCGGCACAAAAGACAAAAAATTTGATACAATACAGTAATCGCGGCGGTAGTTCAGCGGTAGAATGCTTCCTTGCCAAGGAAGAGGTCGAGGGTTCAAGTCCCTTCCGCCGCTCAAATAATCTATTTGAGCCAATGTCCTTCCTGTACAGTGCTGCGGGGTCGTTCAATGGTAGGACACCTGCCTTTGGAGCAGGGTATTCTTGGTCCGAATCCAAGCCCCGCAGCTCTGTACAGAAATTCTATGCATGCCCCATATCATTTTGTATGACAATATAGGATAATCCCTCATTGACATCTTGCCTCACACATGGTGTTCTAATACTACTGAAAGAAATTATTCATGAAAAAAATAAAAAAGAAATCAACGAAGAAGAAATTAACTATTGCCCTCCTGTATCACTACGTCTCAAAAGAAATTGTAGATGAATATTTTAGCAAGGAGCACGCTCTGGTAGACAATCAAACGGATGACATAGTGCAATACATGCACAAACTCTTCTTAAAGAGAGGATACAAAGTCCAGATTATCAAAGTAAAACCTGATGACCTTTCAGAACTCAAAAAATTGAAAGCTGATTTTGTGTTTAATCTCGTGGATAGTAAAAAAATGGAAATGGAAATTGCCAAAATATTAGCCCGACTGCATATCCCCTATTCAGGATCTACATTTGAAGGAATACGAATTTCCAACAATAAGCTAAAAACCAAATATCTTTTTCAGAAAAATAACCTACCTACTCCTTCGTTTAGTGTCATCAAACGATCTGATCGTATCACTCGCTCTCTTCTCCCCGGAAAATTTCCTATCATCGTTAAGCCTGCATTCGAACACTGTAGTATAGGTATCACCAATAAATCTATAGCCACCAACTACGAACAATTTAAAGAGATTATCAAAAGGTTACGTAAAGAACATAAACAAGCACTTCTCGCCGAGGAGTTTATTGAGGGAAAAGAGTTACAGGTGACTGTGTTGGAGACCCCTGGAAAAACATATGCCCTGCCGATTGCGGAAATTGCGTTTCGACATAAAGGTAAAAACAAATGGAATATTTACGGATTTGACGAAAAATGGGCCAAACATTTACCAGCGTACAAAAGTTGTCATTTTATCGCCCCTCCCAAAGCGTTGAAAAACGATATAGATACACAAATAAAAAAAGATTCCATACGGGCGTTCTATACACTGGGCATGAGAGATTATGCACGATTTGATTTGCGATATAACACGAAAAAAAATCAGTGGTATTTTTTGGAAGCAAATGCCAACGCAGGCTTTGACCCAGATCCTCGAGATGCCATGACCGTGAGTATAAAAGCACATGGTATGACGCTTGATGATTTTGTCATGCAAATAGTGCGAAATTCTTTGCACGCGTGATATACTAAATACATATGAAATGCACACTTTTGTACGGCACATTATCAGGATCTACTATGACGGCAGCAGGTGTCGTGGCTGATGTTCTCACTGGCGCAGGACATCAAGTAGACTCCATCATGGTAGACGGAGCAACCAAGGATCAAATCAAAGACTCGCAGCTTATAATCCTTGGTTCACCAAGTTGGGAAGATGAGGGTAAAGACGGTCAGCCGCTTCCTGATATGACTAAATTTCTGAAATCCTTAACTGCAGAGGATCTGGCTGGAAAAAAGGTGGCAATTTTTGGACTTGGTGACACGAGCTATCAACACTTCTGTGGAGCAGTAGATGTCATGACCGAACTTTTGAAAGCAAATAATGCAACACCAGTTGTAGAGCCTGTTCGCATAGATCGTTACTATTCCCTCCCAGATAACGAAAATAAAATTCGGACATGGGCAGATGGCCTCGCAAAAAGTCTATAAACTATCCAGTCATTAGTGTTCAATAGACAATCCCTTTGTTCCATGTTGTGCAACATGCTCAATCAAGCGCTTCATTGCGCTTACATAGGGTTGCTGTAATTGACGAGCATACGGAAGATATTTACGAAAATTTAGGTTAGAGGTAACTGGCAAGATGAGTGTTGCCTCAACAAGCGATGGTTCAGTCCTAGGTACAATTTTCATCCAAACTCTGTGCGCTGCATCCACGATGCTAAGCGCCCCATCAACAGGAGTGAGTACCACCGCTTCAAAGTCGTTCCTTTCGGGAACAGGCATCTTAATGAGTGTTGAATTTGGAATATCTCGGTGGACAATTCGTGCAATATGAATGCACACTGGCGCATCTTTTTGTACTTTCCATCCTCGACGCTTAGACAGTTCTGTCCATGCACTTCCCACAATGTCATACAATTCTTTTCTCTGCATAGGTAATTACAAAAAAAAGAAGCCATTATAGCTTCTTTTTTTATGTGCGGAGGACGAATCTTATTTTGAACCGCTCTCCGACAATTACCTAGTGCATTTTACCAGGTTAATGGAA
>CAZXHY010000047.1:0-6190 GCA_964639945.1 uncultured Gammaproteobacteria bacterium
CATAAATATTGGGTAACTATACTACTCACTACAATTGCGATAGGATTCTACCTATGGGTATACTCTCTAAAATACAATAGCGTGTATACAAACCGACTCTACTATCCACTGCAAGCTACGGAGTTCATCAAATCTCAGCGACTTTCCGGAAACATGTTTAACGATTATAACTATGGTTCATACATGCTCTACAGACTATATCCAGATCAACACGTATTTATAGACGGACGAGCCGACGTATACGAGTGCTGTGAAATGCGCGACTATCTTCAGCTTGCCGCAAACAAACACATGAAAGACGAAGCGTATCGCCAGTTTTTGGACACGCTATGGAAAAAATACGACATATCATATGCAGTCATCGTCACCACAAAACATAACGTCATGCGAAGAATTAGCACACTTCTGATGAACGATTCACAATGGAGTTTGGTCTTTTGGGATGACGATAGCCAAATTTTTGTTCGTAAAGACGGAAAAAACAACAGAGTTATAGAAAAATTTGGCACTACTGCCTCTACACCATATTTGCGTAACCCCTATATACCGTCACAAGAACAAGTCGCACTAGCAGAATACGAACACATGTATACGATAGCCAAATCTGCTCGTACATCAAACACTATCGGATACATACACCTCAAAAACAATCGCTTTCCAGAAGCAAAAGCGCGATTTGAAGAGGCACGATTACTCGATCCCACATTTGAATCACCCTATATGAACCTCGCAGAGCTTGCCGCAAAAGACGGTGATCTCGATCATGCAATAATGCTGTATCAGAAAGCACAACGACTTGCACCAGATCGCGGACTTATCTATATACGATTAGGAGAACTAGTGCAGACAAAAACAAACGATGGAGCCAGAGTCCGAAAAATATGGCAAGATGGCCTAAACAACACGATCGATGAGGACGCAAAAAATAAGCTTCGCACACTACTTCGTGCCCAATAAATCACTGAGTTATACGTATGCAACTTATTTCCACTTTCGCAGATCAAACACCATCTCGTCCGCAAGTGATAGAAAGACAGGGACACCACGGGCTCTCATGGCAGCGCAAAAGGTTTCATATACCGATGTATCCAAAAATTCATCTCGGTGTACCACGACCACATCCACTCCTGCTTTTTTTAGCTGTAACAGCTTGTCGTCTGTCGGAAAATTTACACTGAGTGCATTTGCGGTTTTGTAATAACTTTCTGGCAAAAATCCAGAATATCCGTTATATAGTTTTTTCTCATGCAAAATGCTTGCCCACAGTAAATAATGCGCGTCCAGATCCTCAGATCGAGCCTGCGGATATGGGTACGATATGAGATTGCCTATCGGGTACTCCAAAATCACCTGTATATCCGCATCTTTCGATATCTGCGCATACACTTCCTGTTTCTGACTAGTTATCTCGACATATGATAGTGGTTTATTCCAGTATTCAAGCAGCAGCACACTCGCTACAGTCACAAAGAAAAATCGCATGTGTTCCTTGGACATTCGCTTCGATACATGTACCCAAACATATGCAGCAATCCACGCACCAAAAAAATACACAAATACTGCAAACCGCGACGTAGTTCGAATACTCTGTAAATATGGATGTAGAGCATATAACACACGATAAAGTGGATTAAACTCAGCCGTTGAGCCAAACCAATGACTAGGCCCCAGTGAAAGAATCCATGCAAAAATAAGCAAAAACCATAACAGGATACTAAACTGATTTTTATGCACCAATAATCTCCTCATAAATACTCCACACAGCAGAAAAATAATAAACACCAATCCCGGAAACAAATTGTGCTCAGAATATATACCACTACGCACATAATCTGGAAACTGCATGGTTGCCCATTTTTTAAGATTACCAAACAATACATTATTCTCTGACGTAAAAAGCCAGTCTGTGGACCTTGCTGCATATGTTTGCGCAACGACGCCTGTTCGCGATAACGGATACTTGGCGTACACTCCTTGATAGAGATGAATGGTTATACCCAATACCGCACTAAACACAGCAAAGCCCACAAAACTTGGAATATTTACCCACGTACGCCAAGAAAATCGCTCCTGTAACCATCGAATTCCTATATAAATAGGGAGAAATATAGACAAAAACACCGAATAATACAGAGAGCTTGCCACCTGCCCAGCTAAACAGAGGAAAAAATACAGCATGGATACATCTTTGCCTGACTTATGTATCGATTTCTCAAAAAACAAGAAGACTAACGGTATCCATCCCAAATTAATCAGATTTAATTGATCGGGATATCTAGCAAAAACAAAAGGATTGAGTACAAAAAGTATTCCTGATATTAGTGCCGCCATTGCGTTTTTGGTCATATACCAAATAAACATGTACATGGAAACAAACGAAAACATAACCATGGAGATGACTACTGCATGTGCACTAAACACTATATTTTTACTGAGGAGAAAAAATGGCACAGCTACTACGGCATAAAACGCATGATGATCAGTAAAAAACAGCGAGCCATCATATCCATGAAACATGGGTAACGTGCCGATGAGCTGGCCAGCCCCAAGTAAAACTTGCATCCAATGTTTCAAGATAAAATACACTAAAAATGCATCACCATGCTCTATGCCCAGCGGGGAAAACATGTGTAACAGAAGACTATATTGAAATACGAGCGTTATACAACACCCAACGATAAGCCCCACCCAAAGCGTCTGATTTTTCATAACGGAAGATATATGTCTCTTTTCAAAACCCGTCTGTCACTGAACGTTCGTATTCACATTAGCCACAAACTGGTACACCTTTTGTGAAACCATACGTATTCGCTCCCTCGCCTCTTGTTCGGAAGATTCGGACATAATACATAATATATACGGTCGTTTAGGCACATAAACGATACCACAGTCTTGATGCACAGCGCCCTCTTGGTACATCCCAAATTTATTTGCCACAGGAACGCCCTGCGGCACTCCATCCACAAGTTTATCGTATGACGAATGCTCTGTAAGATAGGTGAGAATTTTTTGTGATGACGCTTTGGATATCACTGCCGACAAATACAATGACTTGAGAATAGACGCATACTCTTTCGGGGAGACAATCAATCGATCGTTTTGCTTTATAAAATCCACATCTAGTCCTTGGTAGACTTCCTCAAAATACTGCTCATGTACGTTGCGGCTTATAGCAAGCACTGCGGTGTTATCTGAGTCTACGAGCGTCAAACGGATCAGGTCATCATACGAGACTTCTGTTCCCACGCCTCGCTCCCATAGCTTACCAAAGCCCTTATCCATGTCACTAGCCTCTAATCGAACCACACTACCCATTTGGTCTAATCCAGTGACTTCTTGTTGGCGAAAAAATGCCATAACCACAGGAACTTTTATGAGAGATGCAGCTATAAAGTCTTTTTTTTCATTAATACCAATTGAAGTTCCCGATGGTAAATATTCAAAATATATACCAAGCGCCCCATCAAAACCCATCGCGTACTCGCGCAATGCGTTTCGTAATGGCAAAAAGTTTATCAATACATCGTTTTTCTGTTCTGCAAAAATTCTTGGAGATAACAAAGGATATTTGGATGACGTTTCTATGGCCTTATCACGACTCTGCTGATACTCGAGCCAGTGATGGTATCCAAGATACAAATTGAGGACCACACTGATACATAACACACATGCAATGAGAAGAGGAAAATGACTTAAATATTTTTTCATTACCATGTACTAACGTTTACTGATTTGCCGATACAAGCGCACCACTCACCCACCCTACTAACTCTTGATACGTAATGTTATACCATCCATTTCGTTCTTCGGTAAAGAGTGTAACTGTTCCTGTCGGAATTTGACCGATTTCATTTGCATCAAACTGCGGGCTATCAAGTAACTGAATATGCCCTACATCATTTGCAAGCACGGTTATCGTATTTGCGCCTATATTTGCAACTGGAGTCGGCGTTGGTGTCAAACTGGCAGACGACGTGGGTGTTGGCACAGGAGTAAACGTCGGGAATATGGTAGGCGCTGCCCCAGTCGGCGTAGGAGCAGGCGAAGCCTCATATGACGCTCCCGATACACTACCAGACTCACCCGCCCCAACCCCTATAGTCCGTTTTGGACGATCTATCGCTATAGCTATCCAGTTGTATTCTAAATCTATAGGATTTGGTTCATCTATGATGATACTAAATCCAGACACAGTAACCCCTGCTACTGCTGCACGAACTGATTCTGCCAAAAATGCGCTATCTGTCGCATCTTTTCTCACCTGAGATATCGTCACAATCGGTGGCTGCTCAAACGGATTATCAAAAATAATATTTACTTGTTTTGTCGATGCTGCAATAACAGCAGTTCCAGCGGTATCACGATTAAATGTCACACGACCTCTAAACAGTACGTTAGACAAGAATTCTACTGTATCTTCAAAAATAGCTTTTTTCACAACACGGAGCGCTCCTTCTATGGTTACATCCGCTTTGGCTACTATATCTTTAATAAAAGTAGCAACAGATGACACAGTAAGCGCACCGAGACGCGCAGCACCTGTGGCGTCTATATCGCCCATCACAAGCAAGCCACCCAATACAGTGCTGTCTCCAGACAGCACAAGTGAGCCAGATGCGGAAGATACGACACTTTGCGAAAGCCGTGACAACTCATTCGTCAAAATCTCCAATCCTTCTATATGATCAGCAAATATAGTTCCTGCACGAAGAGTGGCCACTTCGAGTGCTCCTGCTTTCAAATTCGCAAATGCACCTTCATCGGCGGCGAATACGTTGTCCCAGACTCTTCCGTTGGTATCTATAAGACCATAGTTAGAAACACTTTCATCTCCCGTCTCGCCCTCATCCTGATCTATAAGCTGTAGATTCGCTATGCTGTCAGGTGGCGGCGATCCTGGGTCATACCAGCCAGCCTGAATAAGCGCGACTATCGTATTGGAAGCTGGGCGTTCCCAGTAATACCAAGATGGTTTACCTACTTTGGGAGTACCATCGTAGGATTCAAGTGCGTATCCTAATATACGGCCTGCTTTAGTAGCTTTCATGGCCGTACCACGTTGACTGGATGTGGTAAGCGGATCACCTTGCTGGATATTGCCATTTTCTGTAGAAACTTTTGTGTAAACATGTCCCAACATACCCACGTTTGCCCACTTTGGATTCCCCTCGCGTCCACAATACCCACTCGCGGTATCTTCGGCAGAACAATCGCCATCGTTATTATTTCCCGTACCGGAGGTTGTAACTACACCAAGTATTTGAGCATCGTAGGCAGTTTCTGATCGCTTCACACTATCGTCTTGACTGGAAGAAAACACCATAACATCTCCCGGTTCTGATGTATCTTCTTGTTGCAAAAACTCCGAATAGTCAGCGTTGAGTCCTGCTGAGTTAAACCGGAAATTGACGTTACCTGCACGCAACCAAATACGACCAGATGTGGCACCTGTACCACCGTTATACCCGACTTCAAAATCGCCGTTTTCTGTAGCACTATCGTTTCCGCGAACACCACTATAGACGCGGAAGACAACACGCGTATTATTTGACCCATTTCCTATATATATACGTGTCGCAGTTGTATTATCCGTGTCAGTACTATTGCCAATAAATATATTCTCTGCTGCGGACTGATTACCACCAGATCCTATGTTTATAGTTTTTGCCACAGATGAAGCACCGGTACCTAAGTTTATAGTAGTAGTACCAGAAGAATACACTCCGGAGCCTATACTGATCGTTTCGCCAGCAGTACCACCCGTACCGATATTGATGGTGTCTGCGCCGGTTCCCGTACCCAAATTTAACGTCTTAGCACTATTACTATTTCCGATATTTATCGTACCGGTCGCCCCATCTATAGTGATACCACCACCTGCTGCACCACCCAATTCCAACGTATCGGCACTTTCGTCTACAAATACCCAATTGGATGTACCATCCCATACACGAAAATCACCTGTATCGGCTCCCTCGCCAGATTTAATATCCAAATTGGCAGAAGCTAAATCTATAATGAGTGCGCCATTGGTAGAGTCTACAGCGATCGTCTCACCTGATTCGTATGCTTGCTGAAGTGTGGATCCACCCCCACCGCAACCACTACAAGACACAACAGTAAGTGCACCTGCATTGGTGATAGACCAAGAATCACTTGTTATCGCTACATCGTCCAATGCACTTCCTAT
>CAZXHY010000048.1:0-5789 GCA_964639945.1 uncultured Gammaproteobacteria bacterium
CTTTATTACACCTATGTGTTGCGAAGTGATGTGGATAATCAATATTATATTGGTTGGACAGATAATTTAGTAAAAAGACTAGAAATGCATCAAAGAGGAAGTGTTGATGCGAAAAAGTATCGAAGACCATTGGCATTAGTCTACTATGAAGCCTGTTTAACTAAAAAAAGGCAGTGTATAGAGAAAAACAATTAAAAACAGGGTTTGGTAGGTATTTTTTGAAAAGAAGAATTTAGCTGAGGTGGTGGAGTGGACAATCACAACAGTCTGTAAAACTGTCGCCCTAACAGGCTACCTAGGTTCGAATCCTAGCCTCAGCACCAACTATTATGACCACAGGAAAACGATTACTCGCAAAAGTAGCCCCATTTGCCGCGATGGTTCGAGGAGTTGCACATCCGCATCGCATTGCCATAGTATACTTGCTTGCACATGACCCAATGTGGATCAAGGATCTCAAAAATCATTTGGGAATACCACAAAATTTGGTGTCTCATCATGTGAAGCAAATGATGAAATCGGGTTGGCTGAAAAAAGAACGGATAGGGAAGCATGTAGAATATAGTTTGAACGAAAAAATATTTAAAGAACTACCAAAATTGTTAGAAGAAACACCGTTATACAGAAATAAAAAATAATATGGAACACGCCGCCCCTGTATTTACACCTGACATGATCCATGCCCAAGAAATGACTGCGCTTATGGCTCGTGCGACCCCTGAGAGACGCGCAATTTTTGAGACGCTGCAAGAGAAAAAATGGTTTGCCAACACGTCACCAGAGTTACAAAAAACATTGTTGATGCTTCCATCCAAAGGCAGAGAAAATCACGATGGGTTCCTACAAGATCTAGCTAAACGACCAGAAGAAATTGCAAACATAAAAGTAGAGCGAATGATCGATTTGCCTAGAGGATCATTTGCACTTATACCCAAATTTGAGGTATCGAGACTTGATAACCCGACAATGCGCTATACCTATGAGTATGCCAGTTGGCGCAATGGTCCGTTGAGTGGCGAAAAAGGAGTCGTGTTTGTAGAGAAAAATGGAGAGACGACACATTTTATTGTGTTGCATGGAGATAAGTTTGCCACAGGGAAGAAAAATTTTGATTCCGTAGGTGGATTTTCTGACATCGGATCAGATGGGGTGCAAACTCTAAACGACCGAACTATAAAAGAAATGGAAGAAGAGCTTGGTGTTCCAAATATCAAGCTTACCCGAAAAGTGGATTTAGGTCGGGTCAATACTGATGTAGGAATGACCAATAATGAGCCAGGGATTTTTGCGGCATTTATCGACGCAGCAGATGCAGAAAAAATTCCCACAAATCATATAAACGGTGATGCATATGAGCTCAAGAGTGGGGCAATAGCATTTCCCATGAGCGAGCTTCCTAAAGTGGTTATGGCAAACTCTGACGGAATCTTTTTATCTACTATTGCCCGTGCATGGGCAAAAGGAGTTATACAGCCACCTCTTGGTCTTGAGGGAAAAAAAGTTGGATTCTCCGTAAACTAGTGAGCCCCCAGTCAGAATTGGACTGACATCTACGGTTTACAAAACCGCTGCTCTGCCGTTGAGCTATGGAGGCGTAGAACTCTTATGATAGCACCTTGCTATATTTATTCTCTATGCCGTTGACCCGCCTGCAACGCTTTGCGTAGCAATGCGGGCAAGGCTATGGAGGCAAAAGGACTTCGTTATTGTAACAAAATTATAAAAGAATAGAAATTAGAAAAAGGGGAGAGAAGAAAAATAATAAAATAAATAATTCCTGCCGCGTGAGGGGTTAAAATATTTTCCCCGATTATATATCGGAAGGACTGGCACGTTAACCAAGGTTACCGTAGCACGTTGTCCTGTTGCCTCACAAATCTTGTGAGACTACCTCATTGGAAAACTTTTGTGGAGGAAAATATTTTTTAACTCCACACGGGCATATTTATAGTAGGGCAATATATAGGGACTGTCAAGCGTTATAAGGAGGCTAAATATTACTTATGGAGTACCAATACTTCGATCAAGGTGAGGATGGCAACTGTGTTGCCAATAAACACGATCCATGTCAGCTTTTCGTGTGTTGGGAGAGATCCCCACGCGTTGTCAAAGTCCTGAGTCCACATGTGCATGCTGGGCCCGTTTACGAGCTTGGTCATGTCTGAGGCGGATCCTGCAAAATGTAGTTTGATGCTTCTGACGAGTTCTCTCATATGTTCTGTGTAGAAGTATACGGAGGAAATGAGGCTAACCGTTATGCATCACGATGATGCATTATGAAATGGTGTGATATCGCACGAAATATGAGGCTAATCGAATTCGAGGTTATTTGCTGCTGGTTGAGGCCATATCTCGATCTATAAGCAACCGAAGGTATACAGATTTAGGCACGCGATGCTTTTTGCCTTGCTTATCAAGGTATGCTGCCTGAGCGCTAGACAAATAGAATGTGTAGCGTGAATCGCCCTCGCCGCTGACATAGCGCAAAAAGTCAGTCAAAATAGCAGGAAGCGTGGATGCTGTGTATTTTTCGCATACTATTTTTTGGTTTTCGTGATAGGCAAAGATAGATGGAGGATCACCTTCGCTATAGAGGATAAGCACTGGCTTACCGCGGTCAAGAGCCATGGAAATTTCATACCCCACACTGATGCTAGGAAAGCTAGTTTCTGCAATCAAAAAGTCTGATGAATTTATTTGTGTCTCTAAATCATGATGAAACTTGAGGCGTTGATCTTTGGTTTGAAGCTGAATATCTTTCTCGGTTACGTTTAAGATGTGGTCACTGATCATTTCTACGTCTTTGGCCCTGAGTAGTTCTACGATTTGTTCGTAGTGAGCTTGATGAAATTTTTTACCAACTATAGAAGCGGTGAAATACGCACGCATGAGCGTAGTATAGGGTATTTCAGAAATTGTCTCAAGTTGATATCCTATGATATTATTAGCCTATGTCACATGTAGAAAGTGGAGGTGGCGGAGGAGGCGGAATTCCAGTGCTTTCTGAATCGGAAGCAGTATGGAGTTTTTTGTTTGCTCCCATGAACCTCTTTTTACAAGGATTATTTGGCATTCTCGGACTTTTGTGAGGTCTGAGATTTCCTCTCTAAACTCAAGATTTTGAGCTTATATCCCCGTTATTCCCATGCTCGGCAGAAGTAATCGCAAAAGTACGCTGATAACAGGATCAATAAGCTGGTGGATTGGCGCAACTCCTCCAAAAAAAGGAAAGATCATAAAAATCAGAAAAATCATGCCGTATGATTCTAATTCTTTCCACTGGCGTGCGTATTCTGGCGGAAGTATGCCTTCAACAATTTTAAATCCATCGAGCGGGTGAATGGGCACGAGGTTAAATATGGCGAGCACTATGTTCATCATGATGAGAGGCTGGAGAAAGCCATAAAGGATTATTCCGAGTATTCCAGAAGCCAAATGCCCCACAATGAGTGCGTGGAGTATCCCTGATGCTAGAAGCGCCACAAGAAGGTTTGAAATGGGTCCGGCAATAGAGATTATGGCAGCATCACGTCTGGGGTGGCGTAGATTAAACGCATCGAAAACTACTGGTTTTCCCCAGCCAAATCGTGCGACAAGCATCATGATACTACCCACTAGGTCTAAATGGGCCAGTGGATTGAGTGTGAGCCTTCCTTGCATTCGGGGAGTGGGATCGCCAAGGCGATCAGCCAGAAGTGCGTGAGCAAATTCATGCACGGTTATGGCGATAACTAGGGCTATAATATAAAAGAGAAATCCGATAGGGTTATTGAATAACTCACCGATCATATGGTATAGTATAACCTCTATGGCGTACAAATGCGATCTCTGCAGTAAAAAATCAGTAGCTGGCGGTTCACACAAGCATCACCGAGGTATAGCCGGAGGTCAGTGGAAACGTCGAGCACAACACACACTTCGAACGATCAGTGTGAATTTGCATTGGGTGACTATGCCGATAAATGGTGCATCCACCCGTCTTCGAGCGTGTGCCAAATGTATCAAACGCGTGCGGTTTGATATAAAGAAAAAGGCAACTGTAGTGGCAGTAGCCGCTGTTTAACAGTTAACCAATTAACAAATTTACCAATTAACCTCAAGAAGGCGTTGATCGCAACTTTTTTGATAATCCACCAAGTTGTTTCGTAATACTCTCAGCCTCTAGTTGCAGCTCGTTGAATTCATTTTGCTTGATGAGTTTGTGGTCTTTTGCTATATCCAGACAAGCAAATGATTCGTTTATTGATCCTAATGCGTTTTCAATAAATCTTTTAAAGTCTTTATCAGAGTATTTTGCAGAACCTTCCGCAATATTCAAGCACACAGACAATGCTGCACGTCTGAGTTGATCAGCTAAATTTCAATATATTCTTGGATAAGTATTTGTTAAGGTTAGGCAGGTAAAATAGAAGTGCTTACTAGCAAGATAGACTGGAAATTTAGTAAATCTAAAAGTTTCCACGTTACTTTGTTATTTTGTCAATTTGTTAACTGTTACTTTGATTGACAAAGAAAGACTTGGCAGCCGCGAGCGTCGTTTGAGAGCTTCCACTCTCCGCTACAGTCGGCTGGCTGTGGTAGTCTGCCGTTAAATGCAGCAAGTGGATTTGGACAAGCCAGACCAGCGCGCGTTCTCATATCGAGAGCGACACCTTTCATGCTGACCAATATTACGACGAGCAAAATAAATGCGAGGGTAAGGAATATAACAAAGTTCCAAGATGCGAGATCTTTACGGACAAATGATGCGGATACTTTAGCTGATCGAACTTTTTTCTTTGCCATATATTTCCCTTTCTGAAGTCCACTAACGCTTCAGTGGATCTATATCCAGCGTAGTGGAAAGCGTAAACTCGTGTCAAGAGGACATTTCACGAGGTTTCTTGTTGTATATACGCGTTGCTAAATTCCTTCCAAGAAACTGGATTTTTTCCTTCGAGTTGTACTTGATCGATAACAAGCTTTTCGTTATCGAGATGGAGTGCGAGAATTTTTATTCTTTTTTCTTCTTGTATTGTTACTTTGTTATTTTGTAAATTTGTTAGTTTTGACCAGATTCCGGGCCATGGGGTAAATGCTCGGTATTTACGTTCAATTCGTTCTGCGTCTGTGCCCGTATGCATTGCCTCACGTAGTGTTTCCCAACTTTCAAAGCCATCTGCTCGAGTAAATTTTTTCGCTCGCGGAGTGTCTGAATCGTGTTGTGGGATTTCTTTCACCTTTCCTTGAAGGTATTTGGGGAGTAAATCAGATAGCAATGTCGCCCCTATGGAGAATAATTTCGTGCGAAGTGGATCGCTCGTGTCATGCACGGTAAGCGGGATTTTATGTTGGGCAAGAATTTTTCCGTCATCAAATTTTTCTGAAAGGCGCACTACAGTAACGCCGATTTGTGCATCGCCCGAAAGAATTGCCCACGGTACGGGATCTGCTCCACGCCATCGAGGAAGGATAGAGGGGTGTACGTTTAGTCCACCAAAACGGGCGTTTGAGATGGTTTCCCATGGGATTTTTTGTCCATAAGACGCGGAGATGATCAAATCTGGTTTTATAGACGAAAGTGCGTTGATAACGTTCGTTTCGTCTTCGTAGAGCCATGGTTTTTCGTTGTTATTGGCAAAAGATAGCACTGATATGTTGTGAGCGTGTGCCCATACTTCGACGGGGGTTTGCGTCACGAGTTGCTTGCGTCCGATGGGTCGGGGAGGTTGGGTGACAATACAACCAATTGACAAATTAACTTTTGACAATTGATTAAGAGTTTCGAGGATAATGACAGAATCTGTGGT
>CAZXHY010000049.1:0-5770 GCA_964639945.1 uncultured Gammaproteobacteria bacterium
ATTACGCATAGACTGAAAGTATTCTTTAATGAAGAGTATTATTATTCTATCAAAATCCTATACAATATGGATACCTATGGATATTTCTGCAATCACAGATACCAAAAAACACATCGATCAAACAATCATTGAGCACCTCACTCAAAAACAGGCAGAAAGCATAAACGAGCGACAGCGTGATCTTATAACACGCCTCATACCATTTGTTACGTCTGGAAAATCTATTCGTGGCTGTTTGGCTGTTTTTGTTTATTCACTGTTTTCAACAAATAGAAAATCTGAAATCTTTGATTGTGCCGCTGCGCTAGAACTACTTCATTCCGGATTATTGATCCATGACGACATTATGGATCGCGACGAACTCCGTCGAGGCGCCCAAGCTATATATACCCAGTATACTGAAGTGGGAAAGCAAAATGGCACAGGAGATAGTAGACACTTTGGCGTAAGCATGGGAATAAACGCTGCTGATTTTTGTTTTTTTAGTGGATATGAATTGCTTGGAAGGCTGTCCAATGATATTTTTGGCTT
The DNA here is from genome assembly GCA_964639945.1 of uncultured Gammaproteobacteria bacterium. Lineage (GTDB taxonomy): Bacteria > Patescibacteriota > Microgenomatia > UBA10105 > UBA927 > UBA927. The sequence goes on from CAZXHY010000049.1 coordinate 532, forward strand.
CGTTAGCCACGAACTTACCCATGTAGTAGCCGCACAAATGCAAGATGTTTATGCCAGTCAAATAGCCCAGTCCCTTTCGGAAAATGATGTCATGACTGTGTATCGGTATAAAACTGCTCGGTACACATTTTCCTTGCCACTCATGGTGGGAGCAAAATTGGCATCTGCTTCAGAGGCGGTAATTCGGATGCTTGATCGAATTGGAGAAAACTTAGGAATTATATTTCAACTACGTGATGATGAACTAAATATCATAGGTAACACTCAAAAAACTGGAAAGCCACAGGGGAGTGATGTTCGGGAGCATAAACAGACGTTACTCTCAGTATATCTGACGGCTGAGTACCCAGAGAAAAAACTCGAATTACTTTCGTTTCAAGAATTGAATAATCTTTATGTTAAAAGTGGCACGCGGATTCGAATAGCTAAAAAAATGTTAGATCTTGCCTCCACAATTTCCCAAGAGGTAGATGAGCTCCCGATAGATAGTAGTCATAAGTCTACTTTTCAGGCACTTGCTGATTTTGTACAAACACGGGAGAATTAAACTATGAAAGCATACATACTTATCGGCGCAGGAATAGTTTTGCTTATCTATCTCTTCTACTACCGGTCTCATCCATTAGTCTCAAAGGTGCGAATACGAGACCATATGATTGAGGTAGATGTCGCTGTAACAGTGTATGAACATGCTAAAGGTTTAGGAGGTCGTACTTCGCTAAAAGCAAATTCTGGCATGCTTTTTCTTTACGATCACAAAGAGCAATTTAATTTTTGGATGTTGGGCATGAAATTTCCTCTCGATTTTGTCTGGATCGATGGAAAGAAAGTCGTAGATATAACGAGGCATGTGCCACCACCGAAAGGATTTGAAAAACCTGTTATAGTGAAGCCAAGAGCAGCAGCAGATAAAATTTTAGAAATAAATGCTGGAGAAATCGATCGTCTAGGTATTGTTATCGGTGACACGGTAGAATTTTTGGACCGATAAATTACACGTCTAGAACACTATGGCGCCTCCGGAGGGAATCGGACCCCCAACCTTATCGTTAGAACCGATCTGCTCTATCCGTTGAGCTACGGAGGCATGGAGCGGATGAAGGGAATCGAACCCTCGTCACCAGTTTGGAAAACTGGCGCTCTACCATTGAGCTACACCCGCATATTATAATGAGGATTATATCGTGTCTTGCTACTTGAGAGCAAATAGTCATTATGTGGTATTTTATACTTTCTCTGCTTATATTTTTATCTATTCCGCAGCAAGCCCATGCGAAGTTCGATCCATTATCACGACCCAACAACAAACTTGGTATTCATATACTGGATGTGAATGATTTGTTCGATGCAGAAAAACTGGTAAATAGCACAGGAGGTTTATGGGGATATGTCACCCTTGTCATACAAGAAGATGATAGGAATTTTGACAAATGGCAAGGAATATTTGATCAGATGAGACGATCTCATCTAATTCCTGTCGTACGTTTAGCCACGAAAATTCAAGGTGACTCATGGGCTATCCCTCAAGCCAACAGCATAGATGACTGGGTAAGATTTTTAGATTCGCTTAATTGGCCAATCGAAAACAGGTATGTCACGCTCTTTAATGAACCAAATCATGCAAATGAATGGGGCAAATCCATAAATCCAGAAGAATATGCGAGATTTACCTACGCATTGGCACAAAAACTTCATGCCACTTCTAATGATTTTTTTGTTATGCCTGCAGGGCTTGATGTATCCGCAGCTAGTGACGGTCGGTCGCTGGATGCAGGAATATTTGCCAAACGCATGACTGAGGCACAACCAGATTATTTCAATGCATTTGACGGTCTGGCGTCGCACTCCTATCCGAATCCTGCATTTTCTGGATCAGTGTATGATACTGGTCGTGGATCACTCCGTTCGTATCAATGGGAGCTTGAGTTATATAAAAATTTAGGGCTTACGAAAAACCTGCCAGTGTTTATCACAGAGACTGGATGGGTACATGACCAAGGCATTTCCTATCTTTCTGGAGCGTACAATTCTGAGCAAATTGGAGTCAATCTTACTATTGCAGCTTCTCAGGTTTGGTCAGATCCCAATATTGTTGCAGTTACTCCCTTTGCATTAAGTTACCAAGGCGCTCCATTTGATCATTTTTCTTGGAAGCGACTCGGTGTTAATGAATTTTATCCTCAATTTTTTGCATATCAAGGCATCGTTAAAACTAAAGGAGCGCCCAAACAACATGAGCGATATGTCCTTGAGCCCAAGCTCATCCCACCGACCCTCGTAGGAGGTGCGCATTACATCCTGACGAGTTTAGTAAAGAACGAGGGACAGGCTATCATTTCCGCAAAAGAGGGATACACGTTAAAATTTGAGTCTCCTGATGATTTTGTAGTATCTTATGGCGCCATTCCAAACATAGAACCCAAACAAACAGGTGAAATTTCTATCACTATAGACACTCCAAACGACACAAAAGCACATCTCTTTTCTCTATCCCTCGTTCACGAAAAAGACGTTATACCACTTCAGTCTGGCACGATTAAATTAATACCTCCGCCTGCCGCCAAAATTGCAGTTCAGCTTGGGTGGAGGAGTCTAAATAATGCGCAACTTGCGACTGTATTGGTGTATGACAATCTCACGTTGCTCCATAAATTCAACGGCCTAACTCTTAAAGGTGGAACGGTTGAGGTGGAGGGTCTTCGAAATATCATTCCAAACAATAACTATAGAGTTGTCCTCCTTGTCCCATACTATCTACCGCGACAAGTGATAGCAAAGTTAGGTGACAACAAAACGATACTTCGTATGCCCAGACTGTATCCTTTGGACTTTGATAACGATGGAAAATGGTCTATTTCTGATATTTTTCAGATGTTTCGAATGAAACCTAATCAAATCATTTCCCTGTTTGCTGGGCTGTAGGTACTGCAAACCACTCCAAAATACGATACAATACGAGAGTTATTGGTGGCTGTAGCTCAGTCTGGCTAGAGCGCCTCCCTGTGGAGGAGGATGTCGAGGGTTCGAATCCCTTCAGTCACCCCAAGGTTTCATTTGCTCATATGACAAAGTATACGATCGTCGGCGGCATAAATATTTTTTTTGGTATTATCCAACTATTAGCTTCAGTATCACAGCTCTATTTGAACGTCCAACTCAGTAAGTTATATGCAGAATTTAACGTAAACGCAGGCGCCAACCTCGTAGTTGCGAAAATTGGCCTGAGCGCGCTATTTATTTTCGCGCTGGTGAACCTGTATTTGGGCGCAAAAGGCATGTCTCAGGGAAAGCAAAAGGAAGTATATCTCAAACGTGGGACAGTGGCAGTTATTGCCTCACTTGCATTGTCTGTTTTTATTGTACTATTTTTGATTGTGACAGTTATTTTACCTATATATAATCTGAACCAGCAATTTTAAACGTAGTATACTGCGATAGTTAGTCTCGAGATACATTATGCAATTATCAAATGTTGTTCAAGCTTTGGTCGATGTATTTACTACAGATGCTCCTCACGGAAGCCATAGTGGGACTGGTATGAGTGTGAGTCGCACGATCTCAGTTTTGGCTGTCATGTATGAGAAAGCCAGAAACGCAGTAGAATTTCGCGCAGAGCATCTAGTCCGTCGTGCCGCGATACAACGTATCCTGAAGCGCCGTATTATGTTAAATGGAGCAGCAGGGTCTGTAGCGTCTAGTCTCATCACTGAACTTCTTTGGGCCAAATATGTGGATAGCTCTATGGTTGATGAAGAAGCAGAAGCCAAGCTAAGTATTATCATCGACAAATACCTCACCATAAAGCAAGCACTTTCTGCAGGACACGCGGCGGGGAGTTGGGAAGAGGTTTTAGGCATCGCGTCCTCTGAAATAGACGAGTCCCTCGTCTCTGCAAAAAAACGTCAAGGACTTTTATATTTCTTCTATCAGGCAGTACGACCCAAAATTACGCTACCGGGGGTAGATGATACCCATACGAACCTTCTCACCTTTGCAGCCTCAGAACGCGCGTACATGCAGTCTGATGATGCACTCACGTCGTACCATTTATTAAACCTGATTGACACCGAATGGAACCAAAACTCGGCCCCGCTTACTCAAGCTCAAGTTGCTACGTTTACCCAAAATCTCGCACTGATTCACGGTGTGTTGCATGATCCCGTACTACCTGCAGTATTTCGATATCTACGCAAACAAGTACCTCCGTATTTACTGCTTCGTGATTTTTTTATCGATACGGGAGCCAAATGTGAAGAATTCATAGAAGACAAAGCAAAACTTGAAGAAAAACTTACAGAGCTTGCCCAACGAAGATATAACATTACTGGGAAAAATGTTCGAACTGCCATGATTCGTAGTTTTATTTACATTTTCCTTACAAAAATGACATTTGCTCTCGCCCTAGAAGCCCCATATGACATCTATATAGCCAAGCACTTCGCTATCATACCGCTTGCAATAAACACACTTTTTCCACCAGTCATGCTATTTTTGATCGCAGGTATGTTTAGTGTTCCGGGAGCCGACAATACGAGGCGATTAGTCGATCGAATCAAATCTCTTCTATACAATTTTGATGATCTCAAAAAGGAACAGGACACGTTTGTCCTGAAGCAACGCGTAAGGAGACCCGTACTGACCGCTGGATTTTCATTTATATATCTTGTCACCTTTGGTGTGACATTTGGACTCATAAATATCGCACTATCCGCTCTTGGATTTAGCATCGTCAGCAAAATAATATTTGTTTTCTTTGTTGCCCTCGTATCATTCTTTGCCTATCGCATACGACATTCTGCTAAGGAATACGAGATGATAGATCGACAAGGTATATTTGAACCTTTTATGGACTTTTTCCTTATGCCAGTGCTTCAAGCGGGGCAATTTTTATCGAAAGAAATAGCTAAAATAAATATTTTTATCTTTTTCTTTGATTTTATACTCGAAGCGCCGCTCAAAACTATCTTTGAAGTGTTTGAGGAGTGGATCCGCTTTATCCGTGTCAAAAAAGACGAGATTGTCTAATCCTCCCGTTCTATCCTGAGAGATGATATAATTTAGCTCAAATGCGCTTGTAGCTCAGCGGATTAGAGCATCTGTCTTCGGAACAGAGGGTCGGAGGTTCAAGTCCTCCCAAGCGCACATACCTGATTTGAAAGAAATTTCGGGCGCATAGCTCAATGGTAGAGCAGCATCCTCTTAAGATGTCGGTTGAAGGTTCGAGTCCTTCTGCGCTCAC
>CAZXHY010000050.1:0-5758 GCA_964639945.1 uncultured Gammaproteobacteria bacterium
AGTGTGTTTTTATGATGCTCATCGTTATAGATTTTTTCAAACATTATCTATTCAAAACAAAAACACATTTTCTGACACTCATACATAGAAGTGAACCTTTTTTTAGTAAATTTACGATCGATTTTGCATCGCAGATGTGCTTAGTTATTATCGTTCTTACCCTAATTTCGTCTTTTATTTTTCAAAATATGTCGTCATATTATAATACTGATGACAAAAACTACCGCGCTTCAACTCCACTTCATTGGGTCCAACAGCAAAGCATATTTCGTCTTGACACCCAAAATGAACGCAAAAATGTATTTATTATGGGAACAGGACTTGTTAGTATGTGGCCCAATCTGTTTCACACTGATTTTTGGGTAGCAAATGCTTTGTATTGGGTTGCATATCCCCTTGGTGCGGTAGCGGTGTTTTTATTCACTGGTTTATTTACGGAAATATTTTTACTGCGCATCTTTTCTGTATTGTTATATGTATCTGCCCCGATCGTTATTAGATATCTTTCAAGCTCACTCGTACAAGAATCGTGGTTAGGACTATCCCTCCTAAGTTACGCATATTTTATCATCAAGATTTTAAAATACGGAAAAAAAGAAAGATTGTATACATTTTTTGCGGGCATCTCCTTCGGCGTTGTTCTATTTCTTAAACCATCTTCTTGGTCTTATGCAATTACGATGTTTTTGTTTTTTCTGAGTCCGTCGCTTAAAAAATATTTTTTGATGTTTATCACCGGTACAGCTGTCTCTGTTTTGTTATCAGGAATGCTTATTTTAAATATGCAAAATATGCAAAGATATGGGAGCCCGTTAGGTTCGAAAGAACTTCAACTCTTACATGTTGCACGTATTTCATCAGATCAAATCATTACACACATTACCAGAATGCCATTTGTTTTTATTGAGTTTCCCACGTTTTCAAAGCATGTTGCAAATATATATACATCGTCATTTCAAAAGCTTGCACAGTACATTGGCGCAACAAAATTACTTGATGGAGAATGGATTGAGGAGAATCCCGGAAATTGGCTGAGATCCTACACCTATCACCTCTCAACACCAAATAGTCGTTTCAGCGTAGGAGGGCTTCTGTGGTTAGCCCTGTTCTTTATCATTCCTTATGGCTTGTTTAAAGAAAAAGGCCATTCATCATCAGCGAAATCCATATATACATTTATATTTTTAATTCTTGCAGCGGTCATTCTTCAACTTATTGTCATCCGTTGGGCTGAGGGGGCAGATCTGCCATATCGTCACCTGCTATCATCCTTTATTCTTGTTTCTGGCTTTTTCCCTCTGGGTATCGTGTTTCTGTCCAAATTTATACCCAAGTGGTGTTCATATCTACTTCTCTCTCTAGTGCTTGTGGCTTCTGCTCAGCAGTTTCTATCTGTGATTAAAGACATTGATAGTCTATCGTATAACGATACACAGGAATATCGAGTAAACCAAATATCAAACCTATCACGGCCATACGCCGATTTCCTAGAACATCTGACAGTACCTACGTCATTCCTTTTGGTGGAAAGCGGCAATGCCGCAGACTATCCGCTATTTGGATTATTGAATCAAATGCACACGGTGTATCTCTTAGATAATAAATACAAAAAGAAGTCTCAAGGTTATTTGAGGTATATAGAAGAGCAAGTACAAACACATAATGTAGAGTATGTCGTATTTGATGAGTCATTTTTGCCCGACGAGATAGATAGTGCAAAAAATTTATCTAATCTCTCATTTTTTCTAGATACATCTGTCAAGGCGGCCGCAATATTTATATATCGAAACAATAATTACATTCCTAGCGCAAGTCCACCTACGCGCCGCGCAAATTAACAGATGATCAGCGAGCTAGATCATGATGATCACAAGGGTATGTGGCAAAATCACCAGTGATTTGCCGTTATGAAATAAAATAGGCCACTAGTATTTGTATCCTTGTTTCAGATGCGATTTCTCTTATGGTTTTGGCGGAAGAAATTTTTCAGAAAAATCAATACAATACATATTGTATTTCGTGGCACGAACACAGCTGGGGATCGCGTGCTCATGACGTCATACATCAATCGATAAAATGATTTATCTCCTTGTACAATAGTGACAAGGAGATTTTTTTGTGGGAATTCTAGACTTCATCTTCCCCAAACGCTGTGTAGGTTGTGGGACTTTGGGGCAGTACATCTGCAACCTTTGTCGTCGTTCTATGCGTCCAGTTTTGCTAAATGAAGCCATCTGTCCTGTGTGTGAGCGACCAGCTATAGATGGAGCCACACATCCTCGTTGTAGAACTAGATACGGTTTAGATGGTTTGATCAGCTTTTTTCACTATGATGTCGCGACCAAAAAAGCGATTAAAGCGCTAAAGTATCGGCATGTTTCTGATTTAGCATCGGAATTTGTTTCGCTTATTCCATCTGCACACCTAACGCACATACGTGCCACGCTTAGTGGTCAAGGTGTGGGGATAATTCCAATTCCACTTCATGTTATCCGCTTGCGTCAACGGGGATATAATCAAGCTGAAGTGTTGGGAGAATTTATCTCACAGGCCTTGCATGTATCTATGTATACCGATATCCTGTACCGAACGCGCCAAACCACTTCGCAGGTGGAGACAAAAAGTAGAAAAGAGCGCTTGCGGAATATGAATGATGTGTTTGGGGTGAGAGCTGGTGATATAAAAGGTAAGTCGATGATATTATTCGACGATGTGTTTACTACAGGCGCTACGACCAGAGCTGCAGCAAATGCACTCAAACGTAGTGGGGTAAAGCGAGTTTGGGCGGTCACCATGGCCCGTTAGAGTTATTTTATATATACCAACATGGTAACACGATGATATATGAAGAAAAATATTGAACGAATTGCGATTGTGGGCGGGGGAACGCTTGATGCGGGGTTTGTGCCGGAGATTGCGCACGCGGATCTTATCATCGGAGTGGACGGGGGTGCCGCATGGTTGCTTGAGAAAGACATAAAGCCCGCAGTGGCGATCGGGGACTTTGATACAGTATCTCTTTCGCAGTTGCGAAAAATAAAAAAAGAAGTCAGAGAAATACTAATTCATGATCCCCAAAAAGATGCGACAGATTTGGAGCTTGCTGTGGAGTATGCGATAGAGGTGAGGCCTATAGAAATTATAATATATGGAGGAATTGGGACGCGGATGGATCATACGTGGGTAGCAATACAATTGTTACAAACCATAGAGTCGCACAATATTTATGCACAAATTGTGGATAACTTTAATAAAATTAACATTGTGCGACATGTGGTTAGCCTCAAGCCAGAAAAAGCATTCCCCTATATATCTATATTTTCGCTGACGGCGACCTCGATCGTGACATTACGTGGATTTCGATATGATGTAAATCATCACAAATTCGCAGCAAATTCATCTCGTGGCGTCAGCAATGAAATTGCAGGAAAAATCGCAAAAATTACGACTCATAGTGGAAAACTTTTGTTGATTCGTAGTCGGGATTAGTGCGAGAAAGTGATATAATTTGATCTAGTATGGGAGAAAGTATAAACATAGGGCAGTGGGCCGCGAGAAAAGAGTCTCGATTTCTCAGAAAGCTTGAAGATCTGGAGCGTAAATGGGACAAAGCGTCTACAGAAAAACGAGCAAATCACCCATTCCCATATGAACCTAAAACCACTTTTGTTGGGTTTGGTATGTGCGAGATAGCGTCTGCAGCACTCGCGTGGGGTGTCAAAAGCAAGTTTGGTGAACAGGTAGACGTCACAGGAATTTTTCGAAAGGTGCCAAATCTAGATTATGGACATATGATAGTCCATGCAGGTCGCCAACTCGAAGCTCTCACGCTCGATGCGACGCATCGGCAAATATTTTCACACTTACCAGCGAAGATCATGGTATTTCCAACCGCCGACGAAGACACCTTTTATAAAGGTGGGAGAATATTTAAACATCTGCCATTTCATGAATTGATGAACAAAGTGACAAGTGCTATTCATGGTGGCTCCTACGCTGGGTTGACACTCGGTGACTTCCAGCAACTAGCTCGTACGCTTCGATAGACTATTGTCATTTCTAGCTTTGGTGGGTTTATTGGTATAATAACGCAACATTAGGGAGTGGGCAGAAACGTGGAATGTCCTAGGTTTTGTTGACGAGCAGAGGCGAGTCTTACAAAACCCTAGATCCCGTGTAGTCGCGGGACACAGGGGCAATTGACCATATCAACAGATTAACATTGGAGAGTGGGCAGAACGGTAATGCACAGGTTTGCTAAACCTGCGGGATGAATAGTCCTGAGTGGGTTCAACTCCCACACTCTCCGCCAGTTGTGTTATCTTTTACGTAAGCTATGGATATACGAGTCGCAGATCAGCGCATATTACTTTTTGCCGATCAGGTATCTGCTGAAGACGCCAAGCAGCTTTCGTGGGAGAAAAAGACGAGTGCGTTTGACGCCATAAGCAAAGTGACGAGTTTTCTTTCCCGCCCCAAAGATGATGACTTTGAGCTCCTCTACTCCGAGCACCGATACCAGCCATTCTGGCACGTGATCGCAAAAGCCCGATATGTGTATGACCGTACCGCCCAATACCAGATAGCACCAAATGGGAGTGAGGTAAAAAGCGTGACGCTAGAAAAGACGGACTATGTGGTGACCAATGGGCATCTGCACGTATCGGTCATGGAGCACTGTAGCCAAGACGAGCAGGATGAGGTGTATGTAGATGGGGTAACGGGGAAAAACAACCCTGATTTGGCTAGCTATCTATCTCTCTCACCAAAGGTGGCGACAGAGAAGTTGGAGAAACTTATTGCTAAAGGTTCGATAGTGGTTCCACCACAAGCGAGGGTATCTGCGATCATGCGTGATGCACTCTCGAAAATGATAAAGGGGATACAGGCAGATAAAATTTTGGAAGAGCAGGTAGAAGTGCAGTGCGTGGATCTCTACTACCACCCAGTTTATGCATTCCAGTACAAGTGGAAGTCCAAAAACAAAACAGCGATTGTGGAAATAGACGGGGTGACGGGGGCAGTGGGATCGGGAAATCGTACGTTTAACGAATATTTGGGGAAGGTGCTAGACAAAGACTTCCTGTTTGATCTGGGCGCCGATGCAGCGGGGATGCTGATCCCCGGAGGAAACATAGCCGTAAAAGTGGCCAAACACTACATAGATAAGAAAAAATAACTCACCCCTCTCCCCTAGCGACACGCGAGTTACAGCCACAAAACCTGATATAATACGCGAGTGGCAGAATGGAGAGGTCGCATAGTGGACTAGTGCACTTGTCTTGAAAACAAGCGTCGGCGCAAGCTGACCGTGGGTTCGAATCCCACCCTCTCCGCCAAAATAAGCATCAAAACTCGGGGTATATACAGACCATGAAAATCTTATTGTTAATTCTGGTTGGGTTGTGTGTGGCGATATACATGTTGGGTAAAACGAACAGTCCGTTGGTTTGTACCAACACGTTTGTGTCTCAGAATCCTCGTCTATGTCAGATAGTAGGATGTACGTGGGGAAATGGAGATTTGACTGGTCCGCCTTTTTGCGGAGCGTATAAAGAATAGTTTTTTTGGAGGCGTCGCATAGTGGCTATTGCAGCAGTTTACTAAACTGCCGACCGTAAGGTTGCGTGGGTTCGAGTCCCGCCGCCTCCGCAGGTGATATGAGGTGTTTTTTTACGTAGAAGCGTGAAGTAACTTCTAGAAGCGCGTTAGACCTGCATCAATTAACCGCTTTAAATGACGAGAGGATTTGATCCAT
>CAZXHY010000051.1:0-5752 GCA_964639945.1 uncultured Gammaproteobacteria bacterium
ATATATAGCTTTATCTTGTCCCAAGAGGCTTCGGTTATCCTTTTTGGGATACTCTAACTAGCAGCTATTTTAATAAAATTTTGTAAAAAATAAGGTTCTGTATACTTTTCCAATGTCGCAGTGTTAAAAATGAATCTATATTTCTTTTCCTTAAATTTTTTGATTGCATCCACTATAGATTCTTTTGACCAATCACTAAACAGTATACCCATTGTTTCATGTTTCACGGTCTCCAAAACTCCTCCCGACGCAAACCCTATTACGGGTACTTTTTGCAACATTGCCTCAACCGGAACCATACCAAAATCTTCTTCTTTTGCAGGGTATATCAAGGCCTTTGCGTGTCGATACACATTAGGCATATCTTGATCTGTCACATGCCCCATAAATTTTATAGTCGGCCCAGCGATAGACCTCAGATACGCATCCTCTGCTCCCACCCCCACTATAACCAATGATTCTCCCAGCTCATTGCACGCTCGAATCGCCAAATCTATTCCTTTTTGTCGAGCCAAGCGCGATACGCACAAAAAATACTGTGGGCTTCTTCTTAAAGTCGCCTTGAGTCGCTTGATTGGTGGGTAAATAACCACACTATCGCGCTTATAATATTTTTTAATTCTCGCTTGAACGGTTTTGGAGTTTGAGATTAAGATGTCCGGTCGTTGGGCACCAATATAATCGAGCACGCGGAGCCATGATAGAAGGGGAGATAATAACAATCGAAAAATTGGTCGTTTTAACACTTGCACCTCATTGTACTCTGCGTACAGATATCTCGGGGGCGTATGAATATACGAGATGTGTGTTGTATTTGGGCTAGTTATTATTGATTTTGACGAAAACATGTGTGATGAAGATACGACCAGATCATATCGAGACAAATCAAGCTGCTCAAAATACCAATAAAAAAGCATCTTCCACAAAACGGAAGAGGGATTATAAAGAATTAGCGCGTTAAACCAAGCAGAGTAGACCATTCCGGTTGTCAGTTTTTCTAACACTCCTCTCGCGCCTTGCGAAAGCACTGGAACATAAACATCTGCAGAAGGATAAAGCGTGATGATTGCTCGAAGAACTCGCTCGGCACCACCGTCCTCAGTAAAAACATCATGAATTATCGCTATGCGTTTATAGATTTTCATATGCTGAATGTTTCGGGGCTATAGCTCGCGCAAACGCGTACATAAACTGTTCCTGTGAAAAATTAGCAGCGATCTTATGGCATGTTTGAGATGTTATATCAGAATCGTTCAATTTCTCGATAGACTCAAAAAGCCCACGGGGCGTGTATGTATCAAAAAGAATTCCATTCTTACCCGACATAATAGTTTCACGCACCCCTCCTGAAGCATATGCGACCACCGGAAGCCCGTGTGCGTTTGCCTCAACTGGAACGATCCCAAAGTCCTCGTCAAGTGAGCAGTACAATAGCGCCCTAGCTCGGTTGTACACAACGTGCATCTTGTTGTCTGGTACGTACCCCAAAAACTTCACTGTCGGTCCAGCGAATCTCTTTAGAGTCTTCATTTGTTCTCCCACTCCCACAACACACAACGGAAGCTGGTAGCGATTACACGCATCTATAATCAACCTTGTCCCTTTTTGTTTCGCCAAACGAGATACACATATATAATATTCTCCGTTTCGCCAGTTTTTGATCGGATCAACACTCACCGATACTGGTGGGTACACAACAATAGATTCTCTTCGATAATACTTGCGTATCCGTTTTTGAATATTTTTGGATATGGCAATAAGCATATCTGGTCGCTGTGCTCCTATATAATCTAAACATCGCAACCAAGAAAGCAGTGGGCTAAAGAGCGTTCTCCATGGCTCACGACGAAGAAATTCGCGTTCATTATATTCCGCATAAAGATAACGCGGGGGAGTATATATATATGCCACATGTCTCGTTTGAGGACCAGTGATTACCGACTTAGAAGAAAATGAGTGTGATGACGATATCACTAAATGATATGCCGACAAATCAAGCGCCTCCCAATACTCAAATATAAAAGGTTTCAAAAAACTGGAAAGGTTTTTTGCTAAAGGCGCATAGCTTAACCACGATGTAAACAGTTTTCCTTTGGTATATCGCTCAACAAGCAAAACATTATTTTTTGCAATGAGTGGACAATACACATCCGCTGATGGATACATCTCAAGCAGAGCAAGAAGCGTCCTCTCTGCACCGCCAAATTCGATAAATATATCGTGTATAATAGCTACACGACCTCCTATGAATGTACCCCTACGCGATCGGTATAAAGGTGTTTTACTAGCGTGTGTTTTCATTATAACTTTTTGTATTAAATCGATCACCCTTCCAACAAAAGACGTCCAAACTGACCCTGATTCTATAACATATCAGTATCTTGCGATACCAAACCTTCCCAAAGAGAGATTATACAGACAACAAAGACCACCAGTTTTTCCGATCTACTTATATTTCATTCATTCTATGTTTAAGGCTAACGAATCGCAAATCTACCTAATCGCAAATCGAACACTTAGCAGCCTTTCGATTGTGTTGCTCGTCATTATCGCATACCAATTCACGCATAGCTTCGCCATAGCCATGGTCACATTTGCCCTGCTTATGATGAATTTGCAGACTTCACAATTCGATATAACCCTAAACCCAGAAGCATTTGCTGCTTTTCTGCTTATTGTCTACATATACGCGGTCACGCACGTTAGGCATGAATCTTTTTTATACACGGTCTCATTATTTTTTCTTATATCACTTCTTATATTCACAAAGCCAATTTTTATTTATCTAATTCCAATAAGCTATATATTTCTCATTTGCACCGCCCCAAAAAAAACAAATACTATCGTTATCACGATAAGCACAGTTGTATCCATAGGATTTCTTCTGTTCTATAGTTTTTTAAATGGTGTTTTCTACAATCACGCTGCTTTAAGTTCCGTTTCTAGCATTAATCTCGCAGGGAAATTATTACAATACAACCTCGCTCAATATGGGCCAACGCATCAAAAATACCAACCAGTAAAATCAACACTATTAGCTACTGGTGAATATCAAGACATATACTGGAGACTGCCCATTTTATACCGTCAAACCCCGAAAGAAATAAGCCCATTTACGTTACTGTCAGAATATTCAACACTCACAATACTACACAAACTTCCTCAATACGCACTCGCTTCAATAAACGAAGTTATTCCCATAATTACCAGCATCCCCATGTCCTTCAATACAAACAACGGTATTTATATTTCAGGGCTTTCCTCAACACATCTCACTCGTGCTTACAGCCATACCTACGACTCAATTTTTTCTCTGATCAAGCAGTATATTTATCATGGAATGATGATTACAACTCTATTAAATGTAATTGCGATTATCATATTTAATGATAAACTTTCAATCAAATTACTCTTTATCAACTCAGTCCTTTGGTCGCATATTTTGATTATGAGCGTTACGGCGTATAGCGAGTACGCTAGAATCCAAAGCCCAATAACAAACTTGCTTCTTGTATATATACTCGTGGTATTTTATGTTTTTCTCAAACATCTCAAAAGATTATCGCGACCCTTATACGTGCTTTAACACTCCCCGAAGAAATAAAAACGTAACAAATCCCTGTGCTCCATATCCATTATCAGTAACTCCATATAACACCCAGCTCCACGAGGAAAGCGCCAATAAAACATATTGTTTTCTGCGTTCACCGGTATATTGAAAATATCGCAAAAAATCTGTCTTGACAAAATATGCTAGCAGCATAATAAACGCAACAAACCCAATTATCCCAGTATCTGCAAGTCTCTCTATAAATATATTATGTATACCTATCCCCACATCGGGACGCACAGTGTACTGTTTGAGGCCTGCATCATAGTATCGACGCAACGGAAAATCCGTTACATCATTATATGAATTAGGACCAGTTCCAAGAATAGGATGGTGTCGAAAATTCAACAGTGCATTTTGCCAGTACACAAATCGCATTTCAACCGTTTCCTTATCTCGAGTAACATGTGGTCTAAACACTCGCTCGATAAGGTTGTAACCAAAATAGTTTTGACTCGTTACAAGTCCTAAGTATATGACTGGCACAGCCAGCAGAGTTAATACAACAGCGCTCCGCCTAGGCAATAACCACAGTATAACTAAGCTTTGTAACAACACCACAAGTATGTCTATTCTGTTGTTGCTTATGACTGCGGTGAGAACCACCATAACAAACACAAGAGCAGAAAGCATTTTCCGAGAAAAAGTTGATTTCAGCTGAATCAAAAATACCATACACGCAGGATATAAGAATATATACGGCCCCAAACTCACATACTTACCTGACACACGCAACTCATTTAGCAACAAGCGTGCGCGCTCAGTTTGAAAAAGAAAATAATAAATATTATCCACTTCATAACGAAACATTAACGAAAAAAAGGCGAATACAAATGTCGCAGTGATTAACAAAATCATCATCGACAACAGGATGGAGAAATGTATCTTTGTAAACCGTATAGAAGAAAACGTATATAAAATGGTCCACCCTATAAACGGATACCACAAAAACAATAATGAAGTATTGGGGACCAAGGAAAATAAAGAGGACAATACAAATGACGCCAAAAATAGCGTGCTAACTATTTTCTCACCTATGAGTTGACGGTTTTTTAAAACAGATCGGCTATAAAAAACCAGTACACCAAGCACTATAACCAAGGCTTTGAGAATACCGTGTGTTGCCTTGGGAGGGGGTAGTGGCCATCGAAATGACTCTAAATACCCCAGAGGAAACATAAGAAACAAACAGCAGATGATACCCAACTCAACATATCTAGATAATAATGGTTGTGGCACTTGCAAGATGTACCCTTGCACCGCATCGCGCACTCGTGCTACAGTTTTTGCCAATCGTGACATAATAAGTACTTTGGAGGACATAATGCATTCTACGAAACGCGTCGCACACAATCAAGACAAAACCACATATGATATTCTTGTTTTTTCGCCCCACTTAGACGATGCGGTGCTCTCCATGGGGAATCATATTGCAAAACTTGTGGCGACAGGAAAAACCATCTGCGTCGTAACTATGTTTACTGATGGATCAGATGCGCTTACAACCAATGATATTCAGCTTTTTCTGCAACGCAGCGGTGCATCCTCAAGCACAAGTCTTTTTGAGACTCGTAGAACAGAGGACGGTTTTGCGCTCCAAGCGCTTGGGGTGCAAAAGATTGCGCACGAGCACCTTGTTGACGGATTATTTCGATCGTATAACCATCGACTCATCGGCACAACCCAAGCAGTTTATCCGTCGTTTCAACGATTATTCAGTGGTCGTGTGTCACCTCACGACAATAAACTAACAGAACGCATTCGACAAATTCTTCTACACCACATTAAGGTCTTCGCTAAGCCCACCACAATAATCTATGGACCTCTAGGGATAGGGGGACACGTGGACCACATACTTGTGCACCAAGCCCTGATGTCGGTAGCAGGTCATACACGTATTTTTTGGGAAGATATTCCGTATAGGGCAAACCCGACAGCTCTGCTAGCGAGACTTGCAGCAACACGCGCATGTCACAGTCTATCCTCCACACCAAATCGTAATGTTGAAAAATATGCAAAGTTAAAATCGAAATCGCTACATTACTACAGCAGTCAGATTGCGGGACTCGAAGACGGGGGACTGGGAACTTTCGACCTATATCATGAGGCGTTTTACACTACAACATAATAATACCTATGAAT
>CAZXHY010000052.1:0-5380 GCA_964639945.1 uncultured Gammaproteobacteria bacterium
CTTATATGTAGACTAAGGCACTGTATATGGTTTGAAAAGGGGGGAAATTGAGAAAAAAATATACCGCGCAGAGAGAAACTCAAAAAATGAGATTCACAAGAAGTGAACAATTCTCTCTATTTGATACACATAGAGGCGAGGGGTGCGATACATCTCGCCTCTATATTTGGTGGCATCATGGCTGTATGACGATATATATCAGCGTTATGCCGATATAGACGGTTGTGATTCCGACAAGAAAATTGATAATGGCATGACCTCTGTCAAGGAAAGTCACATTCAGCTTCTTGTTGAATGCGTTTAAGATGGCGAGAATGCCAGAGCTAATGAGGATTATACCCACAAATCCTTGTTGGTTTTGAGTGAGTAAGCCTCCGATGATGTTGATAATGTTTATTCCCAAGATATGTTGCCTGATCCAAATTGCAAAACGTTCTTTTTTGCTAAGTTGTATAAAGCGAGTCATTTCGACCTCCATAAGTTGTGTATGCGTTAATATCCCTCCATTTCAGTCCACAATAATAAATTTTGGACTCAAATGGAGGGATGCGCGGTATGTAAAGGTGCGATGTGTGAAAAATAATCCATAGATACGCTGATGTATCGAGGTTATTTAGCCGCAAATTGTAATGAAGCTGTACGCATTATAGGATATTTACCCTGTATCGGCAATTGGTACATACGCTAGCTACTTGACGTGTATATTTGGCGCTGTACAATAATCCATCTATGATCCAATGGGAAGACGGAGAACCCTCACAAGATGATATAGACGCAGCTGAGGCATTCGCTGATGTGCTTGAGATATGTAAGCCGTTTTCCAGTAAACCGGCCAACTGTCATTCATTTATGACTGCGAGTGATGCGCTTATGCGGAAGTATGTAAAGTTTCAACGTACGAATCGCACGAAGTCCCAAGAATATATTAGTGCAAATCATACGATTGTTACTAGGCATTTAGGTGCTCGAGGGGATGCGACACATGCGGATATTTGCATGTTTGCTCCAGAACATGGAGAGAAGAAGGGGGATCGTCCACGTAGAAGATAATACGTATTCTTTGCTTTCTCCTCCACTTTTGCTGCTTATACCGTTTCTTCGGCTGTATCTACGAAATCCCTTGCTATTCTCAGAGTGGTTATGCGTGTGTGATTTATTTTTTTCGTGCGAAAAGACGCCTTTTTGGCATAGGTGGAGGTGTTTCGCGATGAGCGCCCGAGCCTACCCATGGAAATAATCGTGACTCACCCTTGAGCCAACCGATCGGTCGTGGCCTACGAAATTCAAGAAAGAAGTGGTTTACGACACCCAATCTTCCTTCTCGTGTCATTCCGATAACTGGTAATTTCATTTTCATAGAGTGGTATAGTGTCAAATTTATCGAAAGGAGTCAAGAAATACGCGTTACACCAGAATTCATTTAGAGCATATAGACAATATAGACTGCTATATTCTCTGAATGTGATACAGTATAATAGATACACAATGCGAATACTCTATTTACAAATGTTTCCCTTTTGGGGATCCGGAAGCGGAACGTATGCACGACATCTAGCCAGTGAGATTGGTCGGAAGCATAAAGTGGCAATAGCTGCTCCTGATGATCGTCCGATCGAGCGATCGAAGTTGTATACATACAAATTTCCTTTTCCTGTGGCCTTTACTGGGCATCCAGAGTGGCCAGATTGCAAGCTGTTTACCCAACTTACGAGTGAAGAAATTGGAATACTCTATCAAGATTTGTTGGCACAAACAATAAAATTTGTACAGGACTTTAAGCCTGATGTCATCCACGTGCATCATGCGTTTCCTTTAGCGTGGGTTGCTGCGTTTATCAAAGACACCTATGGCATCAACTTCATCGTGACGATCCACGGTTCAGAGCTTCCGACGCTTGAAAAAGACAGACGATATTTACAGCAAACTGCTGACGCGATGTTTCGAGCAAAGCGGATCGTGCCAAATAGCGGGTGGACGAGAGAATGGTTTTTGCGGATATTTAAAGGCTATTATCACGAGAAATGTCGAGTAATTCCGGGAGGCGTGAATATCGATAAATTTGTATACAGTGAGTCTGGCGCTAAATCTGTCGATAAAGAACTTAATCTACATGGGAAGCCAGTTGTTTTGTTTGCTGGAAAACTTACAAAATATAAAGGAGTAGAGTATCTTATCGGCGCAGCACGTAAAATACACGGCGAAGTGGTGGTTTTGGGAGATGGGCCAGAGAAAAAACGATTGGTTGAGAAAGCAACGGCTATGAAGCTTACGAATGTCCATTGGGTCGGCCATCTAGGTGCTGGAGTGAAAAAATTAGTTCCGTATTATTCTCGCGCCGATGTGTTTGTGGCGCCAAGCGTGTGGGATGAGCCACTCGGACTTGTCATCCTCGAATCTATGGCGTGTCAGACACCTGTCGTCGTTACCAGAAAAGGTGGTATACCACTTGCCGTAAAAGATGGGTCAAACGGATTTTTTGTGCGGCCTAGGAATAGCGCAGAGATCGTGGAGAAAGTAAACACACTACTCGATAATGCATCAATGCGTTACAAAATGGGTCAGACAGCAAGAAGAATTGTAGAGAAGCGATTTTCTTGGGATATTATCGGAAATAGATTTGAGCATATGTACAGAAAATACGCCAAACGTGTTTTTCCTGTGGTCAAGACACAAGTGGTGTCGTGATGCAAATATCTTCTATCTGTCGTAGACTGTATTCATGAGAATAGTTATTTTGGGATCGGTAGCTCTTCCTGTACCTCCACCCATGCAGGGTGGCACTGAACGAATAGCCTATTGGCAGGCGACAGAGTTGGGCAAGAGAAAGCACAATGTGACGTTAATTGCCGCGAAAGGGTCAAAATCTGACTCTATGTATTCACTCGTCGAGATTGGTGGAGGGGATACTGTCTCTGGATCTGTACAGTCACAGACATCTACACATGAGGTGTTTGTAGAGGGATCTCGAAATATGCGAAAGGAGCTTGTGTATACAGCACAAGTGGCACAATGGCTCATAGACCATAAAGACTCCTATGATCTTATTCTCAACAATATGCGAAGTGGAGAGTCAGTACTTCTGCCAATAGCAAAATTTTTACATAAACCGTTTGTTACGGTCATGCACTTGCCAATCTTTTTTGAACTCGCTACGTTGTTTGATGCGTATAAAACGTCTATTGTCACCATAAGTCAGGCACAGCGTCAGGACTTTCCAGATCTCAATTATGTTGGGACTGTGTATAATGCGACCGACCTCATTGAGCTCCCATATGTGGTAACGCCGTTCAATTATTTTCTCATGATGGGAAGTATAGCTCCGCACAAAAATCAAAAGGATGGTATTTTGGCTGCAAAGGCGATGGGAACTCCTATTGTTCTCGCAGGTAAAATTGGTAATATGGATTATTGGAACAATGAAATTGCGCCACTTGTGGACGGTGTGACTGTGATACATAAAGGAGAAATGGGAATTGAAGAAAAAGCAAATCTTTTGGGGCATGCACGTGCATTGTTGTTTCCTATACGTTGGCCTGAGCCATTTGGACTGGTCATGATAGAGGCTATGGCGACAGGTACTCCTGTAGTAGCGTATAAAAATGGCGCAATTCCTGAGGTTGTGGTTGACGGGCAGAATGGATTTATCGTCGATGAATCCAGCGGGGTAAATGGTCTGGTTGATGCTATGAAAAAAATCGACACTATTAGTCGATCAGCATGTCGTGCGCATGTTGAAGAGCATTTTTCTATACCAAAGATGATAGATAGTTTAGAACACGCGCTTGCGCTCGTTGCTTCTGTATAATTTTTTCATGATATGATGTGTGTATGCGCATAGCTGTCCTTGCTCCGCCATATTTACCCGTACCTCCTACGCTGTACGGCGGCACAGAAAAAATTGTCTCTCTTTTGACAGAAGGTTTGGTACAGCGCGGTCATGACGTAACACTATTTGCCTCGGGAGATAGTAAAACGACTGCGAAATTGGCAAGTATATTTCCGAAGGCAATCGGGAACAGTGGATTGACAAAAAACGATATCACCAAGCCTCTCGCTCATTATGCAGCTTGTTATGACAGGGCATCTGAGTTTGACATAATCCATAGTCATGGACAGTATGTGAGTTTAAAGGGTGCTTTGGGGGTAAAAACTCCAGTAGTGTTTACATGGCATGGATCGTTTTATTCTGGTGAAACAACAGATGAGTTACGCACGCAGCTTCATGCACATAAAGAGTTTAATTTTATTTCTATCTCACATAATCAACGTGGTGGGTTACCAGATCTTACCTATGTTGCGACCGTGTATAACGCATTGAATATATCAGAGTACACATACGTGCCTCAAAGAAATCAAGATTATCTTCTGTGGGTTGGTCGCATGAGCCCCAAAAAAGGTGCACATGAAGCAATCATGGCTGCAAAAAAATCGGGAATTCGGTTGGAGATGGCAGCTACGATAGATCCGATAAACAGAGAATACTTCGAAAATACGATTAAACCACTGATAGATGGGGTAACTGTTGTCTATCACGGTGAAGTTGGTCACGATGCACTCGTAGAATTATATGGGGGTGCGCGGGCTGTGTTGTATCCCATTTCTTGGCATGAACCATTTGGTTTGGTCATGATTGAGTCTATGGCGTGTGGAACACCAGTGATTGCTTATGATTTAGGATCGGTATCAGAAGTTATCAGCGATGGTGTTACGGGGTTTGTGGTGCCTTCAGATAGTGGTGTTGATGGCATAGTTGGAGCGATTATAAACATTAAACAAATTGATCGAAAAACGTGTAGATCATATGTCGAAGAAAGATTTACGAGTGAACGCATGGTCTCAGAGTATGAGATGGCATACGAGAAGGTAATTGCAGGATTATGAAAATTGCCCTATATAGCTCTCCCGTACACACTGTCCCTCCCAACGAAAAAAATATTTTGGCGCCTTGGGAATTGGTACATGATTTAGCGAATGGATTGGTAGAGCGAGGTCATACTGTTTTATTGTTTGCCCCAAAAGGCTCCAAAACCAAAGCAACGTTATTTCATGGTGATATAGACCCAGTCATTCGAGAAAAACCAAAATACCTCAATGACTTGGAGCAATATCGGGCGCTTGTCGCAGCTCGTTCGCTTGCCCTGTTTCGGTATATGATCTCTGTGATTCGAGAGAATCCTGTGGATGTCGTTCATGCGCATCAATCCATGGAAATGTTTCTACCGGCATTTGCAGATTTTCCCCATTCTATTGGGGTCGCTGCGACTTTTCATGATGCCGTCGATGGTAGTCGTTGGCCTGCTTTGGAAAAGGTTGCGGCATATGACAATGTTCATTTTGTCGGGATAAGTCGTGCACAATTTCGAGATACGCCGTTTACACC
>CAZXHY010000053.1:0-5328 GCA_964639945.1 uncultured Gammaproteobacteria bacterium
AGATCATACTGCGGACCAAGTGGAGATGGTGATGTATTCCCACGGATTTTTTGATTCTTAGATAGCCATCTTATTTTTTTTAAACACAACCCAAAAAAATCCCCACTAGCGTGCATACATCTGCAAAGCAGCGTATACGCTCTAGTGGGAATATCCCCTATTTGAACATGATATATATCAGCAATAGAGACGAAAGAATAAATGCCATAAGCACCGATAAAATGTAATGATATATCGTGCTTACGAAATTACTCTCGTGCCCTTGCCCGAACCATCGTACCGCGACTCCTAAAGCCCAAACAAAAAATAATTCGCTTGGTTCAAGAATAACTCGCCAGTAAAGCAACGCAATCGTGATCAAAACCATCACCACGACTGTCGCGATACTGCGCGTTGCAAGAGATTCAGATTGAATAGTGCCTCTGATAATTCGCCAAAACATGTTCAATCGCCACAAAAACCAATCAATTGGCCACCCTAATGCTTGTGCTAAACTTGCTCCCCAACTGTACTTACTATCTTTCTTTGATCTAGATCCGTGTTTCATACTTACCTCCGTCAAACAAAATATTTACGAGCAATACGAACAGAGCCAGATGCTCTCCTCATAGCGCTCGTAAATATCTAAGGTGCCCAATCCCATTGGTAAGGTGCGAATAGTACGCTGCTCAATGACATAGATGCATATATCTAGTATTAAACTGCGAAACGATATTATATAGAAAAATTGAGTAAAATACAACTATAGGCCTATTATCCATTATCATGTACCGATGCTCATTTGACACGATCGAAAGAAGCGATTAGAATCCTCCCAATGCTAGAAAGTCGCTACAAAGACTACACTCTACATAAACCCAACATACGACGTGGATACGTGGACTCCTCCAATGATGATGCGTTTGAAAAAAGCATCATAACCGCAGTCAGAGAAAAAGCTCCAAAACCCCTCATCGCTGTAGATATGAGCAATATCAGACACATGTCTTCTGCTGGCCACAGAGTGCTTCTGATGGCCTCAAAAGAAGCAGCTAAAACAGGTGGAAAAATCATTTTGGCAAACGTAAACGATCACATATGGGACAGAATGGAATTATCGGGCTTCACTACAATCTTTGAAAGAACCACGCTACGCCCTCTTCGCAGACGCAAATAAATTTCACTATATAGATTTGCTATACTCACCCTATGTCACCACAAGCAATTATTTTTGTCGTCTCGGCCATCATCCTCGCCTCCCTCTGGCGCATCGTCGCACGAGCCAAGACGAAAGACCCAGCCAATGATCTAGCGTTTACGCTGATTACCGAACTCTTTGCCTGTGGCACAGGACTCGTACTCCTCGTCCTGACTGGCTTTAACCTCACCGTCCCCATAGATCCACAAGTTTGGGGACTATTTGCACTCTCTATTTTGGTCGCTACCATCGCCGATTTTCTTCTGCTTACCAGCACCAAATACGCAGATCTCGCAGACACCAGCATCCTGATCCCCCTTTCAAATTTCTGGACACTGCTTCTGGCCTATGTCTTTCTGGCAGAAAGCGTAAGCTTCGAAAAAAGTATGGCAGTAGGACTTATCATCATTGGTAGCATGCTCGCACTTATGAAAACAGGAAAGATCACGGTAAACAAAGGTATCATCGCTATATTTTTCTATGGCATAGCTGCAGCCCTTATGAACACCATAGATAAAGGTATCAGCGACCAGTTCAGCATCCCGCTCTACGTCACCATAAGCTATGGTGCCTCGGCAATTCTAATGTATGCGTTTCTCGGAAAAAAACGAGCGCAGATAGCGACAACGGAATGGAACAAACAAGGTTGGTGGCTAGGGGCAGTGGGTGTCATGTGGGCACTATTTAGCTTCATGCTCCTGTCTGCATACCGCTACATGGAAGTATCTACCGTCGTCCCTCTTATGCGATTTTTCATCGTCATCACCACACTCTACTCACTCTTTGTGCTAAAAGAAAAAACCCGCTTTGTGCAAAAAATTGTAGGATCTCTCCTCGTAACATGTGGTGCGATTTTACTCGCGTTCTTGGGTTAACCCATTCGTTTTTTTACACACGACCCTTTACCTGATGAAGTTCTTCTTTTATTTTGTGTAAATCGGATTGCATTTCTTCTATTGCCTGCGCTAGGTTATACAAGCCCGCATAAAGATTAAATTTTTCCGGTTCAGTGGTCGAGTTTCCAAATAAACGCTGGTTTTCACCAAATTGTCGTTTGGCGTCATACATACTCATAACTAAAATCACCTCCCCCATGTATACATAAAAATTTATGATGCTGACCAATCAATAACTTTTATGCATCCCCCTACATAGCTACCTATAAATAAATTGCCACGCAATGTATTAGGCGTAGGATCATCTTCAACGGTGGAATCATTTACTACGCTTTTCGGCTCAACACCATATTTTTCAATCGCGGAAATCGAATTTATTTTAAGTAAATGCGTTATCAATTGATCAAGCTTTGGTTGGGTTTTATATCCAATCTCTATTTTACTACCTGCTTTTATTGGAGATGATAAGAATGTTCCCTTTCCGCCAGATATCAATCCTTTACCAGATGTTAGGACGCGAAAGTTGATACCCTCTTCAAATCGGGTGGGAATATCATACTCTGCAATTGGATTTCCAAGCAAAGAAATCCCGACAACAACCCTTTGTTTGTATGCTGTCTTTTGAAGATTTTCATCAAGCAATTGAACTTTCATTGTTAGCTCGCTTCCTGCTAACGGCGTGTCATGAAGATACACCATGCGTTGATAATTATTACCACCCGTCGCCCTTGGACAATAAGCTCCTTCCCCATTCAAGTAAAAGCTTCGCGTATCCCAATCCCTTGAAAAGTCACTTGGACTACGCGTAACAGGTAGAGATGTATCCGTTGTCACACCCAACGCATCAAACCGCATGCGCAAAGCGGCAGACTCCTTTAATAATTGTTCTTTCTCAGATCGCAATGACTTATTCTCATTTTTAGAATCCTGCAACTGTCCATATAGCCCGTAATAACTAAATAAAGCCAGACTGAGCACAGAGATAAGAGTAAAAAAACCTTTTTTCCATGTCCATCGGGTAAAGATTTCAAGAAGGAATTTTGTGAGACTCGGCAGGAAAAGCATATAAAATCATGGTATGACGTGCTTCATCATACCTGTGCCTCCTGTAAATGTGGTTGCAATTTGATTACAAATAAGTCACCAATCCCTTCCTGCGCAACCTTCTCCCACTCATATCGATTTCGATAAAATTTTGCGTCAATCCCGTTTACTTTAAAAAAACTGGTCGCTACTACGCTAGCCCCATACCCAATTTTGCTTTTTACAAGAGTAAATTTATGCTTTTCCTCCTCATCGTTTGTAAAAAATATACCCACTGCCTTCTCATTCTCGTCATAATACAAAACAACATATTTATACTCGCTTATATTATTGTCTTGAAAAAATTTCGTAGGAAAGCCAATAGAATTTGAGGCAGAAACAGTAATTCTACTTTCCACGCGCTGATTTGTTTTTTCGAACTTTTTAAAGTTATACATATGCCTTTATAAACTTTTTATTTAAGTTAATACTTTACAACATACTTTACATCAACCATTACATTATAAAGTAAAGTTATTATACCATAGAAAACTATCGCAAGAGACGTGACGCCCACATCATCTAGGTATAGAGCGTATTAACAATAAAAAATAATAATTGATACCACTTGACAAGAATCGCAAAGCTAAAAAAAGCCATCAATAATTTATTTCTCGTCTTTGAAGAAATTGTAGTACAACACGGGGACGATGAAGAGCTTGAGTGCTCCCGTAAATAGTAACCCTGCAATGATGGCGCCTCCCAACCCTCTCCAGAATGGATCAGAGATGGTGATAGGTATCAATGCCACGATGGTAGCAAGGGACGTCAGAAGCACTGGCTCTAACCTACTGGAACACGCATCGGCAATGGCATCATGGAGACTCAGACCATGGTGACGATTTTCGTTTATCTTTTCCATCACCACGATGGCGTGACGCATAACGATACCGAAAAGTGCTAGCACACCGATGAGCGCTGCAAACGAAAGTGGTGTGCGGATAAGGGCAAAGATATAGAACACTCCTGCCACAGAGATCGGAATCATAAGCATAGCGATAAACGCTTGGCGGAATGATCCAAATTCTATCACCATAGTGACGAGAATCAACAAAAATGCGAGACCCATGGCGTTCATAATAGAAGCCACAGACTTTTCGTTTTCTTCGTTTACTCCGCCTGTCTTCCATTCATATCCATCGGGAAGGGTCAGTGAATTTGCATACTTGAGCAGCTGTGCATTTTTCTCTGGAATATTTACTCCTGCAGTGACACCGCCAAAGATACTTATGGTTCGTTTCTCATTTTCGCGAGTGATGACCGTTGGGTTGGTTTCCAGTTTAAATGTACCAAGTGCAGATAGCGGTACAGATCCCCCATCACGACCATTGAGTGGAATTTCTATAGTCGATAATGATTCGAGAGGTTTGGTGTCATAGTCATTCGTACGGAATATGATGTCCTGCTCATCTTTACCAAACCGGATGCTGTCGAGCGTGAAGCCACTAGCATATGTGCGAAGCCAGAGCGCTACCTGATCAACAGATAGCCCCGCGGCTACGATTTTCTCGCGATTTGGTACGAATACTACTTTGCTTGTACCACTTTTTATAGACTTATCTACGTTCACCACTCCATCAGATTTTTTCAGAAACGCGATGATTTTATCTGCATATTCATCCAGCGTTCCTAGCTCATCACCCAGAAGCTGTATCTGCACGTCTGCTCCCGCTGGTGGTCCGCCAGAAAGCTCTACCACAGAAAGCGTACCTGCACTGTATCCTGCAAATTTTTCTCGAACTTTCTCTGCTATGTCTCCGCTGGTAAGTTTGCGATCTTCATGTTTGGTCAGATGCAGTGTGTAGAGAATCGCATCTGGATCTGCTTGGCGAGCACCAGTAGAAAGGAAAACATATCCTACTTCGCCGACGAGAAAATCTAGCTCTGGCGTGCTTTTGAGCTCATTGCCCAGTCTGATCGTCTCTGCGGTGACGAGATCATTATTTGTTCCACTGGGTAAATCTACGCCGATGTAAAGCAAATCTTGGTTATCTTTCGGAAAAAATTCGTTTTTGACCAGTCCCAACGGGAGCAAAATATAGGCAACGATTGTAAATGTGGCGATGGCCCATACTGTTTGTTTACGCGCCTTTTCTGATCGCAATATATTTTCTATGACCTTACGATAACTATGGCTCAAGCCCTCTACGTTTATAAGTCCATGTTCAGAGA
>CAZXHY010000054.1:0-5310 GCA_964639945.1 uncultured Gammaproteobacteria bacterium
ATAACAATAGTAAGTAATAATATATACATGTCGTTCAGTGGATTGTGTTGTCACAGTAATAGTCACTGGTTTTTTAAAATGAGATTTGGCTAAGATAAGTCGAAAATTAGGCTTAAACTAGTTGAACTCTGATTCAACCAGTCGTTCAACCACTTGTTCAACTAGATGAACCCGGATTCACCTAGTCGTTCATCTAGCTGTTCACCTAGTTGGCCTGTCAAAATTCTCCCGACAAGGTCGGCAGAATTACCTCAAAAGCCGTCTGGATTTATGGATTAAATTCGGCAGGGTGATGGTGAAAGTTTGTTGGGGTGACGGATTCCCGAGCCATGACGGACAGTGTCTGGCGACCCAGACACTGTCAATCACTAGAGCATCAAGAAATTGGTGAGATGGTGATTGATTGTAAAATAAAATTCGCGCGGAGATTAATTCTTCCTCTAATGGGTAAAGTATGCCAAAACTAATTGAAAAAAAAGAAGTTGAGGGTCGTGTATTGGAGCTGCGGGAGTTTGGTGATGTATTTGTTGTGTATGCATGGCCAAAGGAAAGAGCGGCTGGAGTAGTTAGACTCGAAGAACTTGGGGTATTTAAAAATGTGGCCAAAGCAAGAGAGCTCATGTCTCAATCAAGTATGGATGGAAAAATATAGCCTCTATGAAAAATAGTTTCTATATCCTCACCATGGTCATGATCGCGATAGTCGGCATATTGGGTTTTGTTTATCTAAACAATAGGATTGTCACCAGCCAGCGTCCCACGCAGAATATCGCCACACATCCTACCCATGATGAGTGGCTAGAGATCTATACTTCTCATCGTATTCACGAATTGACCGACTTGTGGAAAGTAAGAGTTGCTGCGAATGTCGTCATTTTTTCTCGGGATGCGGATGGAAAACCTATTTTTCCAAGAGAAATGGTTATAACGATTGTTGCTGCAAATGGTGAGGATGCGCTTTCTACAAGCGCAAAGGATGGGTACAAGCGGTGGGCAGAGACCACGGCGAAATCAATCCTAACGGATTACGGGGTCACCGCCGAGTACAAACTAACCGTCCAGTGTCTTTAATGGGCGCATGTTGCCACCCGGCGACATTGAAAAAGAAGTTCATAGACTTTCCAAGGAAGGAAAATGTACTCTTGATTCCACACATGACCCACATGCGTCAAAACCCCTCCCGAAAGTCCCTCAAATTTCCTGCAAAGCCGAGTTCAACGCCCGTCCGTCGAGCCAGACAGTGTCTGGCGACCCAGACACTGTTAATCAAAAGCCATCACATTTGTGCTGGTTTTTTGATTACTTTTCTGCTAAACTTATTTAAGTATGAAATTTTATATTTTTGCAGCAGTATCCTTGGTGCTTTTAGGGAGCGGTTGCTCAAGTAATAAATCCAGCGCATTTCAAAAAAGGCAGGAATGCACTAAGTATGTAGCTTCTGTTGAAGCAAAATTGGCTGCCTCGGATGAGAAGGAAGGCGGAAGAACTTTCTTAACAGGCGTATTCTATAGCTCAAAACTGGATTCATGTTTTAAGGCATATCATTACAGTTCTGTTTTTGTGATTCGTGACGCTCTATCCGAGGAATCATTATTTTTTGCAAATGGAAACGCTTGGGAAAGGAAACAAAACGAAGACGCCTATAATGCAAAAATTCAAGAACTGAAAAATGAGTAAGTTGAAAATCGGTCAACGACACCAAAAACTAAATACGAATTATTGGATCAGAACAGCGGTTGGGTATAGATTAGGTTTGGGACGAAGGTTGGATGGGTGATGAAGAAGTACGTTGTAATAAAGTAAAATGTTACGGCATTAGCACTCTTATGGATAAAGTATTTGACTTCCTTGGCTTGAAAAGTAAAAACCCATTTCTCAATCTAGTGGCTTTGGTCATCAATATATCTCTCCTGTTTGGCATCATTTATCTGGTCGCTCAAGTACTTCTTTGGCTCGGATTTAATTGGAATGCGTATTCTGAATTTGAAGGAGAACCTCCTGGCATTTAGGTTTTAGGGTATGATGATGGTAATTGTGTTAAACAGAAGCAGAAAATGAAGCATTAAGTCATTTGTTTGAAATAAATTCAACTAAGTGCTATTTTTAAGCCATATGATACACACTAATCTGTCTCTGGAAGAGATTACGAAACTTGGGGAGAAGCTGTACCTTGAAGACTTCAAGGAGATCTTCGAGAAACAATACATGGGCCAGTACGCCGTCATCGATGTAGAGCAGAAAAAGTATCAAATTGATCCAGATAGATTGGTTGCTATTGAAAAAGCCAAAAAGGAATTTGGCGATAAGCTTTTTTATATAATTCAAATTGGCGATACGCAACAGCCAAGCATCAATTATTCAGCAAAGAGGTATGCTTGGAACTTTTAACAATGACCAGCCAGTCATTGAAATTGAAGTGCAAGGAGTGACGGGCATTTCAAAAAAGATTAACGCACTGATTGATTCCGGATTTAATGGCTACCTACAAATTTCTTTCGTGGACGCCTTTCCATTGGGTTTGGTACTGGCTGGGGTTCAAGCCACTACATTAGCCGATGGTTCGACCTCCTCTCATTTGGTTTGCAAGGGACGTGTTTGCCTTGACGGCAAATGTATAGAGACGACCATAGATATTCAACAAGCGAATATCGTTTTGCTTGGCACGAAGCTTTTAAAAGAATTAGGCAAGGTTTTTATTCTAGATTGTAGCAAAGGGAAGGTGGAAATTGTTTAAGAGGGATTACGATGCTGAGCCATGACAGAGGGCGTGTGATATTATTATGTCAAAAAAAATTGTTGTAGATAAAACAAAAGATTCCATCCGGCAGGTGGTGTGTATTCGATGTGATACAGAGACGAACCACACGGTTTGTGGTTCGGTAGAGGTTAGTTGGGGTAACGAAGACATACAGGGAGTCGATACTAACGAAATAATTCGCTGTTCAGGATGCGATAGTATTTCATTTCGTATTGGCAGTTCAAACTCTGAGGATTTCGATTATGGTGAAGAGGGTGTGTGTTCCTACCCTGAGACCGAGCAAATATATCCCAGCAGACTTATGGGCCGTACTGCTCTTGAAGACATATATTCTTTACCGGATAAGGTACGTTTAATCTACAAAGAGACACATGCTGCATTATGCACAAAGATAAAAATTCTTTCGGGAATAGGGATGAGAGCTTTAGTAGAAGCTGTTTGTTCAGAAGAGGCTGCACGAGGAAAGAATCTTGAGACAAAAATTGATGAGTTAGTCATAAAGGGGGTCCTTACAAAAAGAAATGCGGCGGTTTTGCACCGAACGCGCCTTCTCGGGAACCGAGCTGCTCATGAAACAGAAATTGCATCTGATGCAGAATTGGATGTGGCTTTTGATATTGTAGAAAATTTACTAGAAACAGTTTACATAATTCCAAAGAAGGCAGAACGATTAAAGTAGATTTATTGCTCTTTTTCTTTTAGGAATGTTTCTTCATCAATCAAAGCTCGAGAGCGTATTTTTGTAAGATTATCGAGTTGTGTTTGGGAAGGCAGATAGAATTTGCTGTTAAAGACAAACGTTTGATATCATGAATGAGGTTAAGAGGTTTAATAGTAACGATAAATCAAAAAAATATGGCTAAATATGTAGATGGGTTTGTGTTAGTAGTACCAGCAGATAAGAGGGAAGAATACAGAAAAATGGCAGAGGATGGCAAGGATGCGTGGATGCGACACGGAGCCTTAGAGTATTATGAATGTATCGGTACGGATCTTACCCAACAGGAAATGGGTGGCGAAAAATCACGTGCATTTACCGAAATGGCTGGAGCGAAAGAAGATGAAAATGTTTGGTTTTCTTTTATCGTCTTTAAGTCAAAAGAACACCGCGACGAAGTAAATAAAAAAGTGATGGATGAAATGAGCGAAAAATACAAAGATCTCAAAGATTTCTCGATGCCTACAGATATGAAGCGTATGGCATATGGTGGATTTGAAGTAATGGTTAACGCCTAAAGAAATTGCTGACAATTCTACTGTGTCCCAACCCCCAAACCTTTTGAATAATGATGGCTCCGCCTCCATGGCGACCATGCTCATGATGTCCCATCACGCCTTTCGTCGTGATATCACGCGTCTTATGCGTGCCGTGGCTCAGATCAAGGAAGGTGATAGCTCGCGTATCGAGGCCGTGCAGGGTGAATGGAAAACGAGTTATCGGCAGGCGCTTCATGGGCATCACATGATGGAAGATACTCATATTTTTCCAGATATCAAGAGCAAGCATCCATTGCTTGCGTCTACGATTGATACGCTCACGGAGCAACATCACGAGATCGATCCGCTGCTCGAAAAAGGCGATGCGGCTTTTGCTGACCTGGCGCATCCAGAGCGCGCAGAGACCGTACTGCATGAATTGAAAGCGCTCATTGATCGACATTTGGCTTTTGAAGAAGCGGAAATTACTCCTTTTTTGCGTGATGGTAAGGAATTCCCAGCGCCGCCTGATGACAACGCGGCTGCCATGTACGCTCAAGGGTTTGCTTGGAGTATGCAGGGGATCGCGCCTGAGGTGCTTGAGCAGGTGCGAAAGTTGCTGCCGGATATTCTGCTCGCAAAACTTCCCGATGCTCAAGCCGAATTTGAGGCACGTTCAGGGCGCGTGTGGGGAACGTATACCGTAGGGTCGGCGACAACGCCTGTTCCGAACGAGTATTAAAATAAAGTGACTGATACGACGGTATGACAAAACATCGGATCTATACCATGAGCTTTGCAAGGGTTTATCCTCTTTATATTGCTAAAGCAGAGAGAAAAGGACGCACAAAAAAAGAGGTCGATGAAATTATTCGTTGGCTGACAGGCTATAGCCAAAAACAGTTGGAATCACAATTGAAAAAACAAGTAGAGGTTGAGGCGTTTTTGGTTAACGCTCCTCGGCTTAACCCATCACGAACGTTGATAAAAGGAGTTGTGTGTGGTGTTCGTGTGGAAGACGTCAAGGAGCCAACGATGCGAGAGATCCGCTATTTGGATAAATTGATCGATGAATTGGCAAAGGGGAGAGTGATGGAGAAGATTTTACGAAAATCAGAACCATGATGGACGGATCGTTGATAGAGGTGCAGGTTGTTATTCTGCCCGCAACAACGCGGAACCAAAATTTCTCGAAAAGCGTCGACACCAAATGCTGACGACGGGATAGGCGGCTAAATCGAGATCGGCTGGAAGGAGGTAGTTTTGACTGCCTTGGTTTCCTTTGAGCGCTGCAAGTTGGATGAAGTGACCTTGTTTTGCGCGTTCCTTTAAAATGCCGTTTTCGGTAGAGGAGG
>CAZXHY010000055.1:0-5131 GCA_964639945.1 uncultured Gammaproteobacteria bacterium
TCGTGGAAAGCAAAGGGTCACAATCAACCAAAGATAATAAACCTGCGACTATGACGACATACGATTCTTTGGGCAAGACAGTTTTTGAAGGATTTTTGATAGTAAATCCACTTGGTGCAGCTAGGCTTGAAGTCACATACAAGTCACCTGTCAAATCTACAGATGGCAAATATCATTTGCTTATCCAAAAACAGCCCGGCACCGACGGTCAAGAATGGACTATCCGCCTCGGTGGAAAAGATCGAAAGAAATTCCTTCTGGACACCGATATAGAAGTGAATTTGTAAAAAAGCCCCGATCGCTTCATATTGTTTTACTCTCACTCTCTTGTGTTAATTTGTTGAATTGTTGTATTGTAAATTGTTCATTATATGTATAGATCAAACGCAAAAGTTACCAAAGCTGAAGGAATTATTTTATCGCGAAAAAATATCGGTGAGGCAGATCGCATAGTCACCATATTTACCAAAGAATACGGCAAAATGCGACTCATGGCCAAAGGAATACGAAAGACAGCTAGTCGCAGAGCTCCGTATCTCGAAATATTTTCTCATGTCATCATCGTTACCCATCAGGGAAAAGGAATGGAAAGTATCACGGAGGTGACGCCGATTGGGGCTCAAGATTTACTCCGAGACGATCTGGAGCGTATAAGTGTCGCGTATTTTTACTGTGAGCTAGTAAACCATCTGCTTCCAGAAAAACAAGAACATCGCGATGTGTTCGCACTCCTTTGTGACGCGCTGGATTATCTGCGAGCGTGTGAGGTAGACGCGATAGGTGGGCAAAGTAAAATGTTTGCGCTCACCCTGCTTCGTAATTTGGGGTTTTTGGAAAGTACTCGTGATCTGGGCGGGAAAGAGTTACAAGCATTTATAGAAAACATCACAGAGCGACGCTTGCGAACACCGAAGCTTATCAAACAAGTATTTTTGGTCTCATAGAGATTTCTTGACAGACGATTTGGCAGTAGGGTAGACTTGAGGGTGAAGAAGCGCGATGACCTCGGGTGGCACCGAGTGAGCGTAAAATGTAAAGCGTCCTGCAGAGGTTGCAGGGAAGTAGGGTGGAACCGTCCGAAATTTTTGGACCCCTATCACATATAATAATGTGGTCGGGGTTTTTATTTGGTCTGTTAGCAAGTGAATTCATATTCACGAGCTTACAGCCAAATATGGTTTGCATACGAAGTATTGTTTATTATTTTGCAAACCAATTTTAAAAGGGGAAAACTTTATGGTCACACTAGATGAAATAGTAAGTCTTTGTAAACGACGCGGATTTGTGTATCCAACCAGTGATATCTATGGGGGACTCATGAGTTCGTACGATTATGGCCCAGCAGGGACAGAGTTGATGCGCAATGTACGCAACCTTTGGTGGAAGACATTTATCCAAGACCGAAGTGACATGGTAGGCCTAGATTCACAGATACTTCTGCATCCTCAGACGTGGGTAGCCTCGGGACATGTGGGATCATTTAGTGACCCGCTCGTCGAGGACAAAAAGACACAAAAAAGATACCGCGCAGATCACCTGATCGAAGCATGGCTGAAAAATCATCCAGAGCTTAGTGATGTGGTCGTAGAAGATTTCACTATCGAGCAGATGGCAGACTTTATCGCAGCAAACAAAGTAAAAAGCCCAGATGGAAACGATGTGACGGTGCCTCAGAAGTTTAACCTGCTTTTTGAGACCAAGCTCGGAGTCATAGAGGGCGAAAAGTCTGTGCTGTATTTGCGTGGAGAGACGGCACAAGGAATATTTACAAACTTTAAAAATGTTTTGGTTTCCAATCGTGTCACACTTCCTTTCGGGGTCGGGCAAGTAGGAAAATCGTTCCGAAATGAAATAACGACGGGACAATTTGTCTTCCGCACCCTAGAGCTGGAGCAGGCAGAGATAGAATATTTTTTTGACCCAGAACTGACAAAATGGGAAACACTCTTTGACGCATGGAAAGACTCTATGTGGCAGTTTGTTTCCAAGACACTTGGAATCTCGGCTGAGAATTTGCGATGGAGGCGGCATACAGATAAGGAGCGCAGTCACTATAGTAAAGATACGTATGACCTAGATTATCAGTTTCCATTTGGATGGAAAGAGCTCTGGGGGATAGCATATCGCACAGACTACGACCTCAAGGCACACGCAGACGCATCT
This sequence comes from uncultured Gammaproteobacteria bacterium, assembly GCA_964639945.1. Lineage (GTDB taxonomy): Bacteria > Patescibacteriota > Microgenomatia > UBA10105 > UBA927 > UBA927. Next base: position 2,164 of record CAZXHY010000055.1, read on the forward strand.
GGTGCTGATCTGACCTACACTGATCCATATACTCAAAAGAAATTTATCCCGCATGTGATTGAACCAGCAGTTGGGATAAACAGACTGTTTCTTATGGTGATAGCCGATGCGTATAGACAGGAAGAGAAGCGAATTGTGCTGAAATTCAAGCCATCTTTGGCTCCATATAAAGTAGCAGTGTTTCCACTCGTGGCAAATAAACCTGACATAAGTGCAAAAGCACGCGAAGTCTACGATTTGCTCAAACCCGCCATGACAACCTTGTGGGACGACCGTGGCAACATAGGAAAGCGATATCTGGCCCAAGATGAGGTAGGGACACCGTGGTGTGTCACTATAGACTACACGACGCTAGAAGATGGCACAGTCACCGTACGTGACCGCGACACTACAGAACAACAACGCATAAAAATCGAAGATCTTGTGCAGTACTTTTTGCCAAAAATTGCACAGTAAGGATTTCGGATTATGACTGCTCGTCGTCGTACGCCACATTGGAGGAATATTCTGATCGTTTGCGCGATAATCATGACGCTTGGCGCCATATATCTCCCGCGCATCATAGAAAGCCAGTATCCGAGCCTCAAGCAAGACACCAAGGTAGACCAAAAAGTAACGTCTATTATCACAAGATCAAAGAAGCCAAATGCGGCGACAATTCAAATATTTGGCCTCGGGAAACGCTACGTATCGCTTACGTATCAGTTGAAGTACACTATGGACGGAAAAGAATATGTTCTCGATATGGTAGCAACTCCTTTTGATTTGCTCGGGCAAGATACGTTTACCTTTGATGTATATACTCAAGGCTGTACCGACATCATGTGTCCCATAGACACTCGGGTGACCAAAATATGGATTGGGCTTACGTATACTGACATAGATGGAAAAATTATTATGACGGGCACCCCGTGAGCTCAAATATTTTTCTTGGAGTGCAAAATATGGTAACCTAGAAGATGATATCGGCGTAGATTTTTCGCGTATAAACGTTTCTTTATAGGAGGAAGTAGTATGAAAAATAAAATGATGTATCTCTATATAGGGCTCGCAGTTCTTCTTATAGCAACAGGAGTCGTGGTATATAACGTGGTGTTTTTGCAAAAGCCCGCAGTGGTTGTAGAAGAGGTCATAGATGAAGTGTCTTTGCCTGAAGTAGATGCATCGGTAACCGTGACACTTGCGAAAGCCGCAAAAGCAAACACCGTTGTGCTAAATGTTACAGGACTTGCTAGTAAATACAGTACCATCGGGTACGAATTTAGCTATGAAAGCAAAGGGCTGATCAAAGGCGTAAATTCGGGAAGTAAACCTACGGATGTGGTAGGGAAAGAAGAATTTGAGCGAGAAGTGTATCTGGGTACCTGTTCCAAAAACGACTGTACTCCAGATGTCGGAGTGACCAAAGTATCCGTCGTCCTCCAATTTACGGATACAGAAGGCAAACAAAGCCAATTCTCCAAAGATTTTGATCTGTAAGGTTGGAGTGGGTGTTCGAGAAGATGGTTAGCTTCTAACAAAGATTTAGAATATATCTTAGTAAAAATAAGCTTTAATTTATTTGGGGAGCCAGATGTCTTTAACAGCTGGTTTACTTTTTAAACGTGACCAGTATTTTTTCAGTTATCGAATCTGATATAGAGAAAGCATTTGTCCAGAAATATGCTTCTCAAGTCAATACCACTACTAAGTTATTAGAGGTATATGAGGCTTTCATTAAAGCTACATCTGGGATTGTAAAAGATAACGAATTTCCCAAATGGACAATAATGATTCTACTTTCTCAAACACTTCCTCTCATGAACAATGCTCTGGTGTTACTTTCCAAGGGTTATTTACGGTCATCAGAGATGTTTATTAGGATTGCTGCCGAAGGAATGATTTTAGGCGCTTATTTTACTGAGTTTCCCGATGTAGAAGTTGAGTTTAGAACAACAAATTACCGAGAATTCTTCCACAACCATAGGGTTGAAAATATGCTTAAGAGAGTTGAGAAAGAAGGAAAACTGTTAATCTCAAATAAAGAAACTGCTAAGCAAGTGAAATGGCACAAAATAGTCTTTGGTAACCTATATGAAGAGTCCTCACGATTTGTTCATCAAAATATAGATTTGATTTACGACATAACAATTGATCAGATAAATACTGACAAGGGGAAAGCTAATCTAATTATAGGACCACAGCTCTATCCAGATGGTGTACTATCAATGGGATTAAGAAGAATATTAAACGCTACGCTATTTTCACTAGTAGTATTGGGTGTGGCCTTAAATATTAATTCGGATGACAAAGAAAAGAAGATTATGGAAGATGCTCAAAAGGTTATCGAAGAATTAAATAAACCAATCCATGAGCGTGCATTAATATAGGTGTTGTATTTATAGTTATGTATAACCTAGAGGAATACAAATATTTTGTCTCAAAATATGGGTCATGTGCCAGTTGGGCTGTTTGGGATCACAATGATCGGAGTGATCCTTCAATAATCGGAAATAACATTTCTCAACTACATTCAAGATTTGTATTGCTCGGGCTTAATATTTCTGGTTTACTTGAAGATACTCCATGGTTGAATTTTCACAAAGGACCAAGTAATGTTCGCAAGATTAAGTTTGCCTGCGAAAGTAATGGTTTGTGGGGGTCGTATATAACTGATTTATTCAAGAATATTCCAGAGAAAGACTCCTCTAAACTCAAAAGCATACTTACAGAAGAAATGATCAAACAAAATGTAGATAGCTTTGATGAAGAGATGAGAGACATTAAAATTAGTCCAAATACAATATTTATTGTGTTTGGTAATGCTGCTGCTTTTTATTTCAATAAATACTTCAAAAGAAGTTATATGAATCTAATCATATATCATTATCATTACTCTCATTATGGAGTTTCTGATAAAGATTGGGTTGAAAGTCTTTGGAAGAAATTAAATATTAGTCAATATTACGACTTAACAATCAAGAAGATT
>CAZXHY010000056.1:0-5098 GCA_964639945.1 uncultured Gammaproteobacteria bacterium
TGCAAAATCCATTTGCGCCAAAGGTATAGTGGGATTATGGTAAGTGCCGCATAGACCAAAAGCTGTATAACCCAAATGATATTCTTCTTCGGGCTTCGCAAAAAAAGAAACCCGACCGGCACAAGTAAAAATGCTGCCGTGGGTTTGGCAAGAAGCGCCACGCTACTTGCTATAGCAGCAGCGAGAAGCAAAATCCATGACTTTTTCTCAGTATAAAGCGCGACTAACCACACACCAAGCACCGCCCAAAACACAGCAAATGTGTCAGGCAGGATGGCTCTCCCATAAAACATGCCATACGGAAGTAGTGCATACACAGCGCCAGCAAAAAGCCCCGTTGTGGGATTTGCAAATCGAGTCACCAATAGAATAAGTACGACCGCAGTACCGGCTGATGCTGCGATATTTACCAGTCGCAACCACACTTCGACAGGCAATTGTGAAAATGTTTTGGCAAAACTTGCAGCTACATACTGATACATGGGAAACTCCACCATACGGTATCCCATGGGGTTATCTTTCCCAGATTGTATGTTGGAAAGGTCTTCATATCGTGGATGAAAAATATCAAAACCAAATCGTAAAAATCCCACAGCTACTCCCGCTGTATCTACCTGACGGAAACTATGCCAATCGGCGACAGGAGAAGTTATGTGATATAAACGCAACCCGATGGTAAGGACCAGCACCAAACAAATTCCTAAACGATATATAGATGTCTTCATTATGGCTCGTCTTCCTCTGTCACAGTTTTGATCTCTCGTATCACACGTTTCAAAACAAAATCATCAAATTCCAAAATAAACGGCACACCTTGCGGGGATGTAATCGCAAATGCATCTTTTACGTTTGGCGCGGCATAGATTGAATATGCGAAGTTATTAAACTTAAACATATGCCACATACCATCGGTCAAACCAGTTGGAAAAATCCATGCACGACCATAGCGGATGGGTGTATTTACAAACACAAATGCTTGAGTATTTTGTAGTGGAAAGAAATTTGCCTTGAGCGCCAAAATCGTCGTTTCCGATACAGAACTGGCTTTCCTCCAATCATCTTTCACGCGCATCAAATCAGAGTAGTTCCATATGCTAAGCGCCAGCACGATGACGACAGAAACTACACCAAACAGTCGTTTTCCTTGTGTACTCCACAATATCTCCAGCGACTCACCTATCGCCATCGCAAGCAACGCAGAAGGTACGAGTGTGTATCGCTCTGTCATCCCACCTAGACCCAAAAACGGAATCATAGATATCAATGCCGCGATAAACCAAAACATGCTCCGTTTGTAGGTCGCAAGTTTCGTCCTTAGCAGCCGAACTTTTATGATCCCTACAGCAACGAGTGCTACTCCACCAAGCGAAATCCACAGGAGGTTTTGTCTCAAATTATTTCGTAGCACGTCAAATAATTCAACGACTTTCGGACCAAACATGCTTGCAAATATATATCCCACCCCGTTTCCTATCGAATTTACCAATAGCGTTGTAGGCTTTACCCCATAATTTCCAGAGGCGCCTTCCGCAGATGCACTAGATCGCATCCACCAGTACAGTGGCGTCATACATAATATGAGAGCGAGTCCCCAACTCCGCACACCATACAATGCGTATCCGACGAATGCAGCAACCATTGGTGACACGCTCCCACCTTCATACGAAAGAGCACTAGCCAGAGTCAGGACAATACCGAGAATCCACCAAAATGTATTCCATCGTTTACCACGCCACGCGCTATCAAACACAAGAAGCGCGCTAAACAAAAACGCTGCAGAAAGTTGATGGCTATACGTAGATACCCAATACACGATCTCGTGATGCACACTCAGCGTCACAAACAACACAGAGACGACCAGCGCTATCCAAACACGAATTTTTTGTCTAAGCATTAACAAAAATACTGCTGCAGTGAGCCAAAAGAATAACACCAAAGACACCACGTGATACGCGAGAGGCTTAAGCCAAAACACAGAATATAATACAAAGTACAACAATTTTGGAATCGGTCTGTAGAAAAATCCTTCACTACTCGTAAAATACGACCATAATCCAGATGTAGGCGTGGATGCTGCCCATCGCAACCATGTAAAGTCATCTCCCATAAAGTAGAGCGATAAGGCATCTTTATACACAATGCCCACAATCGCCAGAAGGTAGAGCAAATAACTTAGTTTTGAAGTAAATGCACGTTTCAAAATCGTGATATATGATTCTGATTTTATGCCAGTGGTTGCCAGAGTCGCCATCGCAGCACCTAAAATAAGCCACGTACTAAATGCCACCTTTGATGCCTCAAAGACATCGATAAGTATCGCGTTTAAGAAAAGCCCTACAAGTCCCGCAAACACGCCCACGACAAAACTTTCTGGCACAGACGTAAGCTTTTTTCTTCCAGCAAAAAATACCGTAAATGCCACCATAAATATTCCCAAAAACGCTATAGTGCCCAACAGCCCTGTTTCACCGAGCATGCGGAAATAATCACCATCGGTAGCGACAGAAAGTGTCGAATACCCACTCCCCAACAGATAATTTCTACTAAAGGCAACGATGGCCATAGGCCATTCCGCCTGAAATCGAGTAGTCAGCGAGATATCATATACAAATGCTTTTTGTATCAAAAAGCTTCCAGAAATAGTTGCGATCTCACCAGATCCAGTGGCTAGCGCACTACTGGTTATGTACTCGATAGTTTTTATGGTTTTTGATGGTTTGTCAGACGGGGGTGAGGCAACACCAATAAATCCGCTCCCTTTAGGTAAATTTTCTGTAGCAGGAGATTCTTGTGTTTCTACTTTTGCAGTCCCGCCTTGTACCTCATCGAGTGTGCCAATGGGTTGACCAGTAGAAAGGTCCACGATGACATCAGAAAACCTGAACGTTTTATAAAATCGTTCTGACGCACTGGATACAAAATTCAACATGACAAAACTCACCACGATCACGGGAACGATCCATATCGCTTTCTTTTTCCAAAGCAACATAACGCTTATAGCGACGAGGTACACCAAAAACGAAATACGTGACGCGGTAAACAGCAACAACACCAACGACATAGCAGTAAGTGCTAGCATGAAAAACTTTTGCCAAAGCTTCTGCATCCCAAACACAAGACTGCCGAATATAGGAATCACCAAAACGAGATATGCACCGAGATCATAGTGCCCTCCGAAAGTCGAGGCTATACGCGCAGTAGGTGGGAGTCTCAGAGGTAAACCTTTGGCAAACTCCTCGTTCATGGTCAAAAATGCAGGAAATCCTAAAAATTTCTGACCCACTCCATAGATGATGATGGCCACAGACGTCAGTGCAAGTGTCCAGATAAACGCATACAAATGTGATGGTTTTTTCGCCAATGCATAGTACCCAAGGAAAAATAACGCCATGTACTCTACCCGACGTGCATAGTGAAGCAGTGCTAAATGAGGGAAATAAGAAAGCAGCTTGGGACCTATAAACAGCATCGAAAACACGAGACTCGCAAGCCCAACTATCCAGTATACGAGTATAGGAATGGTGAGTGCTGTATTTGGAAACAGCTTTCTTCTCCACAACATCAGGACAAAACAGGCGGCGACGATCGCCACCAACATATCCTCTATGCGTACATATACCCATGTTTGGACGATATCAAACAATGGTAGCTTGGGATATAACGGAATAAACGCCACAAAAAAGCAGCTCGCCACCAACATCCACTCTTTTTTACACCAGTTTATAAGCTTCTGCATATGTTTCACTCAAATACCCTTTTCCCATGATAACACCGATAGACCAAGCAATTCCTGCCTTAGCTTTCAGCAAAGCTCTCAACATTTGTAACGCCAGTGGAGACCTATGTTTTTTATAAAAATAGACAAGCCCTTTGTAGATATTTAACACAGGACCTTTTCGTTTATTCGTGGAGCTGCCTGCGCCTAAATGAATTATGTGTGCCCGTGGGTAGAAAAATGTAGGATATCCCTTTAGTTTTGCGCGGTAAAGCAAATCTATCTCTTCCATATACATGAATATTTGTTCATCGAAAAGTAAATCCTGCATAAAGAGTTTTTTGGGCGCCATAATACACGCCCCAGATACCCAATCTACTTTCCGTACCGTGCTAGGACTCCATCGTGTTATCCCTAAATGATCACCCTTAAAAAACAATGCAGCAATAACCACGGGAAGCGAAAAAAACGGCCCACATGATGTCTGAGAAGAATGATCTAAGTTAAGTAATTTCCCTCCAACAAATGCATTAGGGTGCTGATGTGCAAACGCAAGCAACTTCCCGATGGCATTGTGAAGCACGATAGTATCTGAGTTTAACAATAATACATACTCCCCACCACTTGCCCGTATTCCCTGATTGTTCGCCCGTCCAAATCCTACATTTTCTTTATTCAAAATCGTGGTAATTTTGGGAAATTTTTCTTTTATCATTTGTCTCGTTCCGTCTGTCGACACATTATCGACGAGTATAATTTCCCATGAGATCCCAGTGCCTTTCAGGCTTTTTATCACAGAAGAAAGACAATCTTGGGTGATTTTTTTGGTGTTAAAACTTACGATAATAATCGATAAATCCATAAGAGGCTATTGAAACAGTCGGGAAAATTTTAGTGTGTAGGTTAGGTTTTTGCTTCGAGACTTTATAAATTTAGCAGGCACTCCGCCGACTACAGCATATGGCGCTACATCTCGTGTTACCACTGCACCACTTGCGATAACCGCTCCGCGCCCTATAGTTACCCCTGGTAGTATCGTAACCCGAGAACCTATGACCACATAATCCTCAATAACAACTGGAGCACTTATTTCGGAAAAATCTTCACTATCTATATCATGCTCCATTGTATATATTCTCACTTCTCCTGCTATCGATACATTCTTTCCTATTTTTAATGGTCGCGCGCCTTCCCCTGTAAATTGACGTATGTAACTGATTATTTTATTTTCATTCGATGTACGTACTCGTTTAAATCGACCATCCAAAAACGCATCATTTCCCAGTACTGTATTATCTCCAATTTCAATACCTGCGGGATTGTTGAATTGTGCATGCCAATGTATAGACGAATCTCGTCCAATTCTTAAACCAAATATATTTC
>CAZXHY010000057.1:0-4730 GCA_964639945.1 uncultured Gammaproteobacteria bacterium
TAAGTCGTAACAAGGTATCCCTAGCCGAAGCTGGGGATGGATCACCTCCTTTCTATTTATAAAATTACCACAGATCGCGAACGATGAGGTGTACTCATCGGGTCGTTGGTAATTTTCTCCCAATTTGTTCCTGTCACCATTCGGTTGTTAAGAGCACGAAATATTTGTGCACAAAGACATCTCCCCACAAGGGAGATTTTTTGTGGTTTAAAGAATGATTTAGTTGATATACTGATATAAGTGAAATTATTTTGTTCAATTATCTTCGTTTGTCTGTTGCTGCTGTCTGTAAAATCCGTTCAGGCATATTCCATAACATCTGATCCGCAGTATATTGTCATGAATTTAGCAAGCGTGAACGAATTAAACTGGGCAGCAGCTGAGGACGAATGGTTATCTACGATCAAACCACAGATTGTAAAGGATATAGCAGAGATAAAAGCGACACTTCCCGCGGGTTCACAGAATAGAAAACTTGCGTGGAGTACGCTTATGGAGTACATGAACTTTCCCCTTGATACCCCAAGTGAAGAATCTGTATACGCGATAAAGATGCGAAGAATTTTAGAACTTGCCGAGGAACAAAATCTTCCAGTGTTTATACCGCTTAATGGGTTTCAGTGGTGGGATGAGCTTCCAGAGCTATATAATTGGTGGGATCCAGATGGGACTCATACCCCACAATCTTTTTTTGCTCGACAGAAGACAAAAGATTTTCGAGAACGTTTTATTAAAGGGTATAACCCTGAAAATCGATGGAACGTAGATTGGCAAAATTTCACTACCCCAATGCAGTTAAATGTTCGTAACTGGGGAGGAGGTGGGTTTAGGCTTGCGCCGCCACCAAATATATTGAGACACACAAGAAGTCCATTGACCTATCGTGATGTACTAGAAAAACGCTTAACGGTTATATTGGCGGTGTTGGCAAAAAAACTTGCTGTGTGGGAAAAAACAGGGAGAGAAGAGTTGTTTGTGGGTGTTTCCTTGGGGACTGAGATATCGCTAAACGCATCAGTGACAACGAGTGATGAGTTTAAGCCGTATGGGTATCGGGCAATACAAGATTTGCTTTGTCCAAGCGGTGATTGGACATGTGGTAATAGCAAAAACTTCCCAGCCACAACACTGACAAAAGCTAGACAAGATGCGCTGCAATCGTATTTATTTGATTTGTCATTGGTTACGCACGCTGCAGGATTGCCCAAACAGCGTGTATACACACATGTGTGGGCAGATATATATTCGGGAAGCCCTCGGTTTGAAAAATATGGAGAGACAGCATTTACTCCGTACTCGCGAGGGGGGATAAGTCTGTATGGAAGCGCCACAAATCCCTTTGCGTTACCACAATGGTTAGAAGCCATGCGTACACAATTTTATCCCGCATGGGGAGCAGTCGAGTACTCCACGGACAAAGTGTATAGCAATTGGAGTCAGGGAATGGAAAATACGCTCAATAGCGCCATAAGCCCTGCGAAAGTAGTCGTTATCTACAACCTACGAGAACATCGAAATACACCAGCTATCCCAGCGCTTGCCTCTTTTTTACGAGCAGATCCCAAGGTGACCTGTAGTCTACCTGAGATTATTCCGCAAACTGCCGATGACACACAAAATCCTGATATCCTTGAGTGGCGATACGTACCAAACGGTGATAGAAAAAATATAGAACAGTTGTTTTTACATGTTGCATCTCGGCAGACTACATATGGCGCAAATATTCAGGACCATGCGTATAAGTTAGCGAATGATACAACAGTTGCATCGATAGATGATATTCCGTATGGCTCACATGATTGGTATATCGAGGCAATCGGATGCCGAGGACAGAAGAAGCAATTTTCTGAGCCAAGAGTTGTGAATGTGCAGGCGAATTTTTTGAATATTTTACCGCTTAATTGGATCTTTCGAACATTTCGACGATTACAGTAACATATGGGAGAGATATGAAAAAATATTTTTTTACTCATAGTATGGTTTTTTGGGTCATGCTTCTAACGGCATGTATCTATGTGTGGATGTATCGAAGTGCAATATTTGAATCCAAAATACTATTTCCTTCTAATTTTTTAGCACAATTTTATTCACCGTGGGTGACCCAAAAGTTTACTGGATGGGAGGCAGGTATACCTCATAAACCAATTGGCACTGATCAGATTCGATTTTTCTACCCTTCTCGAACGTTTACAAATGATCAATTAGCAAAAAATGAAATTCCTCTTTGGAATCCATACGTATTTGCTGGGAATGCACATGCCGCGGATGTGCAATCTGCTGTATGGTACCCATTGAATGGATTGTATGCACTGCTTCCTCAGTTGACGGCATGGCAGCTGCTCGTGGCCATGCAATCAGTGTTGGCGTTTGTGTTTATGTTTATGTATGTCAGGCTGCTTACCTCCAACACCATGGCATCATGGGTAAGTGCGATAGCATTCGGATTATCTGGTTTTTTTGTTGCGTGGAGTGGAGAGAATATGAGCGTGGGGCATGCAGGAATGTGGTTACCACTTGTTCTTTGGGCGGTGGAAAAACTGCATCAACGCGCATTATTTCGGTATGTAGCAGTGGGTAGTTTTGCACTTACCGCGTCGCTGTTGGCTGGATTTTTTCAACTTACTGTTTACCTGTATGGCATGGTGGTCATATATGGCGTTGGAAAACTATTTCAATCAAAAAAAGTGCAGTGGTCTACGCTCGGTCTATTTGCGCTAATGATCAGTGCACCTATTGGATTTTCTGCCATATCACTGATGCCTTCGTTCGAAGCATACACGTTGTCGCCTCGAGCGACGAGTGATATTTCATATTTGTTCCATACATATTTGCTTCCTATAACACATCTTATACAGACATTATCTCCTGACGTGTTTGGAAATCCCGGTTCCTATAATTATTTCGGTAGAGGATTTTATCATGAAACCGTACTGTATATAGGGCTTGTGCCCATGTTATTTGTTCTGTTTGCGATAAAAAACAATCGACAGAATTGGTACATACGATTTTTTCTTGGGATAAGCGTTGTTTCATTTTTTCTAACCCAAGACAATGTGATAACTCGAAATATTTTCCAATTACCCATACCACTATTGTCTACTTTTTTGCCGAGTAGAATTTTATATCTTACGACTTTTGCTTTGTCTGTGTTGGCTGGGTTTGGGTTTGATCTGTGGCAAAAAGATAAAAAATCATTTCCGGCATTGATAGTCGGAATTGCTATTGGCCTGTTGTCGCTGTGCGTCGTCTATGCATTCCTCATAATGAAAATGCCCGATAATTTTATTCTTCGTCTAATACATACATATACAGTCCAACAAGCTGTCATAGAGACAAGGCACGGCATGGTTATGTTGCGAAATGTGATGCTCTCGTTGAGCGTGTGTATAGCGTTCTATGTTTTTACAAGAAATTTCGTTCCGAAAGCTGTTTCATTGATCTGTGTAGTTTTTATGATTTTGTTTGGTCAATTGTACACGTTGCATAAATATACGGTGATTGGAGAACGTGAATTTTTGTATCCAGCACACCCCGTCATTTCGTATTTACAAACACATCAAGGAATTAATCGGTTTATATCAGTGGGGTCGCCAATCTTGGGAAATATTTCTACACAATACAAGCTTTATAGTGCGGAAGGTTTAGATCCAATGTTTTCGGCGAGATATGGGGAGCTGGCGTATGCGGCTATGCATAGAGGTGTTTTTGAAAAAAACATTCCACGGATAGAGGTAGAGCTCTCATCTCTCAATGATCATGCCAAATTTACCGATAATCTACATCGTTTGTGGCTTTTGAATTTGCTTGGAGTGCGACATATTGCATATTTTCAAAACGAAGCGCGAGAAAAAATCATGACGCTGCCCGCGCGATTTCCAAAAGAACAGTTTATCCCTCTGTGGCACCAAGACAACTGGTATGTTTTCGAAAATGTTGCCGCGTTGCCGAGAGCGCAATTTGTGTACGACTACGTCGTGCAACAAGACTCCCAAAAAATTCTGGATATATTATTTGACTCTGCACTAAATCTTTCAGACTCTGTTGTTCTTGAAGAACATCCAAAAGGGTTTACTCGAGTTGATAAGCCAACTGAACCATCGAGAGTAGATGTAATACAGTACGAACCCACAAGAGTTGAATTGTCCACCAGCTCTATGCAAGCGGGTATTTTGTTTTTATCAGACTCGTACCACGGAGGATGGCGAGCATTTATAGATGGACAGGAGACAAAAATATATCGAGCAAATTATGCATTCCGCGCAGTAGTGGTTCCGCAAGGGGATCATCGAGTGGTGTTTGAGTATATGCCACAGTCTTTTGTGTGGGGATACAGCATTACCAAAGTCTCGATAGTAGTGTTTATTCTGATATGGGTTATTTATGTATTATGGTACAATAATGAGCGTAAAAGAAGCCTAAAATAGATTTTTTGTGATGTGGCGCGTTGGCAGTGTGTTGATTGGATAGTTAGCGAGCGCATTCAGATGCGAGAGCTTACTAGCCATCAATCCCCGAAACGAAGTGTAGGGGAGTAACGCGAGAGAAGGATTTATAGTTTTGTGAGCATGTGGCGCGTTGGCGAAGTGGTAACGCAGGAGTCTGCAAAACTCCCATGCGCCGGTTCAATTCCGGCACGCGCCTCCAAATTTGATATAATTGTGCATTACTGGGTGATTAGTTCAGCGGTAGAACGCTTTCCTGATAAGAAAGAGGCGCATGGTCCGACTCCA
>CAZXHY010000058.1:0-4499 GCA_964639945.1 uncultured Gammaproteobacteria bacterium
ATCCCCAGGATATACTCGTTGCGTCACTCATTTTGTAATATGCCTGCTCTGTTGTGTCTTTTATGGCAAAGGCATACAGGTCGGAATTACTCGAGTCATATGTGAGAGAGACAGAGGTCAGATTGGTCTCACCTGAGGGCCAGGGAGACGTAATACTACTCCAATTAGCACTCGTCGCGCACGATGTACACTTATACATAGCCGCAACTGTTGTAGTGTCAATAGTCAGAAGCCACATATTTGTCCCGTCAGTTGTAAGAGAAAAAATACTATCTGTTGTATCGGCATCTATCATTCCATTCAGATCCAAAATAACTGACCGAGTAGGTGTCAGGTTTGAAAATACATAATTAGACCCATTACGCAGAGTCACTCCTATCTGGCTCGTACCAGCACCTTCCTGGGGTGAGGAGATATGACCAAGACCGGATACGGCTGTGGTAAAACCCAAGGATGTATCTGATCCCCAGGAAATACTCGTTGCATCACTCATTTTGTAATAAGCCTGTTCTGAGGTGTCTTTGATGGCAAAGGCATAGAGGTCGGAGTTTGATGAGTCGTAAGTGAGAGAAACTGAAGTGAGATTGGTCAAACCGCTTGGCCAGGGCGAGGTAAGAACGCTCCAACTGGACGAAGAAGCGCAGGAGGTACATTTATATAAAGCTGTTGTTGTCGTGCTATCGACCGTCAACAACCAAAGGTTGGTGCCGTCAGTTGTAAGAGAAAAATCAGATTCTGTGTCAAAATCAATTATTCCATTCAAATCCAGAGCTATTGACCTTGTCGGCGTGAGATTTGAAAAAACATAATCAGGCCCATTACGCAGCGTCACCGCTATCTGACTCGTCCCAGCCCCCTCTTGAGGTGAAGAGATATGACCTAGACCGGTTATGCTATCTGCCGTAAACCCAAGTGACGTATCTGATCCCCAGGATATACTCGTTGCGTCACTCATTTTGTAATATGCCTGCTCTGTTGTATCTTTTATGGCAAAAGCGTACAGATCGGAATTACTCGAGTCGTAAGTAATTGATACGGAAGTCAAATTAGTCTCACCTGATGGCCAGGGTGATGTAATGCTACTCCAATTAGCACTCGTCGCGCACGATGTACACTTATACATAGCCGCATTAGTTGAACTGTCAGCTGTCAGAAGCCACATATTTGTCCCGTCAGTTGTAAGAGAGTAGGCAGTCTCTGTGTCTGTATCAATCGTAGTATTGCTAGTCGTCCATGACGATCCATCATAGATGGAATGTGAGATATTCCCGTCCTGATACACCATATGCAGATTATTACCAATAGTTGTAACTGCCGGAAAATCACTCGTAGTCAGTCCACTCCCCGTTGTTATATTAGTAAAAGTACACCCGGCAAATGTCAACTTTTCAACAATTGCAGTACCAGCAGCCCCGACAGCCGCATAGACGGTGCCGTTATCGGCAACAGCAAGCACCACTCCTTCTCCATTATTAGTAGTTGCAAACGTCCCCAGGTCTCCTGACGTACACTGTGTCCCGAGCGCATCAGCTGACGCAGTATCTATAGTATTGACAGCAATAGCGTCACCTGTATCTCTTTCCCACCCGACATAGATAGTAGTCCCCTCCACCCAGGCAGTCGGAGCAAAAGGAATACTCGTTGAGTCAATAGTCACAGCACTTCCCCAGGTCACGCCGTCCGCTGACTTTTTATAAAATACTGTGGACTCATCAGTATAAAATGCATACCAGTTGCTATTGACATAAACTACCTTACGCTGCGAACCACCCCGCTGAGCGTCAGTCTCACTCATATACCCACTTATTGTCCACGACGCACCGTCATAAATAGAATGCGCAATAGCACCATCCTGAAACACCATATGTAAATTATTTCCTATTGTAGTAAGGACCGGAACATCATCCACTGTCAATCCACTACCCGTTGTTATATCAGTAAACGTACATCCGGCAAAGGTCAGCTTCTCAACTACTGCATTGGTGTTTCCCCCAACAGCTATGTATACTGTACCGTTATCAACAACCGCAAGTGAAGGAAAATCATCAAGAGTTGTGAGAAAAAAACTTCCCAAATCTCCGCTAGTACACTGTGTCCCAAGCGCATCAGCTGACGCAGTATCTATAGTGTTGACTGCAATCGCGTCTGTGGTATCCCTTATCCAGGCTACATAGATGGTAGTTCCCTCCACCCAGGCAGTCGGAACAATAGGAGCACTCGTTGAATCAATAGTCACAGCACTTCCCCAAGTCACGCCGTCCGCTGACTTTTTATAATATACAGTTGAATTATCATTATAAAATGCGTACCAGTTGCTGTTGACATAGACAACCTTACGCTGCTGACCGCCCCTTCGAGCCTCATTTTCAGTCATGTATCCGCTAGTCGTCCAGGAAGTACCATTATATATTGAATGAGCAATATTTCCATCCTGAAAGACCATATGCAAGGTATTACCTATTGTTGTTAGAGTAGGTTTATCAGTAGATGTAAGCCCACTACCTGTCGTGATGTCAGTAAAAGTACACCCGGCAAATGTCAACTTTTGAACAATAACCGATACACTTCCTGAATTCGCCACATACACAGTACCATTATCTGCAACTGCTAATACAGGATAGTCATTGACAGCAATACCATTCGAATTACTAAATCCAATGCTCCCCACATTCCCGCTAGTACACTGTGTCCCAAGCGCATCAGCTGACGCAGTATCTATAGTGTTGACTGCCATCGTGTCAGTCGTATTCTGTAGCCAGGCTACATAGATGGTCGTCCCCTCCACCCACGCAGTCGGAGCAAAAGGAGCATTCGCTGATGAATCAATAGTCACGGCACTCCCCCACGTCACACCATCTGAGGACTTCTTGTAATATAAAGTCAGGTCATAATGATAAAAAGCATACCAGTTACTATTTACATAAACGACTTTCCTTTGATGACCACCCCATTGAGCAGCTTTTTCACTAAAATACCCGCTCGTCGTCCAGGATGCTCCGTCATAAATTGAATGCACCATATTTCCATCCCACGAAATCACATGTAAATTATTATCAATCGTAGTAAGAGTAGGATTATCACTCGTATCCACTCCGCTGCCTGTTGTGATATCAGTAAAGCTACATCCTGCAAATGTCAGCTTTTCAACGATCGCAGTGCTAGATCCTCCAACAGCCACATACACTGTACCGTTATCGGAAAGAGTAATTGCCGGTGCATCTGAAGTATTTGCCACACCAAATGTCCCCAGATCACCGGTCGTACACTGTGTTCCGAGTGCATCCGATGAGGCAGTATTAATAGTGTTGACGGCAATTGCATCTGTTGTGTCCCTCAACCAGGCGACGTAGATGAGGTTTCCTTCAAGCCACACAGACGGAGCAAATGGAGAACTGGTCGAATCAACAGTCACTGCACTTCCCCAAGTCACACCATCTGAAGATTTTTTGTAAAAAACAATCGTGGCATCCGTATAAAATGCATACCAGTTGCCACTCGCATACACTAACTTCCTCTGCTGGCCTCCCCTCTGTGCCTCAGCTTCAGTAAATCCTCCTGACAGAATTACAGATGGATCGATCATAATGGGGTAGTCCCGGGCCGAATCCTCAAGCCACTGTGGGTCAACACCTACCGTCAGTGTGTCCTTCCCGTCTTCCTTTACTATCTCAATCCAGGCAGTAGTCTGCTTGCCATTTGCATCAAATACCTCGCCTTTTGGAATATAAAATATATCCTTCTCATCTTTGTCAAAAAAATGCCAGCTACCATCATTAAATTGCCTGTAATTTGCAACATTTTTTAGATCCAGCTCGAATTCATAAAAAGTAGGCGCCGTCGGCTCTTTTAGAATAATTGTCTCCTTAAGTCCTTTCTTCTTTTTCTCGTTCAGGATCTCATACGCGACATTAAATTCCTTTGCCTCATATATTGCAGTGTCTTTTTTCTCAAATACCCTCGTAAATATACTTTTCCCCTTACTATTTCCCTCACCATTTACCTTTCTCCGAAGGAGTTTTGATGAAATCCCAACGTTCCCGCTCGTAAATTTTGTCGTTGCAGTCGGCTCAATTGATACCTTAAATTCACGGTCATTATGATATAACTCGCCGCTAACAAGTGAATAACTAAATCCCTCACTACTACTTACGTCCTTAGACCCCAATACCATCCACCAGACCACAACGCCCACGAGCAATAACACCCCCAAAATCCCCAATTTCCTACTTTTAAAATTAATTTTCTTTCTTATCATAACTTTTAACTTTTTAATTGTGTCTTTTTCTGTTCTTCAGTTAATAAATTCTGCGCAAGCAGTAACACCAAATCCTGGACACCCTTGGAGTGAACTAGGTGATGGAGTTTTTGCTGTTACGAACAATCAAACAGCTGTGCGTACTTATACTTTTCCTGATGCGGATGCGATAGTAACCACTTGGGGAGGAAATATTTTAGGCGTTAAAAAAACTATTGGTTCAACAGACAACTATGACATAGGT
>CAZXHY010000059.1:0-4375 GCA_964639945.1 uncultured Gammaproteobacteria bacterium
GGGTAATGATCCACGATATGTCTCATTGTTTTTTGATTCATAACTCGAAATCCTGAAGTGGGATCATATATACGGGTGCCAAAAAATAACTGAATAAATAATGATATAGTTTTTGTCCCTGATCGACGAATCCACGATGTCGCGTGCTGCGAGATGTTTATATATCTACTTCCGATCACCATGTCTGCCCCCGCCTCTAGTCTACGAATCATTTTTGCGATATATCGAGGGTTATGTTGTCCATCTGCGTCAAGCAAACAGATGGTGGTTGCGCCTACCTTGCGGGCATACAGCAACCCTTGTTTTGTTGCATTTCCGGTGCCCACGTTAGACGTCATACGAAGCACTCTAACGCCTGCTTTTTTTGCAACCGCCTCCGTTTCGTCAGTGGAGCCATCATCTACCACTAAAACTTGCGGAATATATCGTGTAAGCTCTTTGAGCAACAATGGCAAAGACCTCGATTCGTTAAAGGCAGGCAGTATGGCAATTACATTTTTTAGCAAAGATTTTTTCTTGGCACCTCTGTTTTGTTTGCGGTCTGATTTCATTATAATGAAGGCACATTCTATGTCAGAATATTTAAACGCCCTTGTTGTTAAAATACGTCATTTTTGCCAAAACGATGTATGCATTATATCAAGTCTTATTGCGAGTGCATTGGGGTATTTTCTTTTTAATATTCAGTATTATCATGTGCCAGATCCGGATGTCTTTCAGTACATACACGAGGGAGAAATGTATCTACGGCATCCCTTTATTTGGATGGCCACCCCACCAGCATATTCAATATGGCTCTTTTTGCTAGAACGCATAGTACCAATAGTCGACAGTGGCATCGTCGCGGGAATATTTTTTAACATACTTTTTGTTTGTGCGACGTGTTTTCTTTTGTGGAAATTATCAAAACCATGGCTAGGACACTTCGCATTGATCGCCGCCGCATGCTTCGTAGTCAACCCGATTACCGCTCATGGAGCTCTGCAACCAATCAACTCTACCGCAGCCGTATTTTTCAGTATTATGTACATCTATACGCGCACAGCAAACCCTTCGCTTGGATACTTATGTGTGGCGTTAGCCTACTTTTGTAGGCTTGAGGCTATTGTTTTGCTACCAATCTGCATACTAAGCGAGCTCATAGAACACAGAACTATACGAAAGCCCCTTGTGTTACTAATAATTGGTCTTGTCGTAACACACTGGACACTGTATGGATATTACAGCGACCCTCAATATCTCCAAGAGATAACAACAAGAATAGATGAAATTCCAAATAATAAATTTCTTATACTCACCTTTATTTCTGCCATATTTAACGGCAAATCTGATTCTCTATTCTTCGCAAATACCATGATGATTTGGCTACTACTGGGGGTGATTGTTATTTCGCTAAAAAAACGCGTTATGACTCCTGTCATTTTTGGCCTCTATATACTTGGGTACTGCTATATACACTGGAGATTTCCGGTGGCGGTACCGCGCTATAGCTATCCTGTACTGCCATTTATCTTTGGGTTATTATTTTGGCCAGTTATATATATAAAACAACTGACTCCTAAGCTTAGCCGCGTGCTAATGATAGTAATTTCTCTTATATCAATTACTATTTTATATCGCTCGATCATGTATCGAGATTTTCAATCAAGCCTCCAATGGTCAAGGGCTGATAAACGCATGGCGGGGGAATGGCTTCGAACCAACACCAAAAATCCAACAATTATATATGGATTTATGAGTGATATTATTCAGTATTATTCTCACAACCCTCGAATTACGTATCCGCTTTTTTTTGATACAAACCAACTGGTCGACAACATATGCACAAGGAAACACGACATTATTGTATTTGTAGACAATGATCCAAAAAGAAGGCAATATTACTATTCGTATGGAAAAGGCGAAGTATTTGTGGACACTTTTTTAGAATCACAATCGTTCGAATTGTTTCAAAAAGTAGAAGTGTTAACGCTGCGCGACATGGAACTGATTGTATATAAGTATGATAAAGATCAAAAAATAGACATAAAACTTCAAGAAATCTGCAACTGATGTTGGGGAGACAGGTGCGCTATAATTCACCCAATGAGCCCAAGCTAAACGAGTAACTATGTACACAAAATTTTTAATTCTCACAACCCAACGAAGCGGCTCTACACACCTCACACAACTTTTGGGAACACACCCAAACATTACTACCTACAGTGAAATATTTAACGAGTCGGCTATTGGGTGGGGGAGATGGAAACCAACATATGCAACGCCTTCACATCGCGCATTATTCTATTTTCGTAATATATTTCCTCAGTATTTCTTAAAACACTATATCTATAAAAAATACCCAAATCAAATTCAAGCGGTAGGATTTAAAGTCATGTATTCTCAGCTAGAAAGATTTCCATCATTAATCCCGTACCTTATATCACAAAATGTACAAATGTTACATCTCAAACGTACAAATCTACTCGACGTATACGTTTCCTTAAAAAGAAGCGAGGTTGCCAATATTTGGCATACGACAACAGCAAGTCGTCCTAATGTTCGATTATACATAGAGATAAATGAGTGTCGTGAATTTTTTGAAAAACAACACAACCTACAAATGTATTACTCTAAACTGGTCTCCAACGCAAAAACAATAACAGTTTCGTACGAACAAATTCATGCGCACGAACAAAGAGAGATAGAAAAAATCGAATCATTTTTGCGGGTACAACCCATGCCGCTTCACTCTATATTTCATAAGATGAATGATCTACCGCATCACACCACTATAGTAAATTACGATGAACTTTCTAACGCATTTAAAAAAACTCAATGGGAATATTTTTTTAAAATAACTCAATGAACAAACCTTCACGCATCACAACGCTCTATATTTCTTCATACGAAAACGCTCTAAAGGAGCATGACATATCTAGGCGCGTACAAGCACTTCGTCGGGCAGGTTATGTTGTAACGAGGTTTACTATCTCCCAACAAACAACACTAAACACATATATGACCATTTGCAGACTAGCCCTACACCACAACACGTGCTTCATACACATTGAGGGAAATGGCATTACCGATAAAATGACCCTTATCAAACTGATTAACCCACACCTGTCAATTACATGGGATATGCGATCCGTATTACCCGTGACCTCTGATAGAGGACTCATAAGGCGCGCGTATGTATATATACGACATACCCTAAAGCGGTATGTTCTGTCGTTTTTAGTAAACGATTATAGATTTACCTCGCCGTCGCAAATGACTATCCCACATCTATTGGCTCACAAACCAATGTCAGTCATTCAAAATTCTACCCTACCCAACACAGTGTTAACAAAGAAAAATTCTAAAGCAGCACAGGTAATTCAAAAGCTTGTTCCACCACACAACTTCACCGTGATATGCCTCAGTAACCCACAAAGCTACAACACTGCACTAGACATACTCGAAAAGGTCGCACGTACCATACATAAAAAAGACAAAAATATTCTATTTATTCTCATAGGCGAACACCCGTGGCACACCACATCATGGAACAAAAACATACTATTTATAAACTCATTACCAGATAATTTACGCTCTGCCCTGTTGTCTCAAAGCAACGTAGGACTAGCACTGTACGCGGATACATTTGCGCAGTCATATATAGATGAACCATACGAATTAGAAGCGTATGCTCGCTTCAGGTTGCCATGTGTTACATCGTTTCCGAAACACACAATTCAATATGCCACACCAACACAATATATATCGCGCACAAGCGTGGGGGAGCTTTGCTCGGCCATTATCAACATGAGAGATCATACAGGCTAAATATCATTTGCTATTTATCAACTCATGATGGACCTAAACATTTTTTCTGTCAGCATCGCTGACATAGCCAACGACATGGTGCTACGTCTTGCTTTTGCAGCATACATCTTCACCTGACTAGGATGCTGTAATAAATAACGCATTGCTTTCGTCAAATCCGAAACATCATCTGCTGTAAACACAATTCCGTTCTTTCGAGTATTCACAATTTCAGGAGACCCACCCGCGTCACTTGCGACAACGGCCTTTCCATACGCAAGCGCCTCAAGAAGCGACATTGAGGCATTCTCATGTCCTCGTGAGGGAACGACATAAAACAAACAGTTCGTATAAAACTGAACAAGCACAGCTCTCGATCGACGAGATATAAAATGGATTCTCTTTGTGTAGGGCTTCCCTCTAAACAAAGAGGCCATATATTTTTTATAACTTATCCACTTGTCGTGGACATACATTTGAGTATCTTCTCCAATAAAATACAAATGAAGCCTAGGATATTCTTTTGCGATACGCATAAAAGCACGTAACAGCAACGCGCTTCCTTTCGCCACCTCGAGTCTCCCCA
>CAZXHY010000060.1:0-4320 GCA_964639945.1 uncultured Gammaproteobacteria bacterium
TATCAAATTACTTTTTTTCATATCTTTAATATCCTTTATATATAAATAAGTACGTAAATAATATTTACTATAACAAAGTATCACGGTGATGTGTTGGTGCTTGAAATCCCGTATGTGCATTCCTGTGTACCACTTGTGGCACAATTCGTACTTGCATACCCATCTTGATCTACACCATTTCCGGCATCTTGCGTATTTTCTAATCTAGCATACAACTTGTATGTGCTTGTAGCACCGACGTAATAGTATCTTTGGAGGAGTGAGGAGGGGTCTTTGGGCATAAGCACCATATATAATGTATCGTTTTTGTCTTTAAACTCACCACCCCAAGAACATACTTGCAAATCCAAAGCGCCACACCCGACAATTTGCCCATTGGCGTCACCGGCTGGATAGGCACCTTTGTCGCTATAGTAAGCTTCTAGTGCAGTAGCTATGTTACGAAGATCGTTTTTACGACGATTATCACGTCCACGACGGCTAGACGACGTGTATCCACCAGAAACAAGCGCCACAAGCACGCTCAAAAGCACCATAACCACCAATAGCTCGATAAGTGTAAATCCTCGCTTCCTTTTTAGTAGATTCGGTATATTCATAACTATCTTGCGCACCATTTACTAGAATCGCCACACAAGCCTTGACACGTATCTTCTTCGTATGAAAACGGACAATCAAACGCCGTTGGGTCTCCTACATTATTACAGGTTCCCGCAGCAATTACGACCCCTCCAAGAAGCGTTCCGGGCCGACACGCATATGGCCCAAACAAAGACGGGGTAGGGGTAGGCGTATCTGTTGGGGCAGTATCGGGGTTGAAACCCGAAGGCGTAACGCTCACCCCAGTGGCAAGACAATAATTCCAATATGCGCCCCAACCACATCCATTTACGGCATCACAGCCAAGTGTAGTTATGTCTGGATCATTCCAGTCTTGAAGCTTGGCACATAAACGATTTCCTAAACATACATTAGTATCGGAGGCTGGTGAATACAAATACGGTTGACCAGAAGTGGGATCACAAGGAATTTTGGCTAACGAATATGAGCTCAAACCATTACCGCCGCACGTTTCGACAATATCTGCAGGGGGATAACAGCCTTGATCATTATAATACTCTTCAAATGCACGTTGAATTTTAACCAAGTCTTCTTTGCGTCTGGCGTCATGTGCTCGGTAAACATTTCGGCGCCAATTAACAAGCAAAAGTATCCCTGCTATGATACAAATAATTGCCACAACTATAACCAACTCAGCGACAGTATATCCTGCGAGGTGACGACGAAGCTTGTTCATATACATATACCAATATAAATTTAGTATGGAGTCATGCGCAATAAATTGCAACAACAGTAAGAAAAATAAATCGAATTTCACTATTGACGACAAACCGAAGCAAGAGTACTTTACCTAGTATGAAATGGAAAATAGCAGGAGTGCTTTTGTTTGCGTTGGCCTATATCTTCATCTCAAAACCCGCGTGGATTTTCCCGTCCTATACATTATATTGGTTCATCCCAGATGGCATGCGTGCAGAACCAAACCTCTTTAACGTCTTTCAATGGGCCAAAGAAGGAAAGCTCCCAAATATCAAAAAGCTTATGGATATGGGCTCATATGGGTATTCGTATCCCAACTTTCCAAGTCACACACCGACAAATTTTGCAGCTCTGCTAACCGGAAGCTATCCTGAGATAAACGGTGTTGATGATGGTCCTATGCGCGCGATCGGAAAACCCCTCGATAAGGTTGCGGTAGGGGGCTTTAGCTCTACAGCAAAAAAAGTTTCACCTATTTGGAAAACGCTAGAAGAAGCTGGAAAAAAAGTAGCCATCATATCTGTTCCGGGGTCTACACCACCAGAAATTCAAAAAGGCATCGTGCTTCGGGGTCGATGGGGGGGATGGGGTCCAGACTTTTTTGGTCTGATTTTTGAAACCAAAGGCGATTTGTCACAAAGAATCAAACAGGCGCGTGCTGCACGATTTTTCTACTTTGGGCCTCAGCTTACCAATTACGTGGATGATGTAGCACCTACTGGATGGGAAAACGCTCCCAAAAGCTACTCTGCACCCAAAGAAATCTCTATGGCCGGATGGGGTGCCACAATCTTTGGATATATTTATGATACTACAGACGACAAAACTGTCAACTATGATACGGTCGCTTTCTCACACGACAAAAAAACGATATTTTCAAGCATTGGCACAGGCAAATGGACAGATTGGACCCCCATCACGCTCAAATGGAAACCTGCAGATGAAGTCATATCAGTACCCACGCATACACGCATCTCTGTTATAAAGCTTGGCGGTTCAGATGGATTTTTCCGCATCAGAGTGCTCTATAACACACTAAACAGCCATGCATCATTTCCGGAATCTGCAGCCGATAAAATGCTAGAGCTAACAGGCCCTCAAGTAGATTTTGCAGACAATTTTCCTGCGCAACTTATCTACTACCCAGAAGACAAAAAAACGTTTATCGATGAAGCAAACATGTCATTTGACTGGCACACAAAAGCGGTAAACGCAGTACTATCGCTCTTCAAACCTGACGTGGTCATCCATGATATTTATACACCAAATCAAATGCTCACGTCACGATGGTGGATGGGGTCCGTCGATCCAGCAAGTACTACATATAATGAAGTATCCAAAGAAGATCGAGATAAACTCTGGACCGAAGTGCAAGACATGTATAAAGAACTAGATATCATCGTCGGGCAAATCCTAGCCAAACGAAACAGCAACTCGTTCATAGTACTAAGTTCTGATCATGGGGCAGTGCCATTAAACACCTACGTAAACCTCAATAATATATTTGCCAAAAAAGGATGGCTTAAATTTCAAATAGATCCAAAAAGCGGCGAACCGATCATAGACTGGAAACGTTCTACTGTGGTGTATCTTAAGATGGCGCATGTGTACATAAATCCAAACGGCTTAGATGGTAATTACGCCCGAGCAAGTGGCCCAGCGTATGATCAACTCAGGACAAGTGTAGAAGAAACTCTTGAGGCCCTCGTTGATGACAAGGGAAATAAACCACTCGCTGACATAGTGCGCTGGGAAAAGGCAAAAGAAATAGCACGAATGGATCCAGATCGCGCTGGAGACCTGATCATCGCAAACAACCCAGGATTTGGTTGGAACGAAGAGATGACAGCAGACCTTGCCGAATACTCAGATCCTTCAGTGTCTGGATACAAACAGGCTATACACGCCAAAGAAGTATCAGGCATGTGGACCCCATTCATCATGGCTGGACCTAGGATAAAACGAAATCACTTTTTGGGAAATACACCGTTTTCCCTGATCGATCAGTATCCGACTATTATGAAAGCGCTAAAAATAAATATTCCTAACTTTGTACAAGGCAAACCCCTCGATATATTTACTAATTAAAGGATATAGTAATTACTATAGGTAATAATTACTGAGATAACTCTCCTATTTGTCAAAAAAAATAATTTTTTTGCTAAACCAAGACCACACAGTCTGATAAAAAGACGTCCACAGAATCGACGCAAATCACAAAGTAATGATCTATTTACAGCTTTTTTTATCAATCGTCGAAATATATTGACGTGTAGTTAACGACAACTCATACCATCGACGATATCTTGAAAGATTTTAGCGCTAAATGACTCAACAGGACTAATAAACTCAACCTGATACAGCTGACGTTTTTGCGGACAAGCAAACAACACCATGGCCCCTCTATACACCGCCTGATCCTTCTGGCACGATCCGAAAGTCAACCGATTATTTAAATACCCCACCACTTCTTGAATCATAATATTTTGCGACGTCTTGTATGATTTGTAGGTAGGTTTAAATCCTTCATCACAGATGATCTCATTGGACAATAAACCGGGGTACGGTGATCGAATATTGTCATATAACGCCTTCATACCCGCTATACGACCCTGTATATAATCTACCGACGCTTCTGGATCTACATCAGTGCGCACATCAACGCGTACTATAGTGTCTCCTGTCTGATAACGTGCACGAAACACCGACCCTCGCACCTCCTCGTATACCTCCGTGAGCTTTAATACTGCAGTTTTTGGCAGCAGAAGGCATGATATTCTTGAACATGGCGTGTATATGCGGGTTACATAAAACAATGCACCGAGCGCGCCAACGCCAATACACAACAAAAATATAAAACCAATTCGGTATCGATGTAAAAAGTAGCTACTTGTCGGATATGTTTTTGCCATAATATACGTATAATACTATGATAATTGTGAAAAACGATATGGACAGGATTTCAACCATGCCACTACATCGATTACAAATATATAAAAT
>CAZXHY010000061.1:0-4280 GCA_964639945.1 uncultured Gammaproteobacteria bacterium
GCAAGATACATAAACTTATAATATATATTTTTATGTTTATATTTTTCAATACTCCCAGCCTCAACTATATATAGTTTGATATATTTAAAAATTACCATGCTATACTCGCCATGGGGATCATACTAGCAACCTGTACGACACGTATCATATATTCCAATAACACCCAATCTATCCACGAAATTACATATCCTAACGGTAAAAATACCCACCCCAACACAACAGTAAACCATCCCAGCATTGTGAGTGGGGCGATAACCCAACCGATAGCCAAATTCGCAAGAGGTGCTACCAACGATACTCGATGAAAATGAAACAATATAAGTGGAATAGTAAAAACTTGTGCAGACAGCGTCAGGTGTACGTTGTTATATATCATTCTTTTCATATGCATATTTACTGATGGCGATCCCTGTGTATTCTCTGATGTGTGTTGTGAAGTTTTTCCAAATAAAATTATTCCAAGAGTTGCCAATGCAGAAAGTTGAAAAGACAATTCGTTCCCCCATAGTGGTCGGACCATCAACATGATCACTACTGTTAGTACCCACGAAAATATCGCCCAATACTGTCTTCCTGAAATAATAGCGATGAGACTTATCGCTCCCATGATGGCTGCGCGAACTATAGAAGGGGTCGGCCCCACAAACCAGACGAACCACACGACAGTCATAATACTTACCACGCTTGCCCATCGTTTCCCAACGCGAGATTGTATAACAGACGCGATCATATCCATGATGATCGTCACGTTCATACCGGATAAAGCGATAATATGAAGCGTTCCACTGGTCACAAGCGCATCATAAAACTCACGAGAAAGTGTCGCCTTTGTCCCAAACAGCAAACCAGCGAGAAGTCCACCATGCGGCTCTGGCAAAAGCGATTGTACAACCGTGGTCAATCCATCGACCGAAAATGATTCCATGCTATAGAGTAAGTTGGGTTTTGAGCTTTTCAAACAGCGACTGCCCCAGCGCTTTTTTGCTTACCAACTCTTCCAAGGTTTGATATGGACGATTATCGATAATCTTTTTCGCAGTAGCGGGACCTATACCAGAAAGAGACTCGAGTTCACCTAGTGAGGAGGTGTTTATATTTACCAAAGATGACACTGTGCCCAAAAGATTGTCTCCATGGTCTGCATCTCGCTCCCCAACATTTGGAAAATATATTTTGGCCCCATCTACCAATCTAGCCGCTCGATTTATTGTTTGCGAAATTGCTTGTAAGTCAGCCCCAACAGTAAGTCCGCCAGCCTTCGCAATCGCATCTTCTACGCGACTTGTCTCAGATAGTGTGTAGACTCCGGGATTATTTACCGCTCCTTCCACATCGATCGTTATCGTCGCACGTGCGCTTTGCGTAGACTCTGTATACTGTTCACTTTCAGAGGAAGAAAATTGTATAGGATCAGATGACTGATATGATTTGATAAATAATGATATAGATAGAGCTATACAAATAAGGCATACAACTCCTAACAATATAGGAAATTTAAAATAACGCCAAAGTTCATCTGGTGATAATGACCGCTGACCATCCGTCTCGCCCGCCATATACGATCAGTAAAGCATACTGAAATAAATTAAGAAAGAGAGAAATGATCAAACGATTCAACGATGAAGAATATTATGCAACTACAAAATTTATAATTTTACTCGGGACAAATATTATTTTTTTGACATCTTTTCCATGTAAATGCTTAACAATGTTTTCGTTTTTATAAACTAGCCCTTCTACAATCACCTGATCATGTGCGACTGTCGCATCTATAAGTATCGTGCCTCGTGTTTTTCCATTTACCTGAACAACGAATGGAATCTGATCATCTTTGATCTGTTCTGAGTCATATGTAGGCCACAACTGAGCGTGGACAGACCCATCCTCACCAAGTATAGACCAAATTTCTTCTGCTAAATGTGGCGCATAGGCCGCCAGAACAATAAGAAATGTTCCTAGCGCTTTATGTGATAGAGTGCCAGTAGCCTCATTTACCACATTGGTAAACTCCATCATGGCAGCAATGGCAGTATTGTAATGGCGCTTGTCTGTGTCTTCCCCAACCTTCTTCACCATCTTATGCAACGATTTTGTGATTATGTCACTATCAACTATATCACTGCTAAGTTGTAAAGATGCTGTTGATATGCGCCATACTCTACCGACCCAACGAGCCATTCCCTCCATCGACGCGTCGCGAAAATCTCCGCCCTCAGCAAATGGCCCCATGAACATAAGGTACAATCGAAGAGCATCAGTTCCATATAATTTGATATATTCGTCAGGATTGATAACGTTTCCTTTGCTTTTACTCATTTTTGCGCCATCTTTGATCACTAATCCATGCGCAAAAAAATTTGGAAATGGTTCTTCGAAGTCTATATAACCCCAATCTTTGAGCGCCATAGTCACAAATCGACTATACATAAGATGAAGCACGGAATGCTCTGCACCTCCGGTATACATGGAGACTGGTAACCATTTTTTTGTTATCGCAGGATCAAATGGTGCGCTCTTTGCCGTGTTTGATCCCACTGATGGATACCGCAAAAAATACCACGAACTATCTAAAAACGTATCAGAAACATCGGTCTCACGATTAGCCTTACCCCCGCACCTCGGACAGGTAGTTTCATAAAATTCCTTATGTTTTGCCAGTGGTGCTACACCATCATCTGCTGGTTTATAATCTGCGATATTTGGAAGAAGAACGGGTAAGTCTGTTTCAGGCACACTGTACCATCCGGCCATATCATTTCTCTCACCTTTGTTTGCTTTTGCACATGTATCACAATATATCATTGGTATCGGTGGCCCCCAATATCGCTGCCGAGAAATAAGCCAGTCTCGAAGATGATATGTAATCACTCGTTTTCCCCAGCCCTTCTTCTCTAAGTGATCCATCATCATCACTGTGGCCTCATGAATATCGTGACCATCGAGAAATTCCGAATTGATCATAATTCCAACATCTTCTTGAACATCGTCTACTGTTTTTATATCTGCTAAATCGTGAGCATCGCGCGCAACCACACGAACAACAGGAAGCCCAAATACGCTCGCAAATTCAAAATCTCGTTTGTCATGTGCCGGAACTCCAACCACCGCACCCGTCCCCACCCCCATAACGACAAAATCAGAAATATACAATGGCATTTTCCTGCCTGTAAGCTGATTTATACAAAATAGCCCTGTGAATGCTCCGGTCTTTTTTCGCCCCGCTGCTATACGATCTTGCTGAGACTGTTTTTTGGTTGTCTCGATATATTGGAGCATTGCATCAGCCTGTTTATTTTTTATCACTGAAAGGATCTGACTGATAAACGGGTGTTCAGGTGCCATAACGACAAACGTTGCACCAAAGTTAGTATCAGGGCGGGTTGTGAAGCAGGTAACGCTGCCAAAATCTTTATCATTATCGTCGACCACTTGATAGGTTATATTTATCCCCTCTTTTTTCCCGATCCAATTTTTTTGTGCTATCAAAACCTTCTCTGACCACTTGAGGCTAGATATGTTTTCCAGCAGTTTTCCCGCATATGCGGTAATTCTAAAGAACCACTGTTCTAACAATCTTTTCTCTACAGAATTCCCGCAACGCTCACATTTACCATCGATAACCTGCTCATCAGCTAACACAGTTTTACACGACGGGCACCAGTTCACTTCTGCCTTTCCGCGATATGCCAAACCATTTCGAAACATTTGAACAAAGAGCCATTGTGTCCATGCATAATACTGGGGATCATATGTCTCTACAGTACGGGTCCAATCAAACATACATCCGGTCAAAGAGAGCTGTCGATAAAAATTTTCTTGGCTACGTTTAGCTTGTTCTATCGGGTGTTTACCCACCTTGAGAGCGTAATTCTCACTATGTATACCAAATCCATCTAGCCCTATCGGCTCAAAGACATTGTACCCCTGCATTCGTTTAAACCTACCATATATATCTGTACCTACAAACGCATACATATTTCCTACGTGTAACCCCTCCGCGGAAGGATAAGGGAACATCATAAGATTATAAAATGGCTTTGCAGAGCTATTGAGATTTACCACATCAGAGCCCTTCTTCTTCCACAAGACCTGCCACTTGGGCTCTACAAGCTGATGTTGATAACGATTATTTTTTATTTGTGAGCTCATAACTTCCTATAAGTATAGCTAAAATACGTCAGAAGACAAGAGTGAAGTTGTCAAAGTACTTGTCACGTTACAACAATGTATTTTGGACCAATAAACAATTTTGGACTGTCAGAAAGAGATAAAATATATAC
>CAZXHY010000062.1:0-4104 GCA_964639945.1 uncultured Gammaproteobacteria bacterium
GAATAATCTTTTTATTAATTGCCTCGACAACGAATAATTGCACATCTGCAAAAGTGTTTTTACTTTCTTTCTTAGCAAATACAGGATTCTGAATCTCGCTTTTGTTTATATTTGGAACTGCATATGTCTTCAACGACTCGCGTCTTGTTGCCGCCTGCACCATTGCAATGGTTCGAATATC
The DNA here is from genome assembly GCA_964639945.1 of uncultured Gammaproteobacteria bacterium. GTDB lineage: Bacteria > Patescibacteriota > Microgenomatia > UBA10105 > UBA927 > UBA927. The sequence goes on from CAZXHY010000062.1 coordinate 182, forward strand.
CTGCTCCTGAACACTTCCCGACTGCACAATAAAATGTGCATACGAAGATTCTGTGGTAACAACCGGTAAACCATTCGCTGTTTCTGTAAATGCCGCCAAATGCTTTACCAATACATCTCCTTCCATATGAGAGAAGTCTCTTCCTGTCGTTTTGTATAAATCAATTTGTTTAGATTGTATCCCTCCATCACTATCTTTCTCCCATACTTGCACGTACCGAATCGCATCTGGGTGTGAAAGTACACTGATATACGCTTGTGCGTCACCTCGGACAAACGCTTGCTCCATAGCATACTGTGCTTTTTCTTCATCTGGATTATATGCAGCTGGTATACCCACAAACGCAGCGTATTCTCGCGTATGATCCCACAACTGTCGCAATGTAATAGTTTCACCACCATATTCCGTCGCAAGCTCTTGCGTACCCACGGCAGTCTCAATCACTCTCCAATGTACAGCTGTTTCCTGATGAGAGGATTCTTTTTGTTCATACGATAAATCCTGCTCTAACCGTTGCTGAAATTTTACCAGTGCTTCTTTTCTAATTTTTTGCTTCGACCAATCAGGGTGCTTCTGTGCAACCTCTGGTTCGATAAAATTGAGAAAAGAATATTTGGCCGCATCAGAACTAAATGTATGATCCCCTCGCCAAACTGGCGGATCATCTACTTTTTTTGAATCTGCTCGTACACTATCAACGCGCGTTGCCATCATCTGACGCTTGAAAGTAACGTCACGATATATATCTGACAATATACGACTTGGCACATCAGATGATTGATCTCGTGTGATGATATATTTTTCCATAAAAAAACCTCCTCAATCTCGAGAAGGTAAGAAAAATATGCACAACCAACATTGGGTTATGCTATAGACAAGGCTTGTCTATAGAACGTGTAAATTTCTTGCGTATACTACGCACTTCCTGCTCGGGATCGATACGTATATATGAGTTCCGGACTATTCACCGTTGCGGCACAGTTCCCGAGTTTCGCGGGATTCCTCATACTACTCTGCTACTTTTACTTCTTTTTGGCTTCACGGTCAATACCCTGCCAAATTACCTCAACTGCTCCCTGTTGTTTATTTATAAAACGCGCCAACATAAATAAAAAGTCAGATAAACGGTTGAGATACTTTATAATCTCTTCGTTTACTGGTTCTTTTTGATCTAAAGCTACCGCTTGTCGCTCAACTCTACGACACACTCCGCGAGCAAGATGTACTGTCGCTCCAAGCGCGCTTCCACCTGGGAGAATAAAATTTTTGAGTTCTGGAAGAGTTTTTTCCATGTCATCAATCGTTTTTTCCATTTGATCAACACGGCCTTCGATGGAAGCTAACTCCGTTTTCCAGCCTGCCATATGTCCACCAATCGTAAACAGGTCAGATTGTATAGAGGTGAGAAACTCGCGTACGTCAACAATATCTAGCTGTGAAGCAACAAGTCCGATCCAAGAATTAAGCTCATCTATGGACCCGTAGACATCAACAAGATCATGGCACTTCAATACCCTCTTTCCACCAAAGAGCGATGTTGTACCTTTGTCACCAGTTCTTGTATATATTGGCATACCAAAAAACATCAACACTCAGAGTATCCGCAGCTATAACACTTTTTGCAGGATTCCTCAAAGACAAGTGATCCTTCTCCACAACTTGGGCAAAGATCCACTGTGACCATGCGCTCTTTTTGCGCAAAAAGCGGTTGTTGCGTCACTGGGGCGACAGCAGGTGTAGTTGCTTGGTGCCCATTGGTTGCCACAGCTTCAGTATCAGAAACTTTTGCGTCTGCGTGCACTGTTTTGTCGGCAGCGACAGCTTCTTCAAGCTTATGCTTTGTAAAAAATCCAAAATGTCGATCTATCACTTTGGCTACTGCGTCAGGCAAGCTTCGGACACGATTTTCCCCAAAGCCCATACTTCTGGCGCCACCAATACCGATCAATTCTGCTGCAATTTTATGCACGCGTTCCATAGGGGTAATGGGCGAAGACACACGAAGCGTCAAAGAGATAAGCCTCCCCATCGCTTCTGCCATGGCAGTGACATCACTCCCTGCTTTGCCGACGTTTATAAACACTTCATGGGGCTGATTACCACCGTTTGTGTTTATGGTGATGTACGCTTGCCCGACTGGTGTCTCTATCTGATACGTCGCTCCATGAACTACCATGGGTCTTGGTTTTACTTCTGGAATAAGCGGCGCAACTACTTCTTCTTTTTTCACCTCAGTCTTTTCTTCTGGCTTGCGAGTCAACACACCCTGTCTGCTTCCCTCTCGCATATAGGCTATGCCTTTGCACCCTTGCTCGTATGCTAAGGTATAAAGACGCTTCACGTCTTCTACAGTGTGAGAATTTGGCGCATTTACTGTTTTGCTGATAGATGCATCCACATACTTTTGAATTGCCGCCTGCACGTACACATGATCCTCAGGAGAGAGATCGTTTGCAGACACAAAATATGCCGGTCGTTCTTCTTTTGTAGGTTCTCGACCATTCGTATTTTTGAACTCTTCATACCACAGGTCATACAATGGGTGACGTATTACATGCTCGCCCAACCTTGATTTTCTGGTAAATTCAAATTCATACACTGGCTCAATTCCACTAGATACTCCTGCAAGCAATGAGGTGGTCCCTGTTGGCGCTTGTTGGAGGATCACGCTGTTTCGTACACCATAGCGTTTCATTTTCTTTTTGACGACTTCTGGTAACTGACTCGTGAAATACCCCTCAACATGCTTTGCTTTATTTATCTTTGGAAAGGGTCCTTTTTCTTTCGCGATATCGACCGATGCCTCATATGCTGCATCACGAATTGTTTTGTAGATTTTATCTACCTCCACCAAACTCTCTGGTGAGCCGTAACGCAATTTCATTTTGATAAGCGCATCACCAATACCCATGGATCCAAGGCCTATACGTCGCTCGCCTTTTTGCTGCACCTCTCGTATTTCGTCGAATACATAAAAATCTGCATCGATCACGTTATCTTGAAATCGAACTCCAATTTTTGCGATACGAGCAAGCTCTTCATAATCCATCTTTCCATTTTCGTCCACCAACGCCGCGACATTTATGGAACACAAGTTACACACGCCCCAATTTGGCAACCCCTCTTCTCCACAAGGATTGACACAATTGATGTATTCAAAATAATTATTATTAAACTGTTTGTTGTAGCGTTCCATGAACACTACCCCTGGTTCTGCGCTTTTCCAAGCTGCAGTCGCTACAAGATCCCACAACGCGCGTGCTTTCATGGTCTTTTGGACAATGACTTTTTTGCCAAGCGCTATCCAATTTGGCAAATATCCATCCCATTTTGTGTCGTATTCTGGATCTGTTTTGTCTGGAAACACGAGGTCCCAATCGCTATCAGCTTTGACGGCATCCATAAATTTATCCGATACACAGACAGACAAATTCGCGCCGTTTATACGAGCCATATCCTGCTTGACGGTAATAAACTCTTCAATATCTGGATGCCAGTCCCACAACATCAACATAAGTGCACCGCGCCTGCTTCCACCTTGTTGAATGATGTCTTTGGTTGCGACAGAAAACAACTCTGCCCAATTACACGGACCAGAAGAAAATCCATTTACTTTATTTACCCGTGCACCTCGGGGTCTCAGGCTAGAAAGATTTATACCCACACCGCCACCACGAGACATGATCTCCACCATGTTTCCTAAAGTTTTTAATATACCTCCACGAGAATCGTGAGGAGAAGGGATCACAAAACAGTTATAGAACGTTACTTTATAACCAGTTCCAGCTCCTGAGAGGATGCGACCACCTGGGACAAACTTAAAGTCTGTCATGGCATTATAAAACTGGTCTTCCCAATATTCTCGTTTATCCTTGGATTCGATTTGTGCGACAGCATGAGAAACACGTCGCCACATCTCCTCT
>CAZXHY010000063.1:0-3834 GCA_964639945.1 uncultured Gammaproteobacteria bacterium
TCATTAAATAGTAGCATATATGTTATTTCGCGATAACAATCTTATATATCACTCCTGCTTTATCATCAGATACATACAACGATCCATCATTGGCAAAAAGTAGATCCACTGGTCGACCAAGTGCACCTGCCGCATTTTTTGCGCCTGATAGCCATCCACTCACAAAATCCTCAGTGGTTTCATGCTCACCCTTATTATCCAACTTTATTCGTACAATTTTATATCCTGTCGGGACTGATCTATTCCATGAGCCGTGGTATGCCACCAGAAGATCTCCTTCATATTCTTTTCCCCAAGATGCAGGGATAAACGCTAACCCAAGAGGAGCAGAATGCGCTTGTAGATCTATGTGTGACGGCTCAGTAGTTTTACAAAAATCAGACGCTTTTTGTGAACTATCGAATGTCTTATCCCAAACGTTCTTTCCATAACAATATGGCCACCCAAAGTTGTTTCCCTTGGTCACGATATGTATGGTATCTGGAGGGACGTCATCACCGAGCAAATCTCTCCCCATATTTGTAGCCCACATACGAGAATCTAACGGGCTCCATGTAAAAAACACGGCGTTACGAAGCCCAGACGCAAACACCTTCACATCAGACCCATCAGGATTTACCACTAGTATTGCGGCACGACGCAAATCTTTTTCGTTGCACACATTACACGTAGATCCTATAGATACATATAATTTTTTATCCGGACCAAAACCTATGGTACGAGAAAAATGGTTACCCGCGCTTGGTAGATCAAAAAGCTTTTTACCATTTGTGGCGCGACGAGTCGTATGATTATATTCAAACAGGGAAACCTTGTCGGTCTCTGCTATATACAATTTCCCATTATAAAAAGCGAGTCCATGAGGCAAATGTAATCCTTCAATAACCGTATCGATTTGCTCTACTTGTCCATTCTTATCGCGATCTATCAATGCAACCACTTTGCCTTGTGCCGGTTGGCTCACCAAAAGAACTCCGCTCGGGTCAAACACTAAAACACGAGCATTGGCTACCTTGCTCGCATATATCGATACGGAAAAACCTTGAGGAAGCAATAACGGCATACCTGTAGTATTTTTTTCGATTGATAGTTCGTCTACGATGTTTCCAACAACGGGCGCAAATGCAGGTGCTGATCCACGAAAATTTTTATAATAAAACTTTCCTGCAAACACCACACCAAGCGATACAAAAACACATGCCATTACAACTATCGCCAGTTTTTTCATACCTCTATTGTGTCAAATCGGGCGGCACAAACATGGTGTCTATATATTCAGCACACTCTATGTCATGCTCTTGACGTAGTTGGGCAATATCCTTCGATTGATAACGAATCCATAAAACCAACTGGTCAGCAACTCGTGATAATTGAGGCCTAATCCATAGAGGAATTCGTGAATGAGAAGCATCAACACACACACCTAGTGCAGTAATCGTATTATATGTAGACATGCATTGGATTTCTTTCACGTTTGGATTTGCTTGTACTTGAAACGCTGACGCATCTAATTCTTTTTGTGTAGTTATATAACAATTTCGAGAAACATTTGCAGGAGAGATGATTAGCCAACTTAAAACAAATAACAAAACCAATATCACAGAAAACAAAAGCTTCATGTATTCAGTGTGCATGGTTTACCCCAAACAGGTCAAGTATGTAGCTAAAAATTCACTATAAAGGAAGCTGGGCTTCAAAAAATGCCATATCAGGTTCTGGATTCTTATAATCCAGTGGTTCGGTGACTCTTGAGTCATTAAGAACATTAATCACATGTGCCACATTTTCCTCTGTTGCCCCCTCCTTTTCAAGCCATGCTCGTCCCCGCGCGCCAAGCATTACTGCAGATACGTCAAGTCCAGCTAGACTATCACGCCAACCAAACTTTACTCGTCCAAACGGTTTTTTAAACGTTTCAATATGCTCCCAATACTTTGCTGCGATGTCAGCAAGTTTCATAGATTGTGCAACCAATGTAGGCTCTCTGCCGACAATCTGCATCGCAACTCTTGGAATTCTTCTGGTCGACTCCACGCTTGCATCTGGACCATTTACCCATGCATCTACTATTTCTTCGCCCACAACAAGGTGGCCCAGCCTGTCGGTTCCTTTAAATCGCTCTAAGATATCGTCTTGAGACGTACCTTCGGGCGGGCGGACAGGAAAAACTCTCGGAAAAACTTTTGCAACTATTTCTGCTTTTCTTGCTTTATATGCCTCAGGGCTCTCAAACACTTTTCCGATAAGCTGGGTTTTGAGCGTAAACGGAGTGTAATCAGTGCGCGCGAGTGCCCGTACACGAGACGCCACAAGAATCTTGTCTTTCCACGAGGGCTCAATCATGGGATGGCTTGTGACTAATTCATCATGCGCAAACCGTAAAAACATATCCCAATCATCACCAAGTCTTTGCGGTTGATTGGATAATGGCTTTAGGTATTCCCTCCGTAAAACTCGAGCATAAACATTTCCCAATGTTGGACTCAAGGCCACAGACTGCACTATGTGCCCTTTGGGCCCATTTTCTGAATCTATCAGCGGCTTCACTTTACGTGGATCACCTAACGCATTTTGTATTTCCCAATCCAACCAACCTTCTTGTGGATATCGTATCTCTTTGGCTAAAGCATCATATTTGGGAATATATAGCTCGTATGCTACTGCGGCAAGCCCAAGACCCGCAAGTCGCATAAATGATCTTCTACTGAGCTTTTCTTTGGGCATCGTGAGAGTATATCAAAAATATGATTTTTGAAGCAATCTAACCATCCATACTCCTCCAGAGGATGCGTGATGCATAGGTTCTGTATGGAGCCCACTTATTCACAATTTTTTCCATTTGTTTACGCGTTGGCTCTTTTTTAAAACTATATAATTTTTGTATCCCTCTGCGCAAACCTAAATCTCCATAAGAAAATACATCCGAACGTCCCAGCGCAAACATCAGAAACATTTCCGCTGTCCAACGACCTACTCCATGAATTTTCGTTAACACTTCTATGACTTCTTCGTCTGACACTTTGGAAAACGATTCGAATACCACCATTCTGGATATTACCGCTTCTGCAATAGCTTTTATATACTTCACCTTAGACCACGAAACCCCTACATCGCGTATCTGCTGATCTGTAAGTGATAATATACCGCTGGCTGTTATACGACCTTTGGGGAATAACTTGCGAAACCTTTCAAATATCGTTGACCCAGCTTTTACTGATAATTGCTGACTTGTTATAGACTCGACAAGATCTACAAAGGGATTTGACGACTGTGATAATGTCAGGTCCGCAATTAAATAGAAATATTTCGAAATGATTGGGTCTACAGAAGAAAAATGCGCTTCAACAACTGATTTCTTTACCATTTAAAGTGAGCGAATGCTTTGTTGGCGTCAGCCATACGAAGTACCGTATCGCGTTTTTTGATAGCTTCTCCTGTGTTTTTGGATGCATCAAGAAGCTCAACAGCTAGCTTTTCCGCAAATGTATGAAACTCTTTGTTTGATCGTTTTTTAGCAAAATCCACAATCCATCGAATAGCCAGAGACATGCGACGATCACCTCGCACCTCAGTAGGAACTTGGTATGATGCTCCCCCAACTCGTCGTGATCGTACTTCTATTTTTGGCCCTACGTTAGAAAGCGCAAGTTCAAAAACCTTTATTGGATCTTCACCTTTTTCCTTGATGAGGTCAAACGCTTTGTACACCAGACTCTCTGCGATTGTTTTCTTCCCATCGATCATGACACGGTTTACAAATCGTGTGACCAATCGATTTCCGAAAATCGGATCCGGTAATAATACTTTGGTATATGTTTTTTTACTTCTCATAAG
>CAZXHY010000064.1:0-3512 GCA_964639945.1 uncultured Gammaproteobacteria bacterium
TATAATGTTCCAGAAATTGTTGCATCACCTGCAAATTCTGCATTTCCAGCTCCATCAATTACTGCAACTTCCTCATTATTATCTCCTTTTATAACAAGTTTTGAAGCAGTTTGGCTGTCATCAGGTTGCAAATCAATTATTAAATCAGTGTTAGCAATAGGGGAGATGATTTCAGATGTTTTCATACTTTCTATTTTTCGGTCTAATTCTTGAATTGCTCCAGCGAGTACGGCGGTTAATTTGCTGTAATCTAGATTTTTATAACCTGCGGTGTCTGTGATGACAAGCTCTGGGAAAATCTGTTCGACATCTTGGGCAAGGAAACCAAGTGAGTTAGCGTCCCCTGTATTGTATTCGCCGTTCCAGGTGAAGCGAACGGGTTTGAGTTGTTGCACTAGTTCTAGATTGTCGGTAATGGAGGTAATATTTGTTTTTAAACGCGCATCTGAGAGGGCGGCAGTATTGTCGGTACAGGCCTCGTCGGCATTTAAGTCTAGACAAACATTACCCTTAACATCAAATAACCTGTCGGGAGTGGTGTCGCCTACACCGACGTTGCCGGCATTAGGGTTGAGAGCGATATCTCGATAGGCAGTGCCAGGCTTCATTGCCTGAATCCAAGAATAATCCCCATCATGTACTCCAAAGAAAAGTGACTCGTCAGTGGACGTACCAGTGCCAGTGGTAAGACCCAACATACTAGACCCATTATATACAGAGGATGATCCGGTGATCTGCAATTTTGAACCAGGAGAAGTAACTCCGATGCCGACGTTGCCCCTCAGGGCTGTGGTCCCAATGCTCGTATTACCTAGTACGACCGTGTTTGTCCCAAGACCGGTGGCGTTGTAACCAATCACAATTTCGTTGGTATCGCCGTTTGCCAATGCTTTTGTCGAGTTACCAAGATATAGACTTGTATTGCTAGTCTGGTTGGCAGTTGCTCCACCTGAGATATATCTTCCAGCGTTTACACCGATTGCGTCGTTATAATAGCCAGTAGTGATGTTATAGAGAGCGTTTAGTCCTATAGCAGTGTTTTGATAACCAGTTGTATTTGATAGAAGAGTATTTATCCCTACTGCGGTGTTGTGCCAGCCAGTATTTACACTCAGAGCGTTTAAGCCTAAAGCAGTTGTACCAGGATCTATAATCCCTGCTCTTGTTGTGCCATTGTAGATGACACCACCTGTCGTGTTGACTCTAGGCTCTTTGACACCTAGAGAGGCATCGGCAATATTATCGGTATAGGTAGTAGTGGTGTTGTCTGCAATAGTGGCTACCAATGCCAAAAGACTATTTAAGCCTCCTGCCGTAGATCGATATATCTTTCTAGATGTGACTGATGTATCTGCTGAAACAGGAATAGCTGATAAATTGACCTGCTGATTGACAGGACTGACTACTGATGAGACTATGCCGCTTTCGGTTTCTCCGACAGCTGTGACAAAGGAGATGCGGTAGTAATAGGCTCCGTTAAGGTTGCCCGCCGTCGCATTGACGGCAACCGTAGGCGCTCCAGGGGCATCGACTTGATCGAAGCGTAGATGACCATTTTTGAGATTGAGCTTTTGAGTAGGAGTTGTTGTCCCGATGCCGACGTTGCCAGAGTTGTTTATAGTCATTCTGTAGGATGGGGTAAATGTATTTCCGATAGCAGTAGTACTGTCAGTATGAAACGATATCGCGCCTCCTGATTGCCAGATGCCTGAGGCACCTCCAGCAGCTCTGAATGTCCACGCATTGGCGTCGGTAATAGCAGTTCCAGTATATTCAGCTCCTCCGGAAATCAAAGCTTGACCTCCGCCATCTGAAGTGAGATAGAGGCCTTCATTAGTTGTACTTTGTCTTAAGTTAAACCCAGATTTATTTGCAGCATTTGCTACTGTAACGAGCTGATCTGGAGCTGTTATCCCGATGCCGACGTTGCCAGAGGTAGGGGCCAAAAGTATGTTGTTAAAGCCTGTCTGATTACCTTGGATTGATAAAGCACCAGTCGCACTAATTCTAGTAAAATCAAAACCACTTGTATCGCTAGCATTACTAAGTCTGAGAATGATTGCATCACTAGTAACTTGAGAAACAACGAGTTTACCACCCGGTGCAGTCGTTCCAATACCGACATTGCCAGTGGAATCAATCCTCATCCTTTCGTTTGTAGCGGAATTTCCTGTGCCAAAACGAATATCACCTGAATATCCAGATGTGCCACTTGTTCCGAACTCTATCCAAGATAAGTTGTTATATCCATTATCTATTGCATACGAACCAGAGGCAATAGAAGAGTTTAATCTAATACCAGTATAACTCCAATCTGCAGAGGCTGAATTTTTCGAAGATGTCATGGTCAATCCACGCCAAAGATTACTACCACCCTCTTTGTACTCGAATTTATCTAAGAAGCTATGGCTAGAATAGGTAGTACTGTTTGGTGCAGTAAAACCTTGAAGATGGAGATTGGCGGCTGGAGCTGTGACTCCTATTCCAACATAACCTAAATCAGTCCCCGCACCACCTTTGATTGTCATCCTTGTAGCATTAGTATCACCGGTTGAGACCGTGACATCGTCTGTAGATGTGCCACCAGCCAGTACTAATCCTCCACCAGTTGAGTTAACTGTGTACGAACCAGTTCCTATACTAGTATTTGTGTAGTTGCCGACCGATACATGTTGCAAGGTAATTCCATCAGTTCTACCTGCGCCAACTAATCTAAAATCATCATCTCCAACCACATCTAATTGATAATTAGGTAAATTTGTTCCAACGCCAACTCTGCCTGCGTTTGTAATAACAAACTTTGGTGTACCTGAAGCACTGGCTGTAAACAAATCTCCCGCTTTGGTTTGGTTTACTATTAATGCAGCGTGACCTACATTTCCACCTGCGGGATTTTCTATTACCCAGTTTGTTGCTGTTAAATAATTAGCAAGTGTCGTTGGTGTTGCTGAAAATGTAATTGTAGATGCCCCCGCTGAATTTGCCAGAATTCCACCATCCATAAAGAGTGTGCCATCAATCTCGAGATCTTGTAATAATAAGTCGTTTGATGCACTAATGTTTCCACCATGCGCTGTAGTTGCGATTCCTAACCTTGAATAAGTAGCGGCAGTTGTACCTCCAACTTGAAGAACTCCAGATATAGCTAAATCATCACTTATATCAACTTCATCAGTTCCATCAGAAATAGCACCTCCTGAAAATGTTAAATTCCCAGCATTAATAACTGCTGAATTACCTAGATCTATTCCTGCAGTTGTAAATGTTCCTGAAAGAACTATACCTTTGTTTATAGTTCCTGTTGTATCAGCAATATCTATTCCATTTGTGATATTTCCTACAGTGTTTGAAATGTGTATTGCGTCCGTTATTCCTGAGTTTCCTGCACTATCAATTAACAATGCATCAGTTACTGCAGTTGTTCCTCCTACTGTTGTATCTAATTGTTGTAGTTTAAGTAGACTTTCAGTTGCAGTATCAGTAAATAATCCAACCACAGCATTATTAATTAC
>CAZXHY010000065.1:0-2716 GCA_964639945.1 uncultured Gammaproteobacteria bacterium
GCCATATGTATCACTTTTGAGCTTCGTATTTTCACCTATCTGCCACTTTGTATGTTCTCCAGTGATGTGGAGAGAAACTGTTGGGTCGAACTGGAGTAGGTGACTAGCGAGCTTGGCTACGGGGTGTTCTTGGGCGAGTTTACCGTGTTCGCCTGTCGTAATTCCAGCATATTTTTGATTTGGCACGAGTACCGTGTTGCCATTCCAATCCTGTTTGGTAGCTTGATCTGCTGCGGTTAGTCCCATCCAGAGATTTTGGCCATCAAATCCCAGTCCGTGCCATCCCTCTCCGAGTTTTTGGTGTATCGTTATGATTCCATCCTTGGACTGTTCTATCCGCATATTTTTTGCGCCATATGCTGTTGCAGATGAGACAAATTGTTCAATGCTAGTTTTTGGGAGAGGAGCGAGTTGTTCCATAACGTATAGTATAACAGGTGACGAGTTTCTGTGTTCGAAAAAAATATTTTTTTCAAATTTCACTTGTAAATACTTGTAAAATATTTTTATCTGGGCTGTTATAGCAATCCAAAAAATTTACGTTATTTTTCATACACACAAGTCATTCAATCAATGTTAAGATAATTATATGAAGGTATTATTTGTGACAAGCGAGATTGCTGAGTTGTATAAGCGAGGCGGACTCGCTGATGTGAGCTACTCGTTGCCGGCTGCGTTGTCTGCCAGTGGAATACACGTATCTATCGCTATGCCATATTACGAGCATATGACAACGAAAAATGTTTCATGTGTAGGGCAAATGGCTATCGATTACGATCGAAGAAGAGAATTGATGTTTATTTTCCGAACGACACTTCCCGGAACAGATGTGCCAGTGTATCTGTTTCGACATCCGTTATTCAATCAGTACGACGCTCCTCATATCGTGGAACGATTCGGATTTTTTTCTAAGGCTGTCGCTCAATTGTACTTGTATTCTCAGGAAATATTGGGTGGTCCCTACGATATATTGCATTGTAATGATTGGCATACAGGGCTGATCCCAATGCTTGTTGGTGATAACCGCAAATTAGGTCAAGGAAAGCTCGAAACTTTACAGTCCAAGCGTGCAAAAACAATTTTGACAATCCATAATTTGTTATACCAAGGCGAGACTGGAAGCTCAATATCGTTGAAATTGGGGTTGCCAAAAACGATATTTCACACATTTATGACACCTCTCGGAAGAGCAATCAGGCTTCTTGAGGAGGGGATGGAATATGCTGACATAGTCACAACAGTATCTCCAACATATGCCAAAGAAATAGTTACTGGAGTCCATGGGAAGCGAATTCAAGAAGTGTTTCAGCGACGCGGTAGCAAGATTATTGGAATTTTAAACGGTATTGATCAGGATTTATGGGATCCTCGGACAGACAAAGCGCTCGGTGTGTCCTATGACAGTAAAACTGTTACACAAGCCAAGGTGGTGATAAAACAAGGGCTTAAAAAAGCATTACGACTTCCTGAGATAGATGTTCCATTATTTGGATTTGTTGGTCGTTTTGAACCTCGTCAGAAAGGACTGGATTTGATAGGGCACGCGATAGAGCTGTTGCCAAAAGGATCATTTCAGATTGCGTTACTTGGTACAGGGAATGCTCATGTGGTGTCTGAGTTTAAAGCATTATCTGAAGCAAATCCTCATGTTTCGTTTACAAATACTTTCGATGAACGATTAGCGAGAAGGATTTACGCGGGAAGCGACATCATGTTGGTTCCATCCAAATTTGAACCCTGCGGACTGACACAAATGATTGCTATGAGGTATGGGACTTTACCATTGGTTCGTAAAACTGGCGGTTTGGCTGATAGTGTACGAGATAGTAAGGATGGTTTTGTATTTGAAAAGTATACGTCTACAGCGTTGATCAAAAAGATGAAAGAAGCGATCGACATGTATAAGAAAAAGCCAAAAAAATTTGCTTCCATGATGACAGAAGCGATGCGAGTAGATTTTTCTTGGAAAAAACAGGCAGGGATGTATATACGTCAGTATAAAAAATTGTTGAAGTAAGCAATGAACCAATTAACAAATTGACCAATTAACTACGTTGCTTGTCAAATTGTGAATTTGTTACCTGTTAATTTGTTACGTTCTTGTGTAGTAGACCGATCTCCCTTTTCCGTGTGCATAGAGTTGTCCGATGGCTGCAAGGCGCGCAAGGTCACGGCTAGCGGTTATAGCCGAAATATGGAAATGTAATTGTATTGAGCGATTGGTGAGCTTGGTGTTTGGAGCAGCTCCTAGATCTAAGATATCGAGTTGTCTATTTGTGAGGAATGCTTTAGCTTGTTCTTCAGCAGAATGCACTCCGTGTGCTGCGCGTTCAAATGCTGTGACAAGGTGCAGATAGCTGTTTTTGATCGATGACGCTGTGTATTCTAACCAAGGGGTAAGCTGACCGAGTTGCAGTGCTTCACTTAGGGCGAATTCATATGCTTTGGGATCATTGGCCCAGATGCTTTCTGGGTGATTCATCCCGCGGATGTCGTATCCAGATTGAGCGAGATATACGCAACTTGCGAGCCTTGCTATTTTCCCTAGGTCTTGTGTGCCTATTTGGGTATGTAAAAAGTATGCATGCACAAGTCCTGCCGATACGACTGGGTGATCGTGTTGTGTCGTGAGATATTTGCAAAACGTACTAATTTCCCGTTCCTTGGTATTAAATGCCTCGTGAGTTCTGTGGGGTTGAGAAAGGGCAAGGGTAGC
>CAZXHY010000066.1:0-2575 GCA_964639945.1 uncultured Gammaproteobacteria bacterium
GAATCAAACAAACTGGTGGATGCATCGGATTCGACAGTAGCAAATCTGGTGGCCAAAACAATAAAGCACTCATAACAGTGACGAAAAAAATAGAATTCACGGATGACTGTGGAAAATGCTCTGCCGTTGGTCGGTGCCCGATAAACACGCTACTTGCTCGTCAACACAAATATAGAAGAGAAGAATAAGTGATTATTTGGATACCGTTCGTAGAATTTTCGCGGCCTCAGTCGGATCGATTATATTTACATTCAATCCAGTCCCCAACTCAAATCCTGCACGATGTACAAATCGCGGTATGATACGCAGATACCAGTTTGTCCCATGATAGATATAGTAGTTATAGACAAATCCACTATCAGGATACAGTGGCTTGATCAAATGCTTTCCTTGAGCCACTCGAATACTCTGTATGGCGCCCTGTAATACCTGTGCAAGGTCTGTCATTTGATCTTGCGGTACATCACTAAACTTTCCCACCTCATGAGCTTTTGGCGCAATCCATATTTCAAACGGCCACTGAGAAAAATCCGGACAGTATGTCACAAAATTAGTATTATCGTTTACGATATTTGCCACGGGCTCCCTCGAGATAGTGTCTAGATTGATCTGTCGCGGCACCACAACCAGCTGACTATGTGGATGAGCCAAACTCGCCCCACCCGCTAGACCGTGATTGCAAAAGATGAGCACTTGCCCATCGTTTTCATGTGCGCGATAACGATCGCGATACACGGTGAGAATTTTCGCCAGCTGCTCTATTGGTAAATCTTCTATATCCAAATCATGATTGGGACTATGAATAATAACCTCATGAAGATCTGTGATGGGAAAAAGATTCGGAACCACGCGTACATCCCATCCAGCACTATTTGCTTCGCCTATTCCATATCGATACGACTCAGGTGGAGTCATACCTTCGTTACCTGCGCAAAACGGGCAAGCCCCATGAGACTGCTTGGCACGACTTGCGCTATCGTCTGGACGCGCCACACGCCCCGGAGCAATAATCACCCAACGCTGACTCCCTACATCTGGTACATATTTTGCCATACATCAAGTATTTACGATTATGGAATAACTATCAAGAGGAAGCGATATTTTATACGATAAATTTCGCCAGCAATGTATTGGCAAGCTCTTTATTTTGCGCATTTACCACAACTTCGACTATACCCTCTACGATCGGCCCACATGCCCATGAGGATGCTTTTGGCTGCCCATAATATAAAACACTTCCAATAGGTGATGTAGCCAGCACAGGGAGCGCAAGCAGGTCCTCTTCCCCATCTATCACCAAAACAAGCTGGGTATCAGGTTGGTTTGCCCAATTACGAATTTTTTTCACCACCTCAGCACTGATAAACCCCGGCCCGCTTACATATTTCTCTCGAAACTTCACGCGCTTTGCTAACCAAGCGTCTAATCCAGTAAATCTTTTTCGATTTACTTTGTTATCTACAATCGATAATCGAGGTGTAATCCCCGCATCTACAAGCGTTTTTGTCGTCATATCTCCCACAGACATAATCACGTCGTCTTTGTGCATCATAATGGAACGCGCAATCATAGCGTCATTTCTCAAGACTACACCCAATGGTTTCGACAACTCATCGCGCATATTGTCTGGCATGGTCAATCGACCAGCACGGTCTATCTCACCACGACGTATGCGCGTGGAGGAAATCACCTGATGATCCTGTGCAGAAATGAGTGGAACATCTATAAGCACTACGGATGCTATATGTCGCTTTGTGCGCAACGCATTTATTTGTTCCCCCACATGCTTATTTTGTGAAGTTACAATTAATGCATCTATATCTGCTGTTGCTGCAGGCCCCACTGCATCGTCTATGGATATAATTTCGCTCCGATCGATAAGGTTACGCGTTTTTAGCCACACAACCAATGCATCTAGTCGCTTGGCATATCCAGCCACCTCTCTGACTTTGTATGTCCGTACAAACACGTCTGAGGTTATAGCTATGACTACGTGCGTACCTGCTTCAAACGCGGCCATGAGCATCGCCTCATGACCTTTGTGCAACCCATCAAATGTCCCTGCAACACATACACGATTAAACATGAGGCTAGTATAGCCTAGATAGAAGGAGAAAAAAATGCCACTCTATTTCTTTTTTAAAATTTTTTGTGCCATTGCCGCTAACTTTTGCAACCCTTCCCAGTTCACCTCATCTCCGGGCTGCGGAAATATATAATCATGAAACTCACGCTTTTTCTTTGGCAAGGTTCGCTGCCCAACAAGAGTAATTGATCTATCCTGAGGTGGCGCACTCAACGCATCAGAAGACTTATCATGAATAATCAAATCTATTACCTTCCACGAACGCACAGCAAGTCTTTTCTCATGCGCTGTCACATACGGCTTGTGCCACGCGTTAAGTGCTCCATTGGAGCGACGATTTGACCTTCTCTTTCCGTTCGGAAGTAAGTTGGGATTTTCTATTTGAGGGGTAGTTGGCCCCTCCATTCCAACAAATGAAGCTTGTTGACTGCTCGACGTTTCTTTATGCTTTTTTCCAGCCATGATAAAGAATTGTAATAAGTATTACAT
>CAZXHY010000067.1:0-2470 GCA_964639945.1 uncultured Gammaproteobacteria bacterium
GTGCAGATATTGAATATGCTGACGAGGTGACGCTTTCTCGAGCGCTTGAAGGTAGAACGGAGTTCTAATCATGGTTACCCAAAAGCAAATAGAAGAAGTGTTAGCGACCATCCCTGATCCAGAAATTGGTGTTTCATTGTGGGACTTAGGTCTTATATACGAAATTCATATAGATGCCCAGACAGGAAGCGTATCGGTAAAAATGACCCTGACAACCATTGGGTGTCCATTGTTTTCATTAATTGCAGATCCCATAAAAAAGGAAGTTGGTAAACTCGACGGAGTCACAAAAGTGTTGGTTGAACTCACATTTGAACCTCCATGGACGATGGAACGCATGACCGAAAAAGCGAAAGCACAACTTGGTTATTTTTAACATATGAAGGCAGTAGTTTCATCCTCTGAAATTATTCATTATTACTCTTCGAGCCAGTGGTTATATAACTATTTTTGGTCTCCATACGCGCATGGTATGCATGTAGGATTTTGGAATCAAAAGACACATACAGTGGATGAGGCCGTCGAAAATGAAAATGCCAGTGTATTGGCGTACGCGAATGTAAAGGCCACAGATACGGTGTTAGATGCTGGGTGTGGTATAGGTGGGACATCGTTATATTTTGGGCAAAAAACAAGGGCAACGATTGTGGGGATAACGATAGTTGAATCTCAAGTTGCTCAAGCTACATCATTGTCTAAATCTGCAGATTTACATCCTCGTGTGTCGTTTCAAATTGCTGATTTTACGAAACTTCCATATGCTAATAACTCATTCGATGTGGTCATTGGCATAGAAAGCATTTGTCATGCATATCCTAAGAGTGCTTTTTTGGCTGAAGCATATCGCGTATTAAAACCTAGTGGTCGGTTAGTTATCGCCGATGGGTATATGAAACATCCGCCGAAAAATGATAAAGATCGCAAGTCACGTGATTTGTTTTGCAGATCGTTTGCACTTTCCGAACTTATTGACGTACACGGTATGGAGAGAAATATAAACAAAGTTGGGTTTCGAAAGATTATAAAAATAGATAAAACATTAGAAGTTCTTGCTGGGGCTGCAGCGTTGTATCGCAAAAGTCATATACTGCAATCGCTTATACCTTTTGTTAAGTTGTTGCCATTTGCATGGGCTAGATCCATTGTGCGAAATGCTGCAGCGGCGCGAGCGTCTATGGGACTATTATCGAGTGGTGTTGGGTGGTATGGTATATTCACCGCAATAAAATAATATGGCAGGAAATAATATTTTTGGTCAAATAGGCGAGTCATTTGAGCAGATAGGAAAAGATGTTGTTCGAGAGACTGTTCAAGCTCCAAAAGATATAGTTGGCAAGGCTATGGAGAGTCTTGGTGCTGGTGGCGGAAAAAAATCACAGAAGGCGCAACCCAAGCAGGCTGCAGCTATGCCAGAGCCGGGGAGTCAAGAGGAGGCGACAGCGCAACAAGCCATGGAGATAAAAAAGGCTGTGGCACGTGCTGCCCTTCAAGAGCTGGCAGGTGGCGGACAAAAACAAAAAGAACCGACTGTTTGGGAAAAACTTAAGCAAGAAGAGGAGCAGAAGAAAGAGATGAAGAAAAAGCAAGCCGAGGCAAACAAAAAAGCATCACTGCCTCAAGTGACCAGTAAACGGAAACGAGGAGACCTCTACGGTATGAAAGCCAAGAAGAGTAGTACTGAGATAGGAAAGAACACAAGGCAAGATTAAGTTATAATACTTCTATGAAACTTTTCAACAGTTTAACCAAAAAAATAGAAGAATTTATATCTATCAATCCTCCCGCTGTCGGACTCTATACGTGTGGCATGACAGTATATGACTATGCTCATATCGGTCACGGGCGTAAATACGTGGGCGACGATATTTTGCGTAGAACTCTGACACGATTTGGGTATCAGGTAAATCATGTGCAAAATGTAACCGATGTTGGTCATTTGGTATCAGATGGCGATGAGGGGGAGGATAAGTTGGAAAAGGGCGCAAAAAAACAAGGGAAAACTGTTTGGGAAGTCGCTAAGTTTTTTACTGATCATTTTTACCGCACCATGGATCAGCTCGATATATTACGGCCAAATATTATTTGTTTGGCGACCGAGCATATTCCCGAACAAATCAAACTAGTGTCTACGCTCATAGAAAAAGGGTTCGCCTACGACACGCCAGAAGCAGTGTATTTTGATGTCGCCAAGTTTGCGCCATATGAGGGGCTGTTTGGGCGACAAAAAATGGAAGAGAGAAAGACTGCAGTGCGAGAAGCAGTGCAGGAAGGTGAATTCAAAAAGCACCCAGCAGATTTCGCGCTTTGGTTTAAACGTCAAGGAAGATTTGCTGATCATGCTATGCATTGGGAAAGTCCATGGGGAGATGGATTTCCAGGGTGGCACATAGAGTGTTCTGCGATGAGTATGAAATATTTAGGTGAGACCTTTGATATTCATACGGGTGGCATAGATCATATTCCTGTGCAT
>CAZXHY010000068.1:0-2264 GCA_964639945.1 uncultured Gammaproteobacteria bacterium
CGCAATAAACAGTATATAATGAATACGGAATGATTATCTTACTTTTGTTTGCATTCTTGGGAGGCATCGTAACTATTCTTTCCCCGTGTATACTTCCAATCCTTCCAATCGTTTTATCTGGCACACTAACTGGAGGGAAAAAGAAGCCACTCGGTGTGGTTGCTGGATTCATACTAAGCTTCACATTTTTTACCTTGTTTTTAACAACAATCATCAACTTCACAGGCGTTTCTGCAGACACGCTGCGAACCATATCTGTGATTGTCATCGGAATATTTGGAATAAGCTTATTGGTTCCCAGTTTTCAAATTGCAATGGAAAAGCTTTTTTCACGCCTTGCATCTCTTTCTCCACAACAAAAAATAAATACCAATCGCCCAGACTTTATCGCAGGATTTTTTGTTGGACTTTCTCTTGGGCTTGTGTGGACACCGTGTGTAGGGCCAATTTTAGCCTCAATTATCACCCTTGCCGCAACAAGCTCGATAAATGGTGGCGCAATTCTTATTACGCTGGCATATTCTCTTGGGACAGCAATCCCTCTTTTTGCCATTACGTACGGAGGAAGACAATTACTCACCAGTCACCCATGGCTTTTGTCACATACCCAATCAATCCAAAAAGCATTTGGCATTCTCATGCTTGTTGCGGCTATAGGAATATTTTTCAGTTGGGATAGACAATTCCAGTCATATATCCTACAAAGATTTCCAAGTTATGGCGCAGGGCTTACGGCATTAGAAGATAACACGCTTGTAAAAAGAGAATTAGATAGATTAAAAAATGCTCCAAAAATCTCTATGGAAGATTTACTGCAACCCGATGCAATCGATGCACCAGAATTTATAGCAGGTGGAGCATGGCTTAATACCAAACCAATAACCATGGGTGAGCTTCAAGGTAAAGTTGTCCTTATCGATTTTTGGACATATACATGTATCAATTGTATCCGCACATTCCCATACCTTACGTCGTGGTGGAAAACCTATGAGGACAAAGGGCTTGTTATTGTGGGTGTACACACGCCCGAATTCGCCTTCGAAAAAGAGGAACGAAACGTAAAAGCAGCAATAGAAGATTTTGGCATCACCTATCCTGTTATGCAGGATAATAACTACGCTACTTGGCAAGCTTACAACAATAGATATTGGCCTGCACACTATCTCATAGATAAAAACGGAAAAATTCGTTACACCCATTTTGGTGAGGGAAAATATAACGAAACAGAACTCATGATACAAAAATTGCTCAAGGAGACTGGCGCAACTATTTCAGCAGTTCCCAATAACCCCCAATACGTGGTCGACGCCAATACTCATGAAACCTATCTTGGGCACCAACGTATAAGCGGCCTTGCGTCGCCCGAACGTGTAGTCATAGATACGCCAACGTTTTTTACCACGCCGAACAAAATTTCTAAAAACTCTTTTGCTCTCGGCGGGGTATGGACAATTGGCGCGGAACGTGCGATGCCACAAAAAGGATCTACACTGACCTTTTCATTTGATGCAAAGGAAGTATTTTTGGTCATGCGACCAGATAAATTAGGTCATGCGGGAGGCATTCGAGTATATCTAGACGAGAAGCTTGTCACGGATAACAATCGCGGGGTCGACGTACAAAATGGAAATGTAAAAATAAACGGCGATCGTTTGTACAAACTTATAAATCTTCCAGTACGTGGCTCTCATATTCTCAGAATTGAAGTGCTTGATGGAGATATAGAACTTTACGCATTTACTTTTGGTTAAGTGTAGCCTACGCTACTAGCATATGGATTCACTTGTTAAAGTATTACAAATTTCGTTTGTGCTTTCCCCACTATTTATAACTGGCATCGCACTTGGATTACTCCTGAATAAAGGAATTAAATTGGCACAACGGTACTCACTCTATTGGCTAATTGTTTCTATAATTTTTCTGATTCTTTGGTTGGGTGCGTTTGCTGATAAACAAGCTGGAATCTCTACAGTCTTAATGTTAGGAACATCTGCAAGTAGCGCTTTGTCTATATACCTCTCTCTGAAGAAAAAAGGCAAATAATAAGTAGCCCCTCACGTGAAGGGCACGCACTACTTTATACACAATTCCTGCTTTATCATCAGATCTATATATAAATCCATTAGTTTGCAAAAAATCAACGATAGAGCACTGGATACCCGACAACAATTCCAAGATATAAAAATCCAATTGCAAGCACTAGTACTGCAAAATTTGAGCTCATGGAACGGTTGACTTTGGGTTGTGGAAACAAACGATATGTC
>CAZXHY010000069.1:0-2255 GCA_964639945.1 uncultured Gammaproteobacteria bacterium
GTAAATGGACCAAAAAAAACGACGAGTTGCTTTACGTCGGGATGTAATAGCCAGTCCATTTATTAATTCTACAAGCAAACACACCTTCGGGCAATAAACAAAACCTAGCGGGATTTCACTCTTAACGACCAAAATCTGGTGTTAGAATAATGTTATGAGAAAAATCCTCGTTCTTGAATTCATCACCCTCGATGGGGTCATACAGGCTCCCGGCGAATCAAAAGAAGATGCAGCAGCTGGCTTTAAATACGGCGGGTGGATGGGACCACTCTTTGAAGCTGAAGTTGGGGGTACCGAGATGGAGAAGCAGATGAAGGCGACTGCGGCGCTACTCCTTGGACGCATTACCTACGATATCTGGGAAAAGTATTGGCCTACACACACAGAAACATGGCCTCAAGTAAATAAAATTACAAAATATGTTGTTTCTAAAACCTTAAAAAATCCAACTTGGGAAAACACAGAAGTTATAAATGATGTTGATGGTTTAAAAAAATTAAAAAATTCGGAAGGGCCAGATCTACAGGTGTATGGAAGCGCGAACCTCGTTCAGACACTCATGCAGCATGATTTAGTCGATGAATTTTGGCTTAAAATATTTCCCATCACTCTAGGAAGCGGAAAGCGATTGTTTGAGAAAGGCACAATACCCGCGGCATTTACGCTTTATGAATCTCAAGTTACTCCAACTGGCGTAATCTTTACCAAATACAAACGTGCTGGAGAAGTTAAAACAGGATCGTTCTAACATTGCTCAATCAAATACGACCCATCCGAGTTTATCGAAATCTTTCCTTGCTTGTCCTGACAATATTCCTTTAACAATCTCTGGTGGATTCCCAAAAGGAGTTATCCCTGCGAGGGACATATCTTGTAGGATAGGCCACTTCGTATACCCTCCCATCACCGGAGATGATAGTGAGAAACATACTTTGGATACTTTCAATTCTCGGATCATAAACGAACACATTGGGCATGGTTCGACGTTGGAGTATAGAGTGCATCCGTATAGATCACTACTTCCTAGTATTCTCTGCGCTTCTTGAAGGGCTAAAACCTCAGCGTGCTTTGTGACATCTCCGCCTCGTGCATGATTTTTTGCCTGTACTACGATCGTGTTGTTGCGCACGATGACACAAGCAAAAGGCAAATCATGATCCTCTTCGTATGCCTGATTTGCCAGTTTTATGCACATTTTTGCATATTTTACGTCTTGTACCGTAGGTTCCATACCTATTTATATGCCTATCTTGCACGGATTGCTTGACTCAATCCTGACTTTTTCTGACATATGTGATATAATTTACTCATGCAAAAGCACCAGCCGCTGCCGCAGAAAAACATCCTCAAGAGGTTGTCTCCGTTTTTTAAGGAACTATCCATAGGAAAATCGGGGAGCATCGTCGGAACCTATAAATCTATCAAGTCTGGGCTCCTCCAGTATGTTTTGGGAAATCGATCGGAGTTTACGGACTATCTGCCAAAAGACGCTGTGATAGTGTTTTTCGAGCCTACACTTCTCATTTCTGCAAATCCTTACTACTGGCTTCACCAGCTAAGTATCGCCATCTCCCAGACAGACCCAAACTACAAACATACGGTGACCGAAGATACCGCGGTGTTGCTGGGAGCACTACAACAATATATCACCAAGTTATCAGACTCTGGAAAACGGCTTGTCATAATTTTCTATAAAATAGAACGACTCAAAGATATCCACCCCACAGCGGCAGAATCGCTTATCACGCTTTACAGAACGCGCAAAATAGTCACCCTCCCCGCCTGTTCATTTTGGTTTCTGCTCGACGACATAAACCCCATGGAAATGAAAACATCTGCCTTTTTGGAAAAGCTTACCTATCCCCTCTGCGAATCTATCCTCTACTTCCCAGATTTCACGCCTAGTGAAACAGAATACTGGATAGATATATTTGCCGACCGATACAACATGACGCTTGATGCCAAAACGAGAAAAAAGATTTATACGTACTGCGGCGGCAACTACTCGCTCATATACGATGCGTTTCTGATACTACAAAACACCGGCTTTACCGACAACTGGGTAAAGTCGCTGGAAAACAATCCAATCATCACCCAGTATTTGGAAGAATATAGAAAGACCTTCAGTTTAGAAAACCAACGATTAATCCTAAAGTACGCAAAAGATCAAATACCGAGAGACTCTGTTCCCATTCTCGATAGTCTGCAAATTCATTCAAAGCTATTTTTTGACTACTGCGCAAATCTCGCAGACG
>CAZXHY010000070.1:0-1608 GCA_964639945.1 uncultured Gammaproteobacteria bacterium
TGAGACAGTATGGAGTCGGAGCGGGTGCTGTGCGTCCGATTTCTGGTAATCTGACGCTACACATGCAGGCAGAAAAAGCACTTGCAGAATTTAAAGGTGCAGAAGCGGCATTTCTTCTCTCAGGTGGGTTTATCGCAAATATCGTGGCTATTGCGACAATTGTTGGAAAAGAAGATATCGTGATCTCTGATGAGCTCAATCACGCCAGTATTATCGACGCCATCAAGCTTTCGCAAGTCAAAAATAAATTTATATACAAGCATAATGACATGGGGGAACTCGAGAGTCGTTTGCAAGAAGCAGTTGAGCTTGCTCGTGTCGCGAAAGCAGACGGAACACATCCTATAATCCTAGTTGTTTCTGATGGGGTGTTTAGCATGGATGGAGATATAGCTCCACTTTCAGAGATAGTAAAACTAGCAAAGCAATATGGCGCAATTACCATGGTGGACGACGCTCATGGTGAGGGGGTCTTAGGAGATGGAAAAGGGATCGCACATCATTTTGGGCTTGAGGGGCAGTTAGATATCGAGGTGGGTACGTTATCCAAAGCGTTTGGTGTCATTGGTGGTGTTATAACAGGAAAAAAAGAGTTGATAGAGTACTATCGGCAAAAAGGAAGGCCCTATCTTTTCTCGACCGGTATATCAGTTGGGGATGCTGCAGCAGTTGTGGAAGGTGTTCGTATTTTGTCTGAATCAGACAAATTGGTAAAAAAGTTGTGGAGTAATGCCAAATATTTACGTACGAAATTTCAAAAATTAGGATTTAACACAGGTGTGACTCAAACACCTATTACGCCGGTTATGATAGGAGATGAAAACGTGGCGAAGGAATTTTCTAAGCGACTTATGGAAGAGGGGGTATTTGCAACACCGATTAAATTTCCTATGGTAGCTCTTGGAAAAGCACGCATCCGTGTGATGCCAAGTGCGACACATTCTAAAAAAGATTTGGATATTGGGATCGCTGCATTTGCTAAGGTAGGTAAAGAGTTGGGGATTATGTAAAAATAGAAGCTTGATATAAAAAAGACCTACTCGCGTAGGTCTTTTTTTGTTTCAAATGTTGGGTATTCCCTTATGGACTTGGGAATGTAAATGGTGCACTACATGTCGCTGTCTTTTTGAGATCATCTTTCAATGATACTTCGACCGTCGTCAACACATTTGGTGTGATGGCCACAGCTTTGGTTGTACATCGAAATGTAGAACCTCCACGCAGTGGGGCCGCGGTAAGTTCACTATCTGCTGATGCTTTCGCAAGCACTTTGTCATCTGCTTTGACAACAAAATCACATGTGACTTGTTTTGCATTTGATACATCTCCACCTTCGACAGAGAGATAATATTCTGCAAAACCAATTTTGGAATTCATATATTGCACATCACACATGAGGTCGGTGATAGGACCGGGAGTGGGTGTTACCACTGGTTGTGTTTGAGCCGTAGGCTCTGTCATTGCAGTAGGGGCTTTGGCTTTGAAATACCAAGCTCCTGCAACAACTGCTACCAACAATACTGCGCCGATGACATACGTCATCATAGATGAGGATTCATTCATTTCTTCTTTTTCCATATGAAAATAGTATAGGGATATTTTATAAAT
>CAZXHY010000071.1:0-1551 GCA_964639945.1 uncultured Gammaproteobacteria bacterium
ATATTATACTGGTGGGTAATTATCTGAAACCCAATTATTAACTCCATCTTTTATAAGAGTAGATAGTTGATCATAACTATCAAAATTTTTCACAGTAACCTCAATACCTGAGTTTGTTTGTACAATGCCGTGTGTGTCCCCAGTAATACTGACATTAATATCAGTTACTATCCTGACTTCTTTAAGAATATCATCTAAGACCAATCCTTTTACTGCATAACTTGATAAATAGTAGGTCATGATTTTTAAGTATAAAGTGGTATTTTATATGTTGTTCCCGCAATTACTACAGAAGCCCAAGAATTGGGATTTCCTAAAGCAATATCATTTCCTCCATAGAAAGAAGTAAAAACTGGCGTGATAGTAGTACCGGGAGCTGTTGCACCAGAATTTCCACACCAAACACTTTCTCTTGTAGTTCCTGTACGAGTGAAAGATAGGTTTGTTCCATTGTACTCCCAGGCTCCTGTTTCTGCTGTAGTAAGGTTTGTGCCGGAATTGAATTTTAAGAGTGATAATCCTGCCCCAGCTTGACCTGCAGCTATATGAAGATACGCAGATGGGACTGTAACTTTTACCGCAGCTCCACAAGATAATCCAATTCCTGTTCCAGATAATCTCAGACACTCATTTGAAGAACCAATACCGCCAACCGCAAAAAGTATTGGTAAATTGCTACCTGACGAAGTAGCTAACAACATACTACCGGTATTACTAATCAGTACATTTTGACTGGCTGTTACTAATCCTGATGTTGTAAATAATGTGCTTAATTTCTCCATTAAAAATATTGCAGCACTATTTTGAACACCAAATTGAGCAGAAGCATTTACTGCAATGCTAGGATTAATAATCACTCCCCTATATGTACCAGCGAAAGTTTGTGATGCGGTGAATGGCTGGTTGGCTACAGGAACGGTTCCGATTCCAATAGAATTTAGTGGCCCGCTAAATATAATGCCGGTTGTTACTGAATCAATAAAGGTTAGTCCCTTTGTTGCATGGCTTGTGGAACTTAGTTGTAAATTTTCTCCCGCGCCTGTACCACCAATTAGTGTGGTTCCACCCGAGATACCCAAATTATTAGCCAATAAAGTACTTGTAGCAGTAGGATATGTATAGGTAAAAGCACCACTAACAGAAAACGTACTTGCAAAAGCTCCGGTTATAGTTAAAGTAGATGCCACGTTATTTGCAATACCTGTTCCGCCATTATTTGCCGGTAATATTCCAGTTACTTTTGTGGTTAAATCAATAGTAGAATTTGCAATCATACCATTGGTAATACCAAGTGGGGTAATTGCAAAATCATTCCCTGTTAATGTTATGCCCCCGCTACCTGTATAAGTAGTTGCAGAAGTTTTTGCAAATGCAATGGCAGTTACTCCAATAGTTATTGGTGCATCTGAAGTACAGGTAAATATTTGATCTGCGTTCGCTGCGCCCTGTTCAACTACTACGGTTGCACATAAAATACTTGTAGCAGAAGGTACGCTGCCACCAGTACTGCAATCAGCCCTTCTGGTCCAAGCCCCTGGGCCACTTGTATAA